>NZ_JAEHGE010000001.1:653462-967694 GCF_016097415.1 sulfur-oxidizing endosymbiont of Gigantopelta aegis | reverse complement strand
ACATTGTCAGGGGGTTCCTGAAAATGTCTTAATTCCGGCCATTTGAAAATGTTATTTATTTTTCTTGCTTTTCCTAAACTATCTCAGGTAGAGGAAATACTCAATGCCACGTTCAGGAACTTGCAAGTGCTTGCACTGCCACTGCCATACTTTTTTCAAACCCAACCCCGCTCTAAAGGTCGTCAAAATTTCTTTGGGAAACGCCCTGTGCGGATCCACATGCAGGGTGTTGTGGGGGTGGAGGAGAGAAACCTCCGGCTAACCGATTATGCACATGATCCGTTAAGTGTAATAATTTTGCCTGAGTTGATTCTAAAATTGAATCTCTTAAGAAGTCACTTGCACCAATTATTTCAATACCAATAAGTTCGAAATGGTTTAGGCCACCCATCTTTTGAGATTAAATGATGGGTGCCCTTAACTGATAATGCTAACGTTATAAATAACTGGCAAAATAAAGTATTGCGAGGAACGATCAATGCTTTATTTTGTCCATGATAATTTCCTTGTTAGCTTGATTTGTTATAGTGGTACTTACAGGCAATGATAGTTATATGTGTATCATTAACTGCGTAAACTAAACGATGGGTATCATCAATTCTACGCGACCAAAAACCAGATAGATTTTCTTTTAAGGCCTCAGGCTTCCCAATACCTTCAAAGGGGGAGCGAAGAATGTTATCAATTAATTTATTGATACGTTTTAATGTTTTTTTATCTTGGCTTTGCCAATAAATATAATCTGACCAGTCCGCATCAGTCCATGCTAAGTTCTTACTCATTTAGTAAGTCTCTTTCCTTGGTTTTACCTTGATGGTATTGTTCTATAGATTTGCTGAGATGCTCAGCATTTGCAGGGCTTTTAAGTAAATAAACTGTTTCCATAAGGCTATTGTAAAAGTCTAAAGACATGACCACTGCATCATCGCTATCGCGACGCGTAATTACAGCGCAGTCAGCATCATTAACTACTTGATCTAAAACAGATTTAAGTGTATTTCTTGCTTCGGTGAATGAGATAACACGCATTATTGCAACTCCTTACATGTACGATATGTTGTACAAGTATAGCGCGTGGGTTGGACGTGTGCAATATATTGGACATGTTTATAGAAAGCTAACGCCTTGCTCAGCGGCAGTTTAAAGTGGCACGTTTTTGCGTAAGCAAAACAAGTGCCGCTTTAAATTGTCCGCTGGAGCTATTTGGTACGCCCAGCATGGGCGTGAATTTATGAGGTGTAAGTCCCCTGTAGGAGAACCGAAATCACCTTGTGTGATTATAAGTACTAGCCGACGGCAAATGCAAACTCGCGAGAATTTGTGTGAAGGAAGCACGAGTGTAAATCTATGAGCCTACGAACAGAAACGTCATATAAGGCGTGGTCGAGAGATGAGCTAGCCAAATATAGCGAAGTCACAGGTTTAATCCTAAAAAAATCAGTTGAACCTACTGCGACCGCTTTATGCACTGAATCTTAAGGATTTTCCAGAACATTTTGAGTTCTTCTCCGCTTTGATGTAATGTGGCTACACTTAACCGGACACACAACTTAAAATAACTAAAAGATAAAAAGTGTGACCTAAAATGAATGATCAAACAAAAAAACCGAATAAAAGCTATACATCAGAATTTAAAGAATCAGCTGTCAAATTAGCTAATGAGACGGATCAACCCGTTTCTCAGACTGCCAGGGAGCTAGGTGTTAATGTAAATACTCTACATACCTGGATCAGTAAATATTCCAAACCGGTGAAGACGGTAGCCAATAGAAGGATGAACACATTTATGATGAAGTAAAACGTCTGAAAAAAGAATTGGCAAAAGTGATTCAGGAGCGTGATTTATTAAAAAGGCCACAGCGTACTTTGCAAGGGAAACTTTGTGAAGTACGCATGGATAACTGATCAGGCTAAAGATTACCCGGTAACGATTCTGTGCCGTTTTATGGATGTTTCCCGTAGTTGCTATTATGATTGGGTTAGCTCTCCTAAAACGGATAGAGAGAAAGAAAATGAAGCGCTTACTGAGCAGCTAAAAAACTGTTTGAAGACAGTCGCAAGACTTATGGAACCCGTCGTCTTAAAAAGAAAACTGGCTGAAAAAGGCGTTCATATAAGCCGCCGGAGAATTGGTCGATTAATGAAAAAAGCCGGTTTGTTTTGTAAAACGAAGAGACGCTTTAAAGCGACGACTAATTCCAAGCATAATAAGCGTATATCTCCAAATTTACTGGAAAGAGAGTTTACTGTCTCTCAACCTGATCGCTACTATGTGGGTGATATTACCTATATTGCCACCAAGGAAGGCTGGTTATATTTAGCGGTTGTCATTGACTTATTCTCTAGGCAAATTGTTGGCTGGTCGATGGATGAGCGAATGAAAGCCAAGCTAGTCAATGATGCTTTACTGATGGCCATATGGAAGCGTAAACCAATGGATGGATTGCTTTGGCATACTGACCGAGGTAGCCAATATGCCTCTGATAGTCATAGAAAAATATTGTCGGATCATAACATAATTCAGTCTATGAGCCGCAAAGGAAATTGCTGGGACAATGCTGTATCAGAGAGCTTCTTTCATAGTTTGAAAACTGAATTGACGCACCATTGTCGATTCAAAACCAGAGTAGAAGCAAAGCAGGCAATATTTGAATATATTGAGGTATTTTATAATCGGGAGCGACTTCATTCGGCTAATGATTATTTGTCACCAGTCGATTATGAAATACAGCAGGAAATAGCTTAAATCGATTGATTGAAGAGGGGTAAAAGGCGTTGACACATCAATGAGTGAAAATGATATTCGAGAATATGTTATTAAGCGTAAAATTAGTGGTAGTACACGCTCAAAGGATGGGCAACTTTGCAGAGATACCTTTGTCAGTTTAAAGAAAACTTGTTTGAAACAAGGAATTTCATTCTGGGATTTTATTAATGACCGGATCAGCAAGAGAAATTTGATCCCATATCTGCCTGAGTTGCTGAAAGGTAAAGTTTGTGCTGTTTAAATGCACAGACTTATTGAGAAGTTACCATGAAGTCATTCAACCAATTGAAAAACAAGAGTTTGATCTCTTGTTTCTCAAAATGCAAGCTTTTTATTCGATTTTTTTAATTTTGCTAAAGTTACTGCGAAAAGTTTTTTTATTTCTGCTTGGTAAGCACCACTACAACTCAATTGTTCATCTCAGCGAGAATTGCTGCATTTTGGATCTCATACCCTCTAAAACATTTGCACCTGCATTTAAAGATTTATTTGAACGACTCAGACGACATAAGCATCTTGAAGAGTATGCCATATTACCCAACACATTGCTTTGTGTTATTGATGGCACGCAATATTATTCCTCTAAGCAAATCCATTGTGACTGTTGTCTTCATAAAGAACATAGAACGGGTGAAATAACCTACAGTCATGCTGTTTTACAAGGTGCCATTATGCACCCCGATAAAAAACAAGTGCTCCCTGTCATGCCTGAAGCAATACAAAATACGGATGGTACAAAAAAACAGGATTGTGAAAGTAATGCAGCCAAACGTTTTATAGCCAATCTAAAAAAAAGCACATCCAAGACAAGGATTTATGATTTGTGGTGATGGTTTGATGTCACATCAACCTATGATAGAAGATATAATTGAAGAAATGATGCATTATTTATTGGTTGCCAAACCTGGTGATCACACATATTTATTTGAATGGCTTGAAGCATTTTCTGAACTCCCATCAATGGACTGGATTGACGAAAAAGGGCACCAACATCATTATCGATGGAAAAATAATGTCCCTTTACATGGCGAAAAAAATGCCATTGAAGTTAACTTTTTGAATATACCCTCACCAATACCGCAGGGAAAATTATCTACCGAAATAGCTGGGTCACCGACATAAAGATCAGTGAACATAATATTCAAACAATGACCCAGGCGGGTCGATGTCGTTGGAAAATAGAAAACGAATGTTTCAACACATTAAAGAACCAAGGCTATCACATTGAGCATAATTATGGTCATGGGAAGAAGCACCTGAGCTTTAATATGTATCTGTTAACCTTGCTGGCTTTTTATTTCCATCAAATTTTTGAATTAACCGATAGGGCTTATCAAGCTTGTCGTAAAAAGTTTGGCTCTAAAAAATTAATGTGGGAAAAGTTCAGAGGGGTTATTACCTTTTTTGTGATGGACTCCTGGGAACATTTAATGGATTTTTTATTGTACAGAGACGATTATGAGGAGATGAGACCTGTAAAAATAAGAAAATAAACCTATTTTAGGGAAAATGCGTCGATTAAACGCAGCATCTCCCGTGCCTGCTATTTAGAAAGAAAGAACAAAAAAAATTTTAAAAAGCATCAGGCAAACAAAAAATGCTGTTTTCAGCTTAATTCATAAGAATAAGTTACTTCACCGAGTTTTGCTGTCCAAAATGTCTCTTAGTTGACTATTTTTAGGAATTTTTTTAACATTAAAAAGAGTGCGTAAATTATTTTGATTCTGTTCCTCTTCCATCTGTTTCTGAAATTCACTTAAAGAGGGATCTTGAAAATACATGCAGGCAAAAGCACTCATAAGCACATCATGTTGACTGTAATCACACTTTCCTTGTACTCGGCTATCTTTGATTGCATGAAAGTGCAGTGAGATGGCCTGTTTCAGGGCAGAAAAACTTAAATGTTTTTTTTGCTGACTTAAAGAGGCCAAAATTCACAGTACCAAGCATATAAAAGGGAAATATTTTTTAACATGAAGTCATTCAACCAATTGAAAAACAAGAGTTTGATCTCTTGTTTCTCAAAATGCAAGCTTTTTATTCGATTTTTTTAATTTTGCTAAAGTTACTGCGAAAAGTTTTTTTATTTCTGCTTGGTAAGCACCACTACAACTCAATTGTTCATCTCAGCGAGAATTGCTGCAGCTTTATAGTTTATGTTTATTTTTATATTGGTACTGTCAGTACCTAAAAACAATTAATTTTAAACCTTTTTGTTGAATAGGTTTAAAATGTGATGTAAATTGGTACTATGAGTACCGTAAGAGAGACAAAATTAAACACACTGCTTAGCACTCAGCCTTCTGACATAGTGCTCTCTTCAGCATGGCTAAGTGAGCAGGGCTATAGTCTTGATTTACAAAAACGGTACAAAAAAAGCCAGTGGTTTGATTCTATCGGCACGGGCGCATTAATACGTCATGGCGATCAGGTCGATTACTTGGGCGGTATCTATGCTTTGCAATCTCAACTAGGACTCTTTGTGCATCCCGCAGGTAAAACTGCTCTGTCGATGCAAGGGAAAGCGCATTATTTGGAGCTATCGGCTAAGAGGGTGCAATTATTTGGAGGCAAGAAAGACAGCTTGCCACTTTGGTTTAAAAAGCGAGACTGGGGAGTAAATATAGAGTGTAAACTTTCGTCTTTTTTACCGCCTGATCTTGGCTTGGTAGAAATCGAACATAAGAGCTTCACGGTTAAGGTTTCCAGTCCTGCAAGAGCAGTCATGGAATGTTTATATTTAGCTCCCAAATCTCAACCACTCTTGGAAGTGTTTGAGCTTATGGAGGGCTTGAATAATTTGCGCCCAGCAACAGTGCAAAAATTATTGGAAGAATGTAGCTCGATAAAAGTAAAAAGACTGTTTTTATACTTGGCTGATAAAGCTGGTCATGAATGGTTTAACTTTATCGATCTGGATAAAGTTGATTTAGGCTCAGGTAAACGCAGTATCGTTAGCGATGGGGTTTACGTTGCAAAATATCAGATAACCGTGCCCAAAGAGTTGGAAGCAGTGATATGAATGAAGCCTATAAAAAACAGGTGATGCTGGTGCTCGATGTGTTGCCAGAAGTTGCAAAAGAAGATTGTTTTGCCATGCATGGCGGTACAGCCATTAATCTTTTTGTGCGTAATATGCCAAGGTTATCAGTAGATATTGATTTAACCTATGTTGAGATCGCACAGCGAAAAGAAACGCTTGATGCGATTAATGTGGCACTAGGGCGCATCAAGGAAAACATTGAAAAGCTTCGCCCATCGATACGAATTGAACATAAAGAGAATATTTGTAAGCTTCAACTTAATGAGCATGGCATAACCATAAAAATAGAAGTAAACATGGTGGGGCGTGGTTTGCTAGGAGAAGCAATTAAAGCTCAGCTTTGTGAAACAGCACAAGAACAGTTTGACGTATTTTGCACGATGCCCATTGTACCAATAGGGCAGCTCTATGGTGGCAAAATATGTGCAGCCTTAGATAGGCAGCACCCTAGAGATTTGTTTGATGTGAAGCTCATGTTTGAAAATAAAGGATTCACTGATGAAATTAAGCGCGGCTTTTTGCTTGGATTGGTCAGCTCTAATCGACCAACCCATGAAATACTTACCCTACATCTGCTTGATCAACGCACAGCCTTTGAAAACCAGTTTGAAGGCATGAGCGCAATTGAGTTTAGTTATGATGATTATGAGGCAACAAGACTTCAGCTTATTGAAGCAGTAAAAGCCAGTTTGGACGAAAATGATAAGGCGTTTTTGTTAAGCCTTAATCGTCTAGCACCTGACTGGTCGATTTATGATTATCAGGATTTTCCATCGGTAAAATGGAAGCTCATGAATTTGGAAAAATTTAAAAAGGACAATCTAGATGTTTATCAGCAGCAATTAACAGGGCTGGAAGATATTTTGCGATAGTAATTTATAGAGCATGAATTATTCGGTAGAATAGCGTGCCTTTTATACTGCACTAAAATAGCTATATTATCGGTATAAAAGATCATTTTTCATAAAAAACGCCCTTTTGAAGTTACTCCAAAAGGTAATTTAACAAACAAGTACCAATTTAAGTAAAAATAAGGTTTTTAAGGGCATGGCAGATAGCAATATTCTCAATGAAATCAAACGGAGACGCGCTTTTGCTATCATCTCTCACCCACATGATGGCACGCAGTATCAACCGAAGCGATGAAACAATTGCCCTCATCAAGAAAAATTATCAAGGGACGACTGTCTTTCCTAATGATTGAGACGTTTTTCATCCCTAAGCCGATTTGGCGGTGACCTCGCGTTCACAATAGATAGTATGCTCAAATTCCATATTATCAGGGAATGATTGTGCAATGATCCAGATTTGTGGCAGATCATCACTCAACTCAGGTAAGGCTGCGAGTGAGCGTTCAGTGCCCTGCATAAAGAGCACAAAAAATCGCGCTTCGGGGTAACTGCGCCGAAAGCAAATGAGGTAAATCAACAAATAACTAAACTTCTCTTCGCTAATAGTTTAGCTTTATATTGACTTGTATGTTTTAATGGTATAGATTTAGCTAAACTAATGATGGTTTAAATTATAGATTAAGGTCATCCGATGGGCATCGAAGCGGTTGTTTTAAAGCAATATCAAAACAAAGTGAACCAAGCTTTAAAGCAGTTTGGCGACTATGCCGTGCCCTCTTCTGAAGGATGGCTTAAAACAGTTCGCAAAGCGCTTGGCATGTCAGGCACGCAATTGGCAAACCGCCTTGGCGTTACCAAGGGGCGGGTTTCACAAGCTGAATCTGCTGAGCTAACAGGCAGTGCCACGCTCAAAAGTATGCAAAGCATGGCGCAAGCCATGGATTGCCGTTTTGTGTATGCGGTCATTCCTGAAAAAAGGATTGAAAGTGTCATTAGAGAGCGCGCCATCTTAAAGGCGAAAGAGCAGATCAAGGCAGCATCCACACAGATGGCGCTTGAAGCGCAAGCACTCAGCGATGAACAGCTTACTTTTGAAGTGGATCGCCTTGCCTCTGTGTCAGGGGTCTCCTGAAAGTGTCCTAATCTTGGCCATTTGAAAATGTCATTTCTTCTTCTGCTTTTTCTTCCCAATTTTTAAAAAAATCTTTTGTTCTACTTGGATTTTCTTCTGTCTTCTTCCGTTCTTTTCTTTGCTGTACTTTTTCTTGCTTTTCCTCAACTATCTCAGGTAGAGGAAATACTCAATGCCACGTTCAGGAACTTGCAAGTGCTTGCACTGCCACACTTTTTTCAAACCCAACCCCGCTCTAAAGGTCGTCAGAAATTCTGCTCAGCACCTGAGTGTCGACAAGCCAGTAAGGCCGCCAGTCAAAAAAAATGGCTGCAAAACCAAAATAAAAACTACTTCTGTGGCACTGTCAATGTCCAGCGTGTTCAGCAATGGCGTTCCCAAAATCCAAAATACTGGAAAATTGTACAACAATCATTGGATAACCCATTACCGTTACAAGATACCTTAATCACGCAAGCGATTGATATAAAAGAGAAAACAGACGATCTTAACGCCAATGCGTTACAAGAGATCTTAAAGTCCCAACCCACTGTTTTAATAGGATTAATTGCACATCTTATCGGTAGTACGTTACAAGATGACATAGT
The DNA here is from genome assembly GCF_016097415.1 of sulfur-oxidizing endosymbiont of Gigantopelta aegis. Taxonomy (NCBI): domain Bacteria; species sulfur-oxidizing endosymbiont of Gigantopelta aegis. Next base: position 959,314 of record NZ_JAEHGE010000001.1, on the reverse strand, counting down.
CGAGAGTGGTCTGAAACTGCGAGAATTAGGCGAGGATCTTTTACTCAACACTCACCTAAAACATGGAGAAAACAATGACCGAGCATCCTATGCCCAATCCAGGGCAATTACGTCAAATCCCCTCTCAGTTCAGTTGGATCGATCACCGCCTGGTTCGTGATGGCCACTTTGAGTCTTGCTCTTGTGAATCAATGGCATTTTATTTATTTTTACTTACCGTTGCCGATCAAAATGGGCTGAGTTATTACTCACAACCGAGCTTAATGAAACAGTTGAATATAGGGACATTAAAGTTCACTCAGGCACGAACAGAACTCATTCAGGCCAAACTAATCACTTATAAACATCCTTTGTATCAAGTCCTATCTTTATCCCCATCAGCCAAATCTGACCCCGTTAGACAAACCTCATCTTCACCTGTCCACATAAAACAAATACTCAAACAATTAAATGCTGGAGGCCATCATGATTGATTATGAAGCCTGGTGCCGTATGAAACAGTATCAACAGGATAAGCTGAACGTAGGTCAGATTGCACAAAAGATGGATCTGAGATCACCGCACAGTAGAGAGCTGGCTACAGGAAAAACATTATCGACCACGGAAACCGGCAGCACAAAACAGCAAACTCGATCCCTATAAGGATGATATTGTCAGTTTGCTGGAAAAGCATGCTTATACGGCGACTCAGCTCTTTCAACGAGTACAGGAGGAGGGTTATGACGGGAGCTACTCTGTGGTCAAACGTTATGTTCATCAGGTTCGACCCAAACGAAAGCCCGCTTTTTAACCTTAGCCTTTGCACCAGGTGAAGCTGCTCAGGTTGACTGGGGCCTGTACAAAACCATTCAAGTGGGTGAAACCACTCGCAAGCTGAACTTCTTTGTGATGGTGTTATGCCATTCCAGAATGATGTACGTAGAATTCACTTTATCACAAAGCATGGAACACTTTCTGGCCTGTCATCAACATGCTTTTGAGTTCTTTGGTGCCGTGCCGGAAAAAGTCATGATTGATAATTTGAAGACGGGCGTTCTCTCTCGCCCTGCAGGAGAAGATATTGTTTTTAACCCTAAATACTTAGACTTTGCACATCATTATGGTTTTAGAATTAAAGCCTGTGGCGTTCGTAAGGGCAATGAAAAGGTCGGGTTGAAAACGGGGTGGGTTATGTCAAAAAAAACTTCCTCAATGGCCTGGAGTTGACTCAGTTTGAGATCTTGAATCCAGCCATTAAAATCTGGATGGCTGACATTGCTAATGTGCGCATCCATGGCGAAACCCGAAAAAAGCCAGTGGATTGTTTGCCTGAAGATGTGCAGGCCATGCGCTCTTTGCCCATTAACCGATATGACATTGCACGGATTGAAACCGTCCGCTCGACCAAACTGTTTCGCATCAGTCTGGATTCTAACCGCTATTCAGTGCCCGCAGAATATGCCAGCCAGTCACTGACCTTAAAAATCTATCCCGAGCGACTTTGTGTTTATGATCAGGAAAAACTCATTGCCCGACACATTCGCAGCTTTGAGCGCCATCGTGATTTTGAAGATCCGGACCATCCCAAAGAATTGCTAGCCCAGCGCAGACGTTCAGAAGATCAAAAACTGTTTCAACGCTTTATTGCACTGTCACCTCGTGCCAGTGATTACTATCAAAAGCTGGCTCAGAAGCGTTTAAACCCTAAAGTTCATGTGCGAAAGATTGTTGGCCTCAGTGAAATCTATGGCATTGAAGCCACTGAACGAGCCATGCTGGATGCCTTTGTCTTTGAAGCCTTCAGTAGTGAGTATGTGGCCAATTTATTGGAACAGCGACTCAACAAATTACCCGAAGCAGGTGCTTTGCATTTAACCCGCAGTGAAGACTTACTCGACATTACGTTAGAAAAACCCGACATCAATATTTATCAACCTAAAGAAATCAAAGGAACAACTTATGACTCAACCATCCAGTTTGAAACAAAACAATCAAACAAAGAAGAAAAGTGAAGCCATTCAAATGATGCTTGATATGCCCACTGATAAAGAAGTCGAAAGACTACTTGAACAGTTGAAATACTTTAAGTTGCCTGGTATTGCCGAGCATTATGAAGACTACAGCAGTTCAGTTGGAACTGGCCAAAAGAAAATTAATCAACTGCAGATCAAGGATCTCTTTCGGCTACAGTTTTACAAAGTAATAAACAGGGAAAATAAAAAGATGCCTGATTTAACCGGTTCTCAATATGCAGATAAAGTGTTACTGGTAGCGTTGAAAAAAATATTTACGATTTGTTGATCAGAGTGATTAAAAACCTGCCTAAATAATAATTTAGACAGGTTTTTAAGACAATTTTAATTAATTATTGTGAGACACTCATTGTTTTATTACAGTTGAAATTCATCCGCTGTTTCGTCCATATTTTCTCTCCATTTATTGAATTAACAAATGCAATAGGGATAATTTTTATTAAGTAAGAAAAAACTGAGCTTGATAGTAGCAAATTTGTTTTAGACATTATAGGATGGTAGTTTACAAAACATCTATTTGATGCTATCTTTACATCAAATAGATGTTTTTGAGGGGCAATGTCAGCCAGTCAACATAAACTACTTAGTGAATTAGACTTCTTAACCTCTGATTCATTATGATAAAATTGAATACATTCGTTCTGTCAGAAAGGGCTTATCCGGTGTGGTCGTTAAAAAACACAGTCAAGACATCAATGTATTCACCGCAATAAGGGCAGGCGATAGTCGCTTCTTCCTGATGATTCATGATTTTGCTTTGTGACGGACAATAATTGATCTAGCTTTTTATATTGACTCATTTTGTCACATTGAAAAAAATTATCATCCACTTCAAGGCAATAGGCTTTGCCGGTAAAACCGATAAAGGGCGTAAAGGCTTTTTCATACATGCCATGACCGAAGACAAAGGCACCGATACTTTGTTGCTGCCTACTCTCAGAAAAGCCATCTTTAGAAAACCAGTGCGAACGAGCCTGTAAAAACACACTTTGCCATTGATGATCTTTCAGGGCTTGAAGGTAAGTTGGGTTGCTACTAGCAATAATGATGCCGGACTCGTCCAAGTGGGTAATGGCATCTCGGGCTGGCGTTCTTTTTTGCCGGGCTGACGTTCGAGTTCCTGTATATGCAGGGAATTAAGTAGAATTTTTGTTTGGGGAAATAGCACCCAGATAAGGGCATTAAACAAGTCATGCCAGTTTTGTTCACGGGTACTGATAATGCCTTTTTGTAGACACGTTCTTCATAACCCATATCAGGAAATGGTAATGTCTCATCCTGAGGATGCATAGCTAATGTATGGCCGCTGGATAAAATGACTGGCTTATCCAGTAGTGCCAGCAAGCCCTGACTACCCGGCTAATCAGTCCAATTGCTCTGTTCTAAGAGCAATTTTAAATCAGCAAAAATTAATGACTGCTCAAGAAAATGACTATCCCAATCATTGTTGATATTTTTAGCCATGGCTGAGAGTATGCTTATTCGTTGATATAAACACAGAGATAGGCGACATCTGTGGTCATTTTGACATCAAAGGATTGCTTGGCTTCGACTCTGAATGTTTCGCCGCTTGTATAAGTTTGCCAAGTATCAGCACCGGGCAATTTAACCTGCATTTCACCGCTGGTCACTGTCATTAATTCAATGCTACTCGTACCAAAAGTATATTCACCTGCTGCCATAACGCCTGCCGTCGCATCACCATCAACACTATTAAAGGCAATGGACTTTACCTTGCCGTCACTGAGCCGGAAGCTGAAACTGAACTCGCAAATGCACCGGAAAAAGCACCTGAACCTGCTAATGAAGCAGAGCAGGTTTCAGAAGAACTGGTTCAATTGGTTGACCCGGAGGCTGAAACTGCCGATAAACAGTTTTATGATTTTTATAACGAAGATTTGTCGGCCTATCGCTCAACTGCAAGAACCAAGGATGATGGCAAAGATAACAACATGGCGGCTTTGATGATTGGCAATATCTAGATGATGCTGTAGTCAATTTGAGTGATGATAAATTGGTTGACTATAAGGATATTGATGTCCAACAACAAATTGCTAATTTATAGAGATATTTAGGACATAATTTTACGCTATCGTTTTATGATGGGTCTGTTAAAATGGTTATTTAGTCATTCCATTATGAGCGATCAGTGGGCCTCTCTTGCCAGTAAAAAAGTTGCCATTAAAAAAACAATTCTTTAAAGACAGTGCCTTCGGTTGGGATGGACTGTCTACTTTTTATTTTTTCCAATATTTTATTACTCCTCACCGTCGGTCTGGTTTTTTTGTATTTGCTATGGCAGACAACGAAAACAGCATTGCAAACAACCACTCAGTTGCCGAAGACAAACGTTCAGAGTATTTTAGTCGCGGGTCTGTGTTTAATTAATAATGCTCCCACTGAAGCATTTAAGCGTCGTTTGAAGGGCTAATACGATTTCAGAATCCCGTGCTGGTGCAATGTATTTAAAATCACAGGGCGTCAGTGAAGCGCAAGTGATTATTGAAGAAAAGTCACGTCACACTCTGAAAATCTGCAACACGCCTCGTGCTTTTGCTATTCTCATCATTATCGGCACACGAACAATCACACAAGCAATTAAACGAGCAATCAGGCGCCCATCAAGTCGCCATTATCAGTAGTCGTTATCACCTCTACCGAATCCTAACCCCTAGCACAGGGACTTAGTATGCATTTATCCGCAGTGGCGGCAGAAGAGCGCTTCGAATGGCGTGTAAAGTCTGTTTTTCGTCTACTCAAAGAAGCCTACTATCTGCATTGGTATTGGAGTGGTAAACTATGGGTCAAATTAACAAGTAACAAAAAGAGTTAGGCGCGTCTTACATAATCGCCTCCAATAGGTAGCCCAAGCCAGAAAAATCTTGTATCAGGAAGCAAAAATTGCTTTTTATGTGTCAATCCTGATGAAAATCGGCATTAAGTTAACAAATCGCCCTCAGTATTACGGATGCTGGCTCATTAGAGTGGCAAGAAGGTGGATTCTCTGTGATGCACCCGCTACAGCTTAATGAGCCGGGATGATAGCCAAACTCTCTGCTCTCGTTGAAGTGAGCAAGTTAAAAATCAAATCGGTTTTAAATCCATTCAGCAACGTGCCCATCATTGATCCATGCTCTGGGTACATGGCTGAATTAACTGCTGTGAACCTCTCCTGGGATAGTGTTTATCGCTATCGCCACATGCCCAAAGAATATTATGATGATTAAGTTAAAAACAGCAAAAAGAAGAAAAGCCTGCATTTTAATTCTATTGCGTCAGAGTCTCAGAGATATGGGCTATGACTATGGTGATTTTCCCGCGCATAATGAATTGTGGCAAATGGCGGTAACTACGGCAGATGATCTCATGGCACGTAATGAAATTGGTCATATCAATGCAGGGACTCGCTGGTTTCGTTATCAATGTGAACGTGAACAACTTGATCCGGATAAGATGTTTTTCACTTTAATAAAAAAAAATACCTGAATTCGACGCCGAGAGAGCCCGTTTTAATCGTGATGCTAGATTAAAAGCAGGCTTTTAGCCTTAATGAGATGCAGGAACTGGAACGCTTGGATATGGAATTCAAACAAGCAAAAAAAATGCGCCAGCAAGCGACTTAACACCATCTCTAGCCATGAGACTTGGAAGTACAGCAGGTATATCAATAGCTTTTCTAGTATTTTTGTTCTTAGACTTAAGGAGTCATAGAGGGTCAGTTAAGTGCGGCATTGGCTGATCAAAAAACATCGGGGCGCAAATTAGGGCAGGTGTTAATTGGCTATATTTCTGAGCAAAAATTTCTCTCTTTTTTATCCCGTCAACTGAACGTCCCCTTTATCGACTTGAGACAATACCACTATCAAACAGAAGTGGTGCGCCTCCTGCCTGAAACGCTGGCACGGCGCTATCGTGCTATTGTCCTGGCGGATAGAAAAAATGGCCTATTAGTGGGCATGGCTGATCCGTCTGATATTTTTACCTATGATGATATTCACAAGGTACTTAAGCGTCCCATCACTCTGGCTTTGATCAGAGAAAAAGATCTGTTGGCGGTAATGGACAATGTGTATCGTCGTAAAGATGAAATCAATTCTCTGGTCGAAGAGTTAGATGAAGAATTATCTGAAACAGATATCGATCTGGAGCAATTGGCACAAAGTGATGATGTTGAAAATGCTCCGGTCGTGCGTTTATTACAAACCATTTTTGAAGATGCCTTACAGGTTAATGCCTCGGATATTCATATTGAACCAGATGAAAAGTATTGCGCATTCGTATGCAATGAGCAGGTAATGAATGAAAACGCATTGTCGCAGCCTTGGTCTCCCGGCTGAAATTAATGTCTGGCCTTAATATTTCTGAAAAACGCTTGCCCCAGGATGGGCGTTTTCATATTAAAATCAAAAAACATTCACTGGATGTACGTCTATCAACCATGCCAACCCAGCACGGTGAATCAGTGGTTATGCGTTTATTGATCAAAGTGCCGGTATTCTAAATTTAGATCAATTGGGTATGAATGCTGATTTGTTAACACGTTTTCGCAAATCAATTCATCGCCCACATGGTTTAGTATTACTGACCGGCCCCACGGGCAGCGGTAAGACTACCACCTTATACGGGGCTTTAAATGAGCTCAATAATAGCGAAAAAAATCATTACTGCTGAAGATCCGGTGGAATATCGATTGGAGCGCATCAGCCAAGTACAGATCAATGCCAAAATTGGTCTGACTTTTTCCAATGTTTTACGCACGGCGGTCACTGCACCTAAAACTATCCCCTGGAAACGTCGTTTTGGGCTAGGTAAACCCCGTACCGAAGAATTGATTTTATTTGCCAAACAAATGAGCACTTTGTTTAAGGCTGGAATTCCAATTATTCGGGCAATGAATAGCTTGGCATTAACCACTGACAATGATTATTTAAAAGAAATTTTAGAGCATAGCATCAAGCAACTTGAAGCCGGTCAGCCATATCTACAGGCTTGGCAAAATACCCGGAAGTTTTTCCGCCGGTGTTTCTCAGTGTCATGAAAGTGGGGAAAGTACTGGGCGTTTGATGATGCTTTTGAGCAATTGTCTTTTATCTGGAAAGAGACAAGTTGATTAAAGATAAAATTAAAGAAGCGACCCGCTATCCAACTTTTTGTGCTGATTTTTTGGCGGCTGCCCTTGTGGTGTTGAATATCTTTGTGATCCCCAAATTTGCTAGCGTGTTTAGTAAAATGAATTTAGACCTGCCCATTTATACCAAAATATTATTGGCTACCTCGGAATTATTTGTCAATTTTTGGCCTTGATGTGATCGCATTGCTGCAATGCGCAAGGGCGTTGAACGCGGTGACAATCTGACCAATACTGCCGCCGCAACAGGCATGTTTACCCCATTGGTATTGCAAATGATTGCGGTGGGTGAAGAAACCGGTCAAGTGGATGATATGTTGGTTAAAGTGGCTGAATTTTTATGAAGATGAGGTGGATTATGAAATTAAATTTCTCAGTGCACAAATTGAACCTTGGCTCTTATTTTAGTGATTGCGGGCATGGTACTTATTCTTGCTTTTAGGTATTTTTATGCCGATGTGGATTTGGTCGGAAAAATGAAGTAAAGATGATATTTTCATTAGCATAGAGTCATTTGTTAAATATATTATGAAAAATATGGTATTTTCCCAGATTCATCGTTATATTTTGATCTATAAAGTGTTTTTAAACAGTCAAACTCAGGATTTTACCCTGATAGAATTAATTACCGTAAGGTTTTGATTTTAGGTATTTTGGCGGCGACTGCTTTAATTACCGTAAAATTTATGGATGCTAACCGATCAGGCTCATGAGGCAGCAGTAGCAGGTGTCGGTGGTGGTTTGGGTAGTGGTATTGTTCAAAACCCACCTACAATCAGCGCGGGTACGTCTACTACGGATACGACCAATGACTATACCGCGACTTTTTGCTAGTTCGTTATGTACTTACAACTATCGTGCTAATAAAACAGGTACCGCTGCATCGACTATGAGCATTACTTATAATCCTGCTAATGGTGCAGTAGTGGTTGATGCAATCAATTAAAGCGTCGTGAGTAGAATGGGCGCTGCTCACCGCTCACCGCAATCTGCCTAGTTTAAATCCGCCTGTATCATTGGTTTTTAGATGCAAACGAATAATAGCAATTTTCGAAATAATGAGCTGACAAGAAACCAGGGTTTTACACTCGTTGAACTTGTGACGGTGATCATCATTGTCGGCATTATGGCATCAGTCGGTGCAGCAAAATTCTTTAGTCAATCTTCCTTTCAAGACAGCCAATATCATCAAGAAATCATCTCAGCTTTTCGTTATGCACAAAAATTGCCATTGCCAGCCAGTGTGATGTTGATATTGTGTTGGGCGGTGATAACTATGCCTTAAATTACGCAGCAAGTTCATTGTGTGCCGCTCAGATATTAAAAACCAGCTTCTCAATCGGCCTATAGTGATACGGGCACGGTCATCATCAGCCCAACACCAACCTTTACTTATGATGCACAGGGGATTGCCAGCTCCACCGGCGCATTTTCTTTTACCGTGGGTGACAGTGCGCGGGTGGTTATTGTTGAACCCATAACGGGTTATGTCCATGATTAAAAATACAGTGCAGATCCCATGGTACGTGCACAACAATTAGCCATTGCTAAAAAGCTATATTGATGAAATTATGATGCAGCCCCATGAGAATCTTGTTGATGGGGCGACCACTTCGGCAGGGCGAATTATAATGAAGTTGACGATTACAATGCTATTATTGCTGGCACTGCGATTGCCGATCAATATGGCAATAGCATTAGTGCTCTGGAGCGGCTATTCGGTTTGAAGTGGTGGTGAGTCTTTGCACGGTATCCAGTTGTGGCAATGAATTGGATGCTGTGAGCGCCAAAAAAAATTATTGTTAGCATTAGCCATGCAGGTCTGAATACGACCATTCCTTTGACTGCTTATCGAACAGATTATTAATGAAAAACGTCCGTGAACAAACAGCAATTGAACGCTGTGATGATGTTTGCCCAGCTTGTTGTGATGCGACACCGGGTGCTTGTTCTTTAAATCCCAGAATAACGACGATCGCTATTAGTGCCAGAAGAGGTTTAGTCGGTGATACTTTTTATGTTTTTAGAAAAATTCAAAGCAGTATTTCCTATGATGGCTCGTAGCCCATTCAGTATAATTCACGGGTATAAATAATACGTTTAGAGCGATTATAAATACCAAAGCTTGCTCGACTGTAGGGTGGGTTATTGCCCTTTCCAGGCAGGCTAGCATCACCTGCGGTATCAAAATAATCACCATCGCCATCCCAATCATATTGTAGCCAGAAAAACTGATCACCATTCAAACCAATGTCCATGACAACATCAACACAATCACCAAATCACTTGGAAAGCCACTGTTAATTAATGCCCCAGTAAAGCGCCTTCTGTGGCAATGCGAACATGCCGTTGTGTTATGATACTATTGTTCTGCAGATAGTATTTCCAGGCTTCTTCATTATCAAAGCAAGTCTGATGACTTTGTTCAATAACGCTCAATGGCTTGTGAGGTAATTTTTCTGCTCATATAATCAAGTGCTGCATCGTTGAGCGTATAATCAACAGCAGCACCTCGTAACAATTGTAGAAAATTAATCCGGCTCTTATATCGAGTACTTGAAAACCAGGCAAAGGTTTCATTGCCAACGTGAGTACAATAACCATTCTTTCCATCATGACGACTACCCGTATCATCAACATGGATATAAGTACTATTGTTGATACCGGCAGTTAGCAATGTATTTTTTTCAGTATGAAAATGGTCTTTGTCATGGATTAAAATCTCATTGATCTGACCTGTTGAAATATCAAAATGTGTCAACACTTTCAATATATTCAAATGTTGCCTGCTTTGCTTCTACTCTGGTTTTGAATCGACAATGGTGCGTCAATTCAGTTTTCAAACTATGAAAGAAGCTCTCTGATACAGCATTGTCCCAGCAATTTCCTTTGCGGCTCATAGACTGAATTATGTTATGATCCGACAATATTTTTCTATGACTATCAGAGGCATATTGGCTACCTCGGTCAGTATGCCAAAGCAATCCATCCATTGGTTTACGCTTCCATATGGCCATCAGTAAAGCATCATTGACTAGCTTGGCTTTCATTCGCTCATCCATCGACCAGCCAACAATTTGCCTAGAGAATAAGTCAATGACAACCGCTAAATATAACCAGCCTTCCTTGGTGGCAATATAGGTAATATCACCCACATAGTAGCGATCAGGTTGAGAGACAGTAAACTCTCTTTCCAGTAAATTTGGAGATATACGCTTATTATGCTTGGAATTAGTCGTCGCTTTAAAGCGTCTCTTCGTTTTACAAAACAAACCGGCTTTTTTCATTAATCGACCAATTCTCCGGCGGCTTATATGAACGCCTTTTTCAGCCAGTTTTCTTTTTAAGACGACGGGTTCCATAAGTCTTGCGACTGTCTTCAAACAGTTTTTTAGCTGCTCAGTAAGCGCTTCATTTTCTTTCTCTCTATCCGTTTTAGGAGAGCTAACCCAATCATAATAGCAACTACGGGAAACATCCATAAAACGGCACAGAATCGTTACCGGGTAATCTTTAGCCTGATCAGTTATCCATGCGTACTTCACAAAGTTTCCCTTGCAAAGTACGCTGTGGCCTTTTAATAAATCACGCTCCTGAATCACTTTTGCCAATTCTTTTTTCAGACGTTTTACTTCATCATAAATGTGTTCATCACTTCTATTGGCTACCGTCTTCACCGGTTTGGAATATTTACTGATCCAGGTATGTAGAGTATTTACATTAACACCTAGCTCCCTGGCAGTCTGAGAAACGGGTTGATCCGTCTCATTAGCTAATTTGACAGCTGATTCTTTAAATTCTGATGTATAGCTTTTATTCGGTTTTTTTGTTTGATCATTCATTTTAGGTCACACTTTTTATCTTTTAGTTATTTTAAGTTGTGTGTCCGGTTAAGTATAGCCACATTAAACCTAATTCTGTTAATTGTTGTATTATCAATGGCTGAGTCACTCTCTGGTGATAATATTGATAAACGATATAACTCTGTAATGTATGGCCAAAATGTCCTATATGTGTATCAAAGCTCAATTTTCCTATACAGGTATCACCATCGGGTGTTTTATAGCGAGCCAATCGATAACGAGTATTGAAAGGCTTAATCAGCAGCTCCTGAACAAAATAATCCTGATACCCTAAAAAACGTGAATGTTCTGGCAGGTTATCTGGTTTGATAACGGTGGTTTTATGAATAGCCAATTTCTTCTTTCGTTTACGACTTTTACTAGTCCCATTTCCTGAGTTGTTTTTCTTGCTTCCTGAATGACCTGTCGGATTATCATTGTCATCATCCTTTGGCAATTTACTGGCTCTTATTTTAGGCTTTGGAGGTAGCTTTTTAAGCTTAGCAACTTCTGTTTTAAGGGCATCGATTTCAACCTGTTGGTTTTGAATGATTTCCTGTTGTTGCTCCATGAAAGCAAGGAGTAATCGGACTACCGGTGTCTTTTCTTCTTCAGGTATCTCTGGAATTGGAGGTAATTTTTTCACTATAATCAATACAGGTTGTTTTCAATAAAACAATTGTATCATGGCTTTTTAAGGCTCTTTAGTTTGCCCTGTGTTGATCAAACTCCCTCTCAGTTAAGATAATATTCAAAAATATTCTATTTCGATCTGAGACAGATCGACAGGATCATTTATAGGGATAAATTACATGGGGCAGTGAAAATGCAATTTTGTCCTCTAAAATGCTGTCAAGACTTTTTTGTTTTTTATTTCAAGTTTTGCACAGACTTATATGCTTTCAGAGGAGATTTCATTGCCAAAATTAGTGGCTAGAGCATTATCTGAGAGTGAAGTATTATTACTGGGGATGCTGTCATTATGGCCATCAGGAATGCCATCATTATCACTATCATCAATGGCTTGATACAAAACCGCCTGAGCGCTGGCTGTAAATGCTTCACCGGCTTTTCTAAAGACACTGCCTGTGCTACTACTGGCAGCAGGATTTCCAGTGACGGTGATGGTGAAGCCAAAAGGTCGGACAATAAATTGACCGCTAACGCTGAGTGTTGCCGCGCTGATGGGGGGTGTGGTGGTATTGTCGGCTGACAACTGCTTGGATTATTGCATTCATAGGCAAAATTAACCGCTGTGTTTACGTTGGCAAAAGCAGTGGTGCAAGCACCACTCTGTGTATCAGTACGAATGGCTTGCAGGCCAATGTTCTGTGCGCCCGGCGCGGTGGAAGAGGGCTTGCTGCCTATTTGCTTGCCAATTGCCAAGGTGCTGAGGCTGGCTATATCGATAAAGCGAAAGGCTGTGTTGGTAAAGTTTAGAGGTAAATCTTCTGATGCAATGGCAGCACCGGTTAATTCAGTTGAATTACCATCAGTGACATTAATATCAATACTGGAGACCGTGCTTTGTGCCAGGTAAAAAGTCGCTGAGGAGGTACCTGCCAAAATACTCAGTGGTGAGCTAATAATACTATCAACAGCGGGCGTAGTAGTGATGGTGATGCTGGCATTGGAGCTAATATCTAGTGCGGCATGATTAATGTCATGAGCCGTGACAGTCACGAGTGAGGCTATGACTGATGGCATAGTGATCGGCAATGGCGGTGACAATCACTTCAACACTATCGCTGATAATATTATTGTTATAATCCACGGCTTTATAAGTGGCAGTATAAGTACCTGCCTTGAGTGTAGCTATGGCTGCTAGGAGTTAAAACAGTGGTACATAAATCGACAGTTGAAGTGTCAGTGGCGTGTTATCACCATAATCCCATTGTTGAACAACATTGCCAACAATGATACTCAGGTTATCAGTATAGAGATCGGCCAAGCCATCATGCACAATCCAATTTCGCCATGAGGTAAGTTGATAAATGCGCTAAATTGCTATAACTATGCGAGGCAATTGAGGCTTGGGCTTCCCTGCCGTCCATGGTGCGCTGGAAAATGTTTCTATAGTGCCATCACCATAATCAACGGTATAGTCTGCGGCAACATTTTGTGCCATGACTAAGCTGATAAAAAAATAGCCATAATAGCCTCTCAAAGCAGACTGAAGTCAACATGATTATGGCCAGGTCACAGTAAATACATGGATATAAGTGATTGCATTACTGTCTTTCCAAGTGACGGTAAATTTGACTTCAGTTATCAAAATCAGTGATTGGAAATGAATTAGCATTATCGACAGGGCTAATGAGCACATCATAAATCTTGTTGGCATTGATCACTGGGGCATCAAACTTTAAATAATCAAATAACCAGGTATCACACTGACTAGAAGGATCATTAAGGCATTCCCAGCTAACGCCAAAACTAGTCAGGCGAATCGTGCTGAGTGACTGGTTTTTAATCCGCCAGGCGACTTCAGAATCATTATGAGTATCTTTGGGAGCGGCTGTTCCATCGACATAGACCAGATCGTCATTACAAATAACATCGGCATCAAAAGTAACCACATCATTGACTGCAACATTAATTGGGCCGCGACTACCACCGACACTGATGCTGACACTGGTGGCATAGAGGGAAGTGGGCAGGGAAATTGTTAAAATCAACAGTGCAATTTGGCGCAACATAAAAAACCTTATTTATTATCCGTTCCATTTAACTATAGCCAAGCATCAGGCATTTATCTATAGTCATAATCCCAACATTTCGGTGTGCACTATAGTACGGTCAGTAGAACAGTCAAAAAATCAGGCTTTTAAGCTGTTTTTTGATAGCGGTTTTTTTAATAGAGGCTTAGTGAATACGCTTAAAATTGTAAGTTCGGGATTTGCGGTCACGCACGACAAATTGCCCGGGTTCTCGATAAAACTGGAAATATAAGGTGATCTTTTTAGCTGGTATATAAGCAATCATCTTGTTGCCCTCGATTGCTAGCTGTCCGGCTAGATTTTTTGCCCCGCCATCAGACCAGAGAAGGACAATTTTATTCCAGAATGTCAGCCAGTATTGATTGCTCTTGAGGCTATTATCATCGAGATAGCTGGCATAGCGATAGAGACCATAGGCGGAAAGATATTCTAAATTAGAGATAATGACATCGACCAATTCCAGATCAATTCACTTTTAGAGTTTTGTCTTGGGCAAACGTAAAAATACTCACATGTCCCAGGGTCTTATCAGAGGTAATGGAATGAATCTTGGTAAAAGTATCTTTATCACGTACCCAGATGGCATTGTTTGATACGGTACTGGTTGTACCGCTGGTCTTGGTCGACCAATGGTTGTTGGCCATTTTTTCTGTAATGGGAAGTACATACTCACCAATCATAAAAGTAAAAATGGCCAAAAAAAAAAAGCGGCTTTCATGACCGATAGGATAATTTTGCCTATAGAAACACCGGCAGTGCGAATCGCAACCAGTTCATTGCTGCTGTTTAGCGCTCCCAATCCCATCATTGCACCTAATAATACAGAAAAAGGAAATAGTTGATAGAGACGGCGGGGCATCGTCAATAAAGTGTAATAAAAGGCATCGCCTAATTCAAAATCACCTTTACCGACGTATTTAAAGCTGTCGGCAAGGACAATAAAGCCGTATAACGATAAAATAATGAGGAGAAATAAAAGTGTTGAGTAGATAACGGTTTTTATGATGTAGCGATCAAGTATGTTCATAGTGATGATTCAGAGAGTATGCTAAAAAGAACACCGGACTTTGCTCTATAGAATTGCTAATAGTGATGAAGTATTACTTTTACTTAATTCCATTTATAGCCAAGCGTAGAAAGCTTATAGCTTAAATGACTGAAAAAACGACTAAACATCCAGATAATGCTGATAAAGAGGATTTTTAGTGATAATAAAGCAAAAGACAGCAAAGTAACCAGCATTGCAAAAAAAACTGAAGATAAACTGCCCGGTTTTTTTTATCTCGTTAGCCACTTTATTTCTCTCTTGGTTTTCTATGCATTTTGAAAGTATAAGCCTAATATGACAAAAATAATACTCAAATCGCCCATAGCGCTGCTTTATGTGACGTTAAATGTGATGAAAATTCATTAATGTAAAAATTTGGGGCGGGTCAGGGTAAAGGGGTGAACTTCAGCATCAAACATCTGTCCATCACTCGCTTTCATTTGGTAGCTCCCTTGCATACTGCCTACGGGGGTATGAATGATTGTACCACTGGTATAGGTGAAATCTTCGCCAGGTTTCAGGTTGGGGTGTTCGCCCACCACACCAGGTCCTTTGACTTCTTGAGTTTTGCCTTCTGCATCGGTAATGATCCAGTGTCGAGAGATAAGCTGTGCCGACTCTGTGCCCTTGTTTAACATATTAATAGTATATGAAAAAACATATCGATTATCAGTAGGTGAAGACTGCTCTTCTATGTACTGAACTTTGACATCTACCGAAATATTATATTTAGTCGCATGTTGCTGAGGCATATTTTTCCCTGGTTTTACGAAAATAAATTGGACAAATATTATACACTGAATCGGCTTCGTGCTCACTAAAAACGTCAGCTTTATGTGTCTTAGTGGGGACAGATCAAATAAGCTAATTTATCTTTACATTTGTAAGATGTGGTGAGGAACGAACCGCATCAAAAATGTTTGTTTAAAACCATTGATGCGGTTCGTTCCTCACCACATCCTACATTTGAAGTGTAACAAGGTTTGAACGATGTCTCTTAGTGTGCATTAGAGGTTAGAACTAATGCTTTATGTTTGCTGAAAAGTCGTGGGTCTGGCTTCTTCATCTTCTTGATTGTCCACATGATCTTTAGCTTTTAAGACCGCAGATTTAACGGCGTGATCCATTTCTGTGCGATCATCCGTACTGAGAAAAAAGGCCATATCCACATCATGGCGCACATAACGAGCCGGTAACATATTGAGAGCAATACAGGCGATGTCCTGTAAATAATCTTCATCAATATTTTTAATGTCATCAACAAATGTTTGGATTAATTCTCTGACAACCAGTGTTTCATAATAATTGTGAATCGAATCAAAGCGCATAACTACTCCAGAATAAAGAGTTCAATAGATACTATGAGCCTAGATATTAAACGCCTGAAAATCAAGTTTATTGACGCAATTTCCAGGTGGGTGTTTTATCTGCATAAATGAGCTCATGCTTGAGCAACCATTCTTGTACTTCTTCGGCATCCTCATGAAACCAGCGCTTTGCCGAGCCTAAGCGAAAAGTGTAGCCCCACTCATCCATGTCGAGCATCATTTGTTCCTGATTCATTGCGGGTAAATAATCGGCCAGCAATATTTGCAAATAACAGACTGCATTTTCTTCATCGTAGCCACCGGCAGCATTGGTATCTAAATTTTCCCGTCTTTGAGCATCCATACAGATATAGTGGCAGGATTCGTGTAATGCGGAGTGAATAGGGGTATCAGAACGCACATAGAGCTGATTTTTTATGATCCCCGCTTCGGGCTCACCAAACCAGGTGCCAGGAATACTTTGCTGGTCTTTTACACGGTTAATTTGTATCTGGTAGCGGGCGAGCAATGAAACTAATGAGGCATGTTGCTCAATATGACAAAAAAACATGATTTTGTTCCAAAAAAGTGGAAATTTTAAAAAATTATATTGTCCTAAAATAAGATAGCATAGAAAGTTAACTTAATTTCTAAGGTGGTTTCTATAATTGCTTGTTTATTATTGTTTATTATTGTTTATTTTGATCTTATATATTATTTTTCATATTGTTTTTCATAAAAGGTACGTGACATGAGGAAAAAACCCGATCTTTTACTCTTATTGACGGTACTCGTGGTCTCGGGCGTGATTATCAGTAATTTTGTCGTTAGCAATCACCCGAATAAAAATAGCCATCAATTGTCTTTACTTAATACTAAATATGGCCAGCTTGAGCCTGGACAGTTAAGCAAGATACGTGCTGAACGTGATATCGAATTAGCTAAATTTCGCCTGCATAAGCTCAAGACTCAACAGTTTGCACATATAGATTAGTCAAACTCACAAACTCGCTGATGCTGAGAGTTTCTGCGCGTCTACTCGGATCAATATCACATTGCTCAATTTGTTCAGCCGTGAGTATTTTCTTCAAATTATTACGTAATGTTTTACGTCGTTGAGAGAAAGCAGCCCGAGCGATGTCTGACAGGTTATCGGTACTGGCATTGATAAGTTGCGTGCCGGACATTTCTTTTCTTGGGGTCAGCTGCACAATTGCCGAATCGACCTTGGGCGCAGGATTAAATGCCCCCGGAGGCACGATAAAAAGCTGTTCTGCATGACATAAGTATTGTACCAATATACTCAAACGCCCATAAGTCTTACTGCCCGGTGCTGCCGTTAAACGCTCAACCACTTCTTTTTGCAACATAAAGTGCATGTCATCGATAATTGCCACATTTTCCAATAAATGAAAAATCAGAGGCGTAGAAATATTATAGGGCAAGTTCCCGACTAATCTGAGTTTAGAGCCATTAGCTGATGATAAAGAGCCTTCAGCGTTTAGTAAAGAGCCAAAATCAAACTTCAATGCATCATTGCTATGAATGCTAAAATTCTCATAAGCAGAAAACCGCTCTTCCAGAATAGGGATCAAATCACGATCCAGCTCAATCACATCTAACTTACCGGCATGATTAACCAAATGCTCAGTAATAGCCCCCTTGCCTGGGCCAATTTCAACTAAATGTTGCTCCTTTGTGGCAGCAATAGCGGCAATAATGCGCTCAATAATATTCGGATCGTGTAAAAAATTCTGTCCAAATCGTTTCCGCGCCTTATGCTTCGATAGCTTAGCCATATAAAATTCTTTATTCTCATCGGTTATTTTTGTCAGATTATACCATCAACAATCCAGTCTCTATGTAATTGGTAGTGAAATAATTGATCAATAGTTTTTATTGACGTACGGCATTTGTGTTGTACGATAAAGTTATCGTACATCTTAGGATAGTCGATTTGTTATGCCAGAGTTATACTTTATCTTGTTGGATAGAGAAAAAGCTCATAATGCACTTAAGCAGGCCTTTATTCATGGCGATAGGAATGCAGGGAATTATCCGTCCAATATTGCTGATATTCTAGTTTCTATTATTAACTTAGGATCTTCTTTTTGGCAGAAGGAAATAGACTGTCTATTAGTTTTATTTAAAGAAAATGATGTTTTGGCGTATTTTAGGCACAGCGCTGATAAAATCTATCAATGTCTTTGTCACAGAGCCATCATTATTATCATCATTAAAGAAATGGCAATCACTCTGGCAAGAGGCAGGAAAAGATTACGAAGATATCAGCATTTCATTACAAGCTATATCCGCAATGAGGTTGGCAATAGAACAAAAAATGACCAGCCATTGTTAAGGCTGAGCAAAGAAGTCCGTGAACTGGTAGAACCTCTTGTCTCTGATGTAATCAATAAATAGGGTTTTTCACACTATCATGTACTTGTGACTGCTATTCAATATACGAATTATGCGATATTTGCACCCAGTAAAAAGCCTCAGAAGAAATGCGGCGTAGGGTGGGCACGTTTTTGTGCCCATGCTGAAGTGTGAATATAAGATTTTTCCTTGAGTCAGCGTGGGTAGGCAAAGCCATGCCCACCCACAGTTCTTATTATAAGTACGCAATAATGTAAAGAGCCATAAAAAGTGGTTTTACCCGCAGAAATCACTCTGAAAACTTAAGATATTATACCATTAACAAAAGAAATCCGTATTTTCTTATAAATATTATGTAAATCCTACATTAATTATTCTCATAATTCTGCTATAATGGCACTTGTCTAGTTGTTATGTATATTTGTCTAAACCTATCACTTTATGTTTAAATGGGTGAATTCGAATATAAAAGCAATATCATTCACCAATAATACGAGTAAAATAATGAGTACAGGTACAGTTAAGTGGTTCAACGCGGATAAAGGTTTTGGTTTCATTACTCCTGAAGATGGCAGTAAGGATCTTTTTGTTCATCATTCAGAAATTCAAAGTGGTGGCGCCTATGCAACACTGAATGAAGGTCAAGCAGTGGAATTTGAAGTTGGCGAAGGTCAAAAGGCCCTTGTGCGAATAAAGTGGTTGCTCTTTAAGCTTTAACGCAAGTTTGCGTTCCTGAATTGCAGTCTTTATTTGCAATCATTCAGGAGCTTGCATTCTAAGCTGGCGTTGCTCTTCTTCGGCAAAGGCGGCTTTTATTTCTTCAATACGGTGTCCACATCGGCCGTTTGTGTGCTTTCCTTAAAATAACCCGTTAACTCGGCTTCCGGGTGTAATTCCCCCGCTTCGTATAATGCCCAAATTTCCTTGGCGTATTGTCTATTAAGCAATTCTGGTGCGTATTGTGCGTAGTAGGTGCTAATATTGTTAACATCCCGCTCTAACATCCATTTTGCCTGATTATTAGCTGATGCATCCACTACCTGTGGCAAGTCAATAATGACCGGACCATACTCATCAACCAAGACATTAAATTCTGACAGATCGCCATGAATCAAACCAATACACAGCATCCGCGTCACGTATTGCATGATAGTAGCATGATCTTCTAAGGCTTGTTCTGCAGACATTGAGACATCGTTCAGACGCGGTGCGACCTGGCCTTCGTCGTCAGTGATTAGCTCCATCAGCAAGACGCCATCAAAGCAACCGTAGGGCTTAGGTACTCGAACACCGGCATCAGAAAGGCTATAGAGTGCTTCGACCTCGGTATTTTGCCAGGCTTTCTCTTGTTGCACCCGGCCAAATTTTGAGCCTTTTTCCATGGCTCGATTACGGCGGCTATTACGCCCCTTGCGACCTTCTCTATATTGCACTGCTTGTTTAAAGCTGCGCTTATTAATTTCTTTATAAACCTTGGCGCAGAGGATTTCAGAGCCACTGCGTACAATATATGACTACAGCTTTGATGTGTCAACACTTTTCCATGTTAACTTTAAACAGATGAAGAAAGGGCTTTGCCCTGTTAACTTTAAACAGATGAATTTCATAATCGACTGGTGAAGGGCTTTGCCTAATCCTCGTCAATTCAGTCAGTATGCCCTTTGCGGCTCAAACTGAATTATGTTATGATCAAATCCATATCAGAGGCATATTGGCTACCTCGGTCAGTATGCCGCAATCCATCCATTGGTTTACGCTTCCATATGGCCATCAGTAAAGCATCATTGACTAGCTTGGCTTTCATTCGCTCATCCATCGACCAGCCAACAATTTGCCTAGAGAATAAGTCAATGACAACCGCTAAATATAACCAGCCTTCCTTGGTGGCAATATAGGTAATATCACCCACATAGTAGCGATCAGGTTGAGAGACAGTAAACTCTCTTTCCAGTAAATTTGGAGATATACGCTTATTATGCTTGGAATTAGTCGTCGCTTTAAAGCGTCTCTTCGTTTTACAAAACAAACCGGCTTTTTCATTAATCGACCAATTCTCCGGCGGCTTATATGAACGCCTTTTTCAGCCAGTTTTCTTTTAAGACGACGGGTTCCATAAGTCTTGCGACTGTCTTCAAACAGTTTTTTAGCTGCTCAGTAAGCGCTTCATTTTCTTTCTCTCTATCCGTTTTAGGAGAGCTAACCCAATCATAATAGCAACTACGGGAAACATCCATAAAACGGCACAGAATCGTTACCGGGTAATCTTTAGCCTGATCAGTTATCAAACAGGTTGATCCGTCTCATTAGCTAATTTGACAGCTGATTCTTTAAATTCTGATGTATAGCTTTTATTCGGTTTTTTTTTGTTTGATCATTCATTTTAGGTCACACTTTTTATCTTTTAGTTATTTTAAGTTGTGTGTCCGGTTAAGTATAACCACATTACTTCTTTGCCACTCATTAAGGGACTGATGACTTCATCGATCAGTCCGTCTTCAACTAAGGGTTGGATTCGTTTAGGGATTTTCATGTCATTCTTATAACGTACTTGGGTGAATTTTGGAACTAAAATTAGTCATACAGGTAAAATATGTCTCTTTCTCAGTCAAATGGATACTTGATTACCCACAAAGCTCCGCCATATTTCGATAATTATACTATAATTAAAGTATAGATTATGTGTGGAGTAGAATGATGTCAAAAAATAAAATTCAGTTTCAAGAAGGTTATAGTTTATTTGAGCTTTTTAATGATTATGGCACTGACAAACAGTGCCGACAAATATATTTAAATGGAAATTCCCTGATGGATTTGTTTGCCCAGAGTGTGGCAATAAGACTTATTGCACTCTAGAACATCGCCATCTTTATCAGGATTTATTAGATGGGTGGCTAAAAATGTTTCCTCTTATCATTTCATTATTAATTTCTGGAACAATTCTACCAATTAGAGCTTGATGGGGAATTTTTCTGGAAACTGAAAGTATTTTTGAAACAACTGCTTGTGCATAAAACTCAGAATCTCTTGCTATATACTCTGCTATTGAATCAAGATCCTCTATTGCTTCTGGAGACCATTCTATTGTGTAATCCATTTACTGAATTTCCTTTCGACATCATCCTGACTTAGGGTTCCTTCAGTTTTTGCACGTTCAATACCCCTATGTATTTTTTCAACTACATACAGATGGTATTGTACATCTTCCAGTGTGCATTCATCCGGTAACTGATCAAGAAGTAATTTTACTTCTTCTTTTGCTGTATTCATATTTGCCTCATATTGGTAGTTTTATTTTAATTGCCAATGTTTTGTTTTGGAATCACGCTCTAACTCCCCTTTAGCTTCAAGCTCACGAACTAAAGCTACTATCCAGTATTGTTGATTGGATGATGTTGCCTTCTCATATTCTCCCCAATCAAAGCCACACATTCTAAATGTTTGTGCTAACTTTAGCCCATAGCCAGTCTTGGCTAGCCATAATCTAAACCCCATAGCCAGTCTTGGCCTCCATAATCTAAACCCAGTGTAATACAAATAATAAGCTGAAACAAATGCTCATGGGATAGTATCACTTGAATATTGTACGTTTATATTCTATACTCTTCATTCTAACTGTCATACCGATTAAATGGAGTTAATCAAATGCCCACCCCAAAGAAGTCAACAAATCAGTCTTTCAGATACTCCTTTTACCACTGCATCTCCCGCTGTGTCCGCAGGACATTCTTATGTGGTGTCGATAGCGCCACCAATAAAGATTACAGCCATCGCAAACAATGGTTTGTTGAGCGACTGGCCTTACTATCAAAAACCTTTGCCATTGACGTCTGCGCCTACGCTATTATGTCCAATCACCTGCACACAGTATTGAAAATCAACGCCTCACTTGCCCAAAGTTGGTCAGATGAAACCGTGATACAACACTGGCAACAACTTTGTTCAATTCCAGTATTGGTAGAACGCTACCTTAATGGTGAATGCCATTCTGAGGCTGAACAAGACAAGGCTCGGGAAACCATTGCCGTCTTCAGAGAGCGGTTAATGGATATCAGTTGGTTCATGCGTTGCCTCAATGAACACATTGCTCGCAGAGCCAATGCTGAAGATAAATGTACTGGCCGTTTCTGGGAAGGACGTTTTAAAAGTCAGGCACTGCTTGATGAGCAAGCCATTCTTAGCTGCATGGTCTATGTTGATTTAAATCCTATCAGAGCGGATATCAGTCAAACGCTAGAAGACTCTGAATATACTTCAGTAAAACAGCGTATCGACTCAATTAAAAAGACAAAAAGCATTAGCCAAAAAATAACGCAACAAAACACAGCTACTATTAAGCTCGCCCCCTTTATCTGTAGCTCACTTAAAGACAAAGGGTATTGCCTTTGACCTTAACGACTATCTGGAACTTGCAGAATGGACGGGGCGAATGAAGAGAGATGATAAACGTGGCTATATCAAATCGGGCGCTCCCGCTATATTACAAAAATTACAACTCGATGAAGACACTTGGCTAGAAACAGTCGATGGTTTTTCAAAGGGCTTTCATTCCTTTGTTGGCCCGGAAGAACAATTAAAATCCTTATGCCAGAAACAAAAAAGGCATTGGGTGCGCGGTATTAATTTGTGTAGGAAATTATTTAAAATTAATTCTGCCGCCCCTATCACGACTTAAACGTAACAGCCTACCAAAGCACACACCTTAGCAGAACAGTGCAGGCCTCCCCTTGTTCGTCATGCAGAGCAACCCCATCTAGCAGCTACTTTTACTACCCATTCCCTGCCCACTCCACTGAAAAACATTCAATTTTTGTAAATTCACATTTCGAGAAGAAATTTTTTTACAATTTAGCTTTGATATTGCTTTTTATTTGGTGGGTGGCAATAATTGCTTACTTTTATTTGATTTCTGAGCCATTTTCATAAACATGCGTCTTAGTTTCGTCTCCGGGACTAAACCAATGCTTATCTCCAAGCCCTGATAGTGGAACATCAAATTTCCCATGTAATTTACCTTCCCTGTATTCAGTTTTCCAATGAAGTAGCGAGCATGACATAAACCCACACTCACCACCGCAAACTGTAGAATAAGCTTTGCCTGTGTAAGGCTTATTGGTGCTTTTTAGAAAAGTAATGCCATTTTTACTTTGTAAATCGAAATCGGATACACCCTTTAAATATTGAGCACATCTGTAATTTTGAAAAACTAAATATGAAGCGCCTAATATAACAAATAGACACGTAATTAAGAATATTACTTTAATCGACTTCATGTATTCATTCAGTGTTTTTAAAAACATAACGCCTATTTCAATGGGCACAGGGACAAGATAGAACTTTGTTAAAAAGAATGTCTATCAACCCCACTCGGTTTTTGAAAATCGCTGAGTCCCTGTGATCCATTGCAAATTCTGGTTAGCCCATTTGTATAATATTAATCAGTATTGATTGTAAAAAAGCATTGCCATTAGGTGTCAAAAGCCAAATAAATCCAGTTAAATTTAAGATCACTGTCCCCAGAAAACTACCCTAAAAGGTTGTTTTTTAGATTTGTGACGTAATTTTTGTTGAGCAATTAATGCTCCAGGCCAACCACCAGCAAGTGATAAAAAATGCAATGTACTCTCTGGAGTTCTCCAGTCGCCATTTCGAGCTGCTGATTTATCAACAGAATACATAATAAATGTGAGTAAACTAACAATAAAATAAACAGCTAGAACCAAAGCAGGCATTTTAGTTGCAAGTATAGATAAAACAAGAAAAGTAGAGAATACAAAAACAATGATTATTGATAGTGTACTACTACTTTTGTTTGTTTTTTTAGGCTTTTTATCTCCTAATCTTGATGCATTATTGGCACATGTTCTACCACTTTTGTCTTTGGATATATCGTATACGTCAAAACTTCCCACGTTGACGTATCATTCCACTTTATTTAAAGGCTGAATTTTTTCAGTCAAATTCCATGGCAACAATTGCTCTAAAGCCTCATCATCATAATGCCTGCCCAGCTTAGGTAACTCAGTCAGAATGTGTGTTAAAAAGGCAAAGGGCTCTAGGTTGTTTGCTTTCGCTGTTTGCACGATTGAATATAAAATAGCACTGGCCTCAGCACCACGAGGATTTTGGTTCATGACCCAGTTTTTGCGCCCAATCACAAAGGGTTTGATCCGCCGCTCTGCCATATTATTATCAATCTGGAGGTTGCCCTCTTCAAGATAGACAGTCAGATACTTCCATTGATTGATCACATAACGAATAGCGACACCCAACTTACTGTCTTTTGTTGTTTTAGTCACTTTATCATCACACCACTTTTTAAAGTCATCCAGTAGTGGTTTGCTTTTTTTTTCCTGACGGATCAGGTAACGTTGTTCAGCATTGAGCGGTTTGATTTGTTTTTCAATCGCATACAATTTAGCAATTTTACTGATCGCCATTTGTACCATGCCAGGCTTTTTCTGACTGTTCTTGGGTAATGCTTTTAAGGCATCATGGAACTTGCGACGAGCATGTGCCATGCAGCCTAATAAAGTGACTTCACTGTTCTCATTTTCGAATATATGATAACCGGGAAAGCCATCCGTTTGCAGGTAACCTGAAAACCCCGTTAAAAAGGTTTTGGCATGTTGGCCTGCACGAGTAGGCTGATACTCATACAAAACAATGGGACACTTGGAATGATAGCCGCCACTTTGATAGAGCCACATATAAGATTTAGGGCAATTCTCACGTCCATCATGGATCACTCGCATCGTTGTTTCATCGGCCTGGATGATTTTCTGCCTAATGAGATAATACAACAACCGATTATAAAAGGGTTTGAGTAATTCAGCTGATTTAAGCACCCAGTTGGACATACTGGCTCTGGAAAGTGTTATCTTATAGCGTTTAAATATCGCTTCCTGTCGATAGAGAGGCAAGCTGTCTAGGAATTTAGAAACAATGATATAGGCCAGCAGGCTGGGTGATGCAAAACTTCTAGGAATGGGCTGTGCAGGCTTAGGAGCAGTTTTAACGCCTTCCTCACAAGCACGACAGGCATATTTAACCTGAACATGTTCTACAACATATACCTGAGCAGGAACAATTTCCAGTTGCTCTGAGGTCTCTTCACCAATTTCATGCAAGTGATGACCGCAGTCACAGACTTGTTCTGCTTCAGATAACTCATGACGAACAACTTTACGAGGTAGGTCTTTAGGTAAAGGCTTACGACCGGGCTTTTTACGCTCATAAGTAATGGTTTCACGGACTTCCGGTGCTTCTTCGGCGAACGTTTCTGCCTCATTAAAGAAGTCGGGGTGGGCTTCTTTTTCACTGGAAGTACCAAACCGTTTGTGTTGCAACAGACGAAATTGTTCCTCATACCAGTCCACTTTTGACTGGAGTTCAAGCACCCTGTTTTTGAGCGTTGGTATCTCTTCTGGTAGTATTTTGCCTGTTGAACTCATGCGTTATATTATACTAAAAATGAGCGTTAAATGCTTGTATTTATTCTGTTTAATGCGCATCTAAAGGGACTTTTTTAGTTGTTTTCCAGACCATGAATTTCAGGGTGAGCATGGTGTTGTGTGCAAGATAAACCATCCAGTAACCACTGTAATTCTCTCAGTGTTAACGAAAGAGTGGGTTGTTAAACCTGATTGACTGTGATGCCCGTTATCATGAAACAGTCCTGAGCAAATCCAGAATGGACTTGAGCTGATTCAGGTTCGTATCAGAATTGATTTCCAAACTGAAACCATTGGTATGGCTTACTTTAATTGCATTGCTTGTGGGGAATTGGCCAGTAAATTAATGGGAATGAGTTGATTGTTGGTGTTGACCTGTTTTGATGAGCTAACATAACCCAACTTCTTTCGATAATAGCTAAAAATATGAGAGGGTATCTTATGTTGTTGACAATAAACTGCCTGGCTTAAGTTACTGGCTTGGCAGGCCTCTATGTGTTGCTTCATCGAAGCATCTTTTGAATAGTTGCTCATTTGTATCTCCAAATTACGAATTGAAGATCATAGTTTGAGCTAACTGAAGCTTATTGTGAACGTGGGTTACCACACAAAATAGCATGGTTCTTATTTTATTTTGTTCTTTACTGTTGTATTTATTCGTGGGTTTAAGTAGTCGCCGCCACGCACCTGCTACACCAATTAACCCTAAAGCAGTTAACAAACCAAATAAAGATGCAAATGGATGTTTACTAGTTATGCCAGCTATACCAAACATTATTCCATATAAGCCAAATAATAATGCGGTAGCTGTAAAAGGGGCGGCTACAAAAATACCAATTATAAGTCTGGCATTCTTCTTGTTTAAAAATTCTTCCATGTCGTTTTTGTAACTCTAACGCTTTAATAACCAGACTGAAAAGTTTCGTGCCTTTTGTGGCATTATAGCGAAGCGCCACAAAAGGTGCGTAACTTTTCGGGTCTGCGTTAATTTACTTGTTAGGATATTTGAGTACATTTTTTCGACAAATACAAAAGATGAAGGGCGGCAATAATAGGCGCAACAAACACCCACAGCATAAAATTAGTATTTGTCATAGTAGATAGCCCAATGCCGGAGGCAGCAATACCTAATAGTATGCCAAACCATTGAACAGGGTGACCCAGCCAATTTCTTTTGCTAAGAATATGTAATGCAAGATTTCCCAATGAAATGAAGCCCCATGTACCACAAAAAATTATTAGCGCTCCAATGTACCAGTCTCCTTCTATGGAGACAGAACCAAATAAAAAGACGGGCGAGTACAACAGCCCAACTGAAAGCATTACGACTGCTGGGCCGCACAGCATTAGTAGTTCTATTACTAACATGACACGCTTCAATATTTTATCCTAACGATCTTTTTTAACGGAAAATTTTCCATGATAAATTTTTAATAACTGCCTAAATTTTCCACTTAAACTGATATTACCCCCCTAAACATGGAAAATAAAGGCATAATTCAATAAACATAATAATATTTTCCACTAAAGCCGATATATGCCCTCTTAACATGGAAAACTTTCCACTAAAACAGATATTAGATGCCCTAACATGGAAAAATTCCGACCTAAGCTGAAAGTCAATTTTTAATATTTTCCACTTAAACCGATATTAGCCGCCTAACATGGAAAATTTTCCACTTAATCCCATATTAGCCAACCAACATGGAAAATTTCCATATAAAAAGATAGCCTATTTAAAAATGGTGTTTTTATTCATTATGATATTTAATTCAACATTGCTGATGCGCTTCGTGCCTTAGCAGCATCCTACGTTATTCTACGTGAGTGGGAAGAATTATAGGGGAAATAAAATAGAATAGCTCTCTTGATGACACCCATCGTTTGATAGAAATAAATCTCAATCGATGGGTGTCTAGAACTACTTCCGCCAGTATCATAAAGCTTAGCCCCTTTTTTTTGAGCAGTTGAGTATTCATCATAGAGCACAAGGTATGTATGTGTTGCAGCCCATAAATATTCTAACGCTGCAACTGGTAATTTAACCTTTTTATTTTTTATGCTGACATTAAAATTAAACCCATTTTTCTCGACTAGTTCTATTTTAAAATTATTTTCTTTACACCACGAATCAAGTTCAATTTCGTTTTCTGGTGCAATTTTGTAAACACTATCCTTTATGTGTTTTTCAAGACTATATATAGGAGATTTCATTTTTTTATAAGCTAACGCCACACATAAGCGGTTGCAATGGAGCGTAGCGGAATTGCAATCCGACTTAATGTGATTGTTAGGTTTCAATACTAATGCTCTACTGAATGCTCTTTGTTACCAGCATCCGTTTTCCGAAGAGAACGCCGGCCACTCCTATTGCGAATAGCATAATTGAATAAAAAATTCTCGGAGAGTGATGATTAGCCGAATGAAGTCGCTCCCGATTATAAAATACCTCAATATATTCAAATATTGCCTGCTTTGCTTCTACTCTGGTTTTGAATCGACAATGGTGCGTCAATTCAGTTTTCAAACTATGAAAGAAGCTCTCTGATACAGCATTGTCCCAGCAATTTCCTTTGCGGCTCATAGACTGAATTATGTTATGATCCGACAATATTTTTCTATGACTATCAGAGGCATATTGGCTACCTCGGTCAGTATGCCAAAGCAATCCATCCATTGGTTTACGCTTCCATATGGCCATCAGTAAAGCATCATTGACTAGCTTGGCTTTCATTCGCTCATCCATCGACCAGCCAACAATTTGCCTAGAGAATAAGTCAATGACAACCGCTAAATATAACCAGCCTTCCTTGGTGGCAATATAGGTAATATCACCCACATAGTAGCGATCAGGTTGAGAGACAGTAAACTCTCTTTCCAGTAAATTTGGAGATATACGCTTATTATGCTTGGAATTAGTCGTCGCTTTAAAGCGTCTCTTCGTTTTACAAAACAAACCGGCTTTTTTCATTAATCGACCAATTCTCCGGCGGCTTATATGAACGCCTTTTTCAGCCAGTTTTCTTTTAAGACGACGGGTTCCATAAGTCTTGCGACTGTCTTCAAACAGTTTTTTAGCTGCTCAGTAAGCGCTTCATGATGTGCACTTTTCCGGACAGTTTTCTAAATATTTTTTGGCTGTTTCAAGTGATTTTTGTCATTTTGTATTTCCTATCATTTTAGTTTCTCATGTTAACTTTAAACAGATGAAGAGAAAGGGCTTTGCCCTCTGGAACGATAGAGCCGTTCCATTCACCCAAGGTATTTTCACAACGGTAATGATCCTGTTACAATATCTTCACGGCACAGGCTGAGGAGCCGATGGCCGTCAACGGTAATGGGCGGCATTTATGTCGCCTTTTACCCCTCTTCAATCAATCGATTTAAGCTATTTCCTGCTGTATTTCAGAGTTCACTATTACGAATCTCAATGACGGCTGCCAAGAATAGAAAGTAACAAAATCCTCTCGCCATATCCCTCAAAGCGATATGATTCAACAGCATCCATTTTGCTCGTCCATTCTATAAACTCTTTTGAAGTAGGAATATCACCAGTCGCTTTTTCACGGTCTCGCACATGCTTGACTGCTTCTTGAAGATGTCCAAGTTGAAAAAAGTCCGTCTTCTGTATCTGAGACACGGCGAATAGAAAAGACAAAGCTAATACTAACAGCGATGTACCGATTAGAACTACGCCGAACATGATCCGAAACAACTTCATGTAACCCTCATGTAACCTAACGATCTTTTTTAACGGAAAATTTTCCATGATAAATTTTTAATAACTGCCTAAATTTTCCACTTAAACTGATATTACCCCCCTAAACATGGAAAATAAAGGCATAATTCAATAAACATAATAATATTTTCCACTAAAGCCGATATATGCCCCCTTAACATGGAAAATTTTCCACTAAAACAGATATTAGATGCCCTAACATGGAAAAATTCCGACCTAAGCTGAAAGTCAATTTTTAATATTTTCCACTTAAACCGATATTAGCCGCCTAATATGGAAAACTTTCCACTTAATCCGATATTAGCCAACCAACATGGAAAAATTCCATATAAAAAGATAGCCTATTTAAAAATGGTGTTTTTATTCATTATGATATTTAATTAAGCATTGCTGATGCGCTTCGTGCCTTAGCAGCATCCTACGTTATTCTACGTGAGTGGGAAGGGATAGTTTTAATTATAGGGGAAATAAAATAGAATAGAATAGCTCTCTTGATGACACCCATTGTTTGATAGAAATAAATCTCAATCGATGGGTGTCTAGAACTACTGTAAATTTACATTTCGAGAAGAAATTTTTTTACAATTTAGCTTTGATATTGCTTTTTATTTGGTGGGTGGCAATAATTGCTTCACATTATCCTGATAAATGGGTCGTTGATTGCCGCCATGTAGGCCAGGGTAATAAGGCGTTGGTTTATTTAGGACGCTATCTTTATCGTGGTGTCATACAGGAAAAGGATATTTTGACCTGTCACAATGGACAGGTCACTTTTCGATATCAAGATAGTAAAACGAAAAAATATCAAACAAAAACAATCTCGGCCATCAAGTTCTTATGGCAAGTTTTTCAGCATATCCTACCAAGGGGATTCAGGCGTGCCAGAGATTACGGTTTTCTGCATCACAATAGTAAAAAATTAATTCAACTCATTCAGCTTCTTTTTAAAATCAACCCTAAAGCATGGATCGCTAAAATAAAGAAAAGAGCTCAAATGGTTTGTGCTTGTTGCGGGCATAAAATGGAGATTGTTAAAACTCAAATCCCGGTTAATTTCTTTCCTGATAAAAAGCCACCCATTGGAGTGATGAAATGATATTCTGAATATTCACCTCATCGGTACTGAAAAAAAGGTCTTAAATGACCAAGGGGTTAGTCTGTCTAAAATTGAGAAAAAACACCCTAATTTTCTGATTTTTATTCCTAAATGCCTTTTTACCAACCAAAATTCAATTCGAAATTATTTTGGTTGGTGTTTTAACATCAAAGCTATCAATTCTTAAAAAGCTATTTTCATAACACTAAAATCGGGTTCGTCCAACAAACGGTTCAGATTGTGGTTCGCTCCGCTCTCACAATCTAACCTTATTCGTTAGGCATTTTTTTATTCCACTTGAGTTACTTATTAGGCTTTAATTAATGTCCATATTCCGATACTTAAGAAACCAATACCGGCAATATAATTAAGATGTTTTTCGCTTACATATTGAGATATAACGCCTCCAGCAAGAACACCCATACCTGACGCTACTACAAGCGCTAGTGATGCTCCAAAAAACACCATAAGTTTACTTACTTCTTTGTCTGACGCAAATAACATTGTAGCCAGTTGAGTTTTATCACCAAGTTCTGCAATAAATACAGTTGCAAATATAGTGAAGAATACTTTGTATTCCAAAATTAAATTCCCCTATTTGATATTAATAGACTTTGCTGTACATCAAACAAATTTGCTGCGAAACATAAAATATACTGCACCAACAAGACAAAGGCCCGCCCACAGGTAATCCATTTTCAATGGCTCTTTCATATAATAAAGTGAAAATGGAACGAACACACTCAATGTTATTACTTCCTGAATTATTTTTAATTGTCCAATCGTAAGTACTGTGTAGCCAATTCTGTTTGCTGGCACCTGAAACATATATTCAAATAATGCGATTCCCCAGCTGATTAATGCCGCCACAATCCAAGGTTTATTATTCAATTCTTTAAGATGTGCATACCAAGCAAATGTCATAAAGATATTGCTGCAAATAAGCAATCCAATTGTAAATGCAATTTGTTTCATTGATTTATTTTATTATGCCTAACGATCTTTTTTAACGGAAAATTTTCCATGATAAATTTTTAATAACTGCCTAAATTTTCCACTTAAACTGATATTACCCCCCTAAACATGGAAAATAAAGGCATAATTCAATAAACATAATAATATTTTCCACTAAAGCTGATATATGCCCTCTTAACATGGAAAACTTTCCACTTAATCCCATATTAGCCAACCAACATGGAAAAATTCCATATAAAAAGATAGCCTATTTAAAAATGGTGTTTTTATTCATTATGATATTTAATTAAGCATTGCTGATGCGCTTCGTGCCTTAGCAGCATCCTACGTTATTCTACGTGAGTGGGAAGGGATAGTTTTAATTGTAGGGGAAATAAAATAGAATAGCTCTCTTGATGACACCCATCGTTTGATAGAAATAAATCTCAATCGATGGGTGTCTAGAACTACTGTGTAGAACTACTGTGTATTAGTTAATATATGCCTGCCATGATAGTAATACTATTTTAAAATCATGCAAACCACACTCAGCGTACGATTCTTTATCATAAACTTCTGCGTCTTCTGAGTGCTCATCATCGTTGTCACTAAACTCATTGCTGATTAAATTATCCATATGATCAGTCTCTAAATTTAAGGCGCGGATTCAACTCTGAAGTGCAACGCAGGAAATTCCAGTTCTTGCAAATGATTTTTTCATTGCCTGGAATGGTGTTTGAAAGCCGAGTGCCTTTCTAGGTCTATTATTAAGTTTTTCCATCATGTTGTAAACCTCTTTATCAGTCACTTCTTTAAAGTCTGTATCTTTAGGAAAATATTGTCTAATCAGTCCATTAGTATTTTCATTTAACCCTCGCTCCCATGAAGAATAAGGGTGGGCAAAATAAAATGCTGTATCAAGAGCTTTGCTTACCTGCTCATGATAAGCAAACTCTTTGCCATTGTCTGCGGTAATACTATGAAGCCTGTCTTTAAAGGGTTTAAGCAATTGTATTGTTGCTTGTGTCACCCAATCAGCCTGTTTACCATACTAATGTGTAAAGCGTTTTTCTTTCTACAATCGTGACCAGAGCACCACTGTGTCCTTTACCGATCACTGTATCAATTTCCCAGTCACCAACACGACGTTTATCATCAACAATCTTAGGTCGGTCATCAATGGAAATTCGATTAATTATTTGTCCTCGACTGCTTTTACCGTTACTACCACGCTTTTGGTATTTCTTTCCCTGACGCCTTAAATACTGATGTAAATCACCACCTTGCTTCTTATCATCCCATATGTGTTGATAAATACGTTCATGGCTAAGAAGTAGCATTTTGTCATTCAGTAACCAACCTGATATCTGTTCAGGACTCCACTGGTGCTGTGAAAGCTTTTCATCAATAAGGGCAATCATGTCATCCGTCATTTTAATTGCTTTAGAAGCATTGTAGCGACGCTTAACGGCTTTTTCTTGAGCTTGCTTAAATCGATAGCCACGTAAACCAGCGTTGCGTTTAATTTCACGGCATATAGTAGATTTACTCACCTCAATCGCCTGAGCAATTTTAGACTGGGAAATGCCATTTTTAATCTCAGTCGAAATGTAGTATCTTTGTTCTTGTGTCAATTGCTTGTAAGTTCTCATAAGTCACTTTACTCTTGCAGGAGAAAATGGCCGATTTTACAAGCAATTGGCCATTTTTTCGAGCAAATCATTGCTGTACTTATGATTTTTTTAGTAGCGCCGTCAGGCGCGTCGCTGGCTCATGAAATTCCCGGGGTGGCCATCGCTACGCTCGGCCACCCCGGGAATTTCATGAGCCAGCGATAAACCAGCAAATATCACAAATACAACCAAATAGTGTTGCACTTATGAGTTGAATCTAAGAGGCTTTAATTTCTACTCCGGTGTGGCTCATGCTTAATTGAAATTCAGTACCAATGATTTCTTTAAATGCAATACGGCCTTGTTCAAATTGCTCTATCAGCGTTAATATTTCCACGAGCTTAGATTTATTGTTACTTATTTCGTCGCTTAGCCAGCGACCAATGGCTTCGTGCTCCATGGAAAATTTTGCCGTGGGCTGACCGTCAATATTTTTTCTAAATTTAAAGTCCATTCATATTTTCTTTTTATTTCGATAAGGTATTTTATTCACTGTCAGTGTCGTCAGTGTCGTCAGTGTCGTCTTGGTCGTCAATGGGATAGAGTCTTTCTGCATCATCGTCATAATCAAATGCACCGACTAAGGTGACATATTCATCACTTTCGATGCCAGAAATTTTTGCACTGTATTCATATTCGAATAATAAAATAATCCAGGTGATTTCCTTGAGTTTTTTCTTTTTTGCTTTACTCATCAACACTTCAATAAACGAAGATGAAAACGAACATTCACCCACTGCTTGCTTGATGTTAATCGTGCCTTCGTGTGCGCCATTGGTTTCCATGTTCGTAGGATAAAAATACTGTATTTTAAAATTATTAGACCAGGCATTGCTCGCACGAGTATTTTTTTTACTGAATTTTTCTTCAAAATAGGCGTCAGGAATATCGGCGTATGGATGCGTTGATGCCCAAACAGAAACCTTATTCTTTTTTGAAAAAAGAAAATTTTTCTCAACGTTGACTTTCTTTTTTTGCATTGAAATCTCGTATTGTTTAATCGCTATAGATACGTATTATAAGCTTTTCCCTATAAAACACATTATAATTGTTTTCATTGAGTATGAAGCTCAGTCTAGGAAGATAAAGCAGTTAAATTAAGTTAAAGCCTATGCTTATAATAAAAATAACAAATGATAAACAAATAGCCGAAGTTGTCCAATTGGCATTGATAATTTGGCATGAATATTTCACTCCAATCATTGGTAAAGATCAAGTTGAATATATGTTGGATAAGTATCAATCAAAAGAGAGCATTGCTCAACAAATCAAGATGGGCTATGACTATTATTTATTATACGAAAATCCATCCTCTATTGGTTATTTAGGTATAAAAATTATAGAAGGTGAAGAATTATTTTTAAGTAAGTTTTATATTCTTGCTGAGCATCGCCATAAGGGCTTTGGTAAACAAACATTCAATTTTCTTGAACAATTAGCGCTTAAAAAAAACCTGAAAAAAATCTCTCTTACCGTCAACAAATATAATGCTGAAGCAATTATTGCCTACCAACACCTGGGCTTTGCTAATGTGGGCTCTATAATTCAGGACATTGGCAATGGCTTTATCATGGATGATTATAAAATGGAAAAAATATTGTAATATTGAACCGGTATAAAACCGGAACGTATTAAGTGCCACAGAAAGTTTGTTGCACGATTTCATCTTCTTTCGGAGGGGCTTTTAAGTCTTGATGCGCTTCTTGTTCAGTAAAGGGCGTGCCAAGCACATGATTGAGTCGATGGAAGTGTTTATAATTACCTTCCATTGCTTGCACAATGGCTTTTTCTACTTGGTGATTTCTGGGTATAAAAAGGGGATTATGCTGTTGCATGAGGCTTTCACTGGCTTCGATATCTTGTGATTGTTGCTGAAGGCGATTTTTCCAGGCTGAAAGGAACTGTTCAAATTCCTTGCTTGTTTTAAGTTTCGTATTTATTTTATCGTCGGTTTGAGCTGAATTTTGATGCAAAACGGCAGCGAGATCATGAAAACTATTGGTAAAATCCAAATTTTCATTTTCCAGATAATGAAGCCAATTGTTAATAAGGCCTAAATCTTCCTGTGTTGCTGAAAAAATGCCTAGCTTATTGCCCATTGCTTGAGCCCAGACGGTTTTAGAATAGTCAGATAATATTTCAAATTCTTGATCAAACAACGCGCTCACATCGTCAGGTTCAATACCCATGATAGGCACAAGGCAATTAGCCAAGGATGAGATATTCCAAAGGGCGATATTAGCCTGGTTGGAATAGGCGTAGCGGCTATTACGATCAATGGAACTGAAGACTTTTTGTTCACTAAATTGATCCATAAATGCACAGGGGCCAAAATCTAAGGTTTCGCCACTAATGCTATTATTGTCGGTATTCATAACACCATGAATAAAACCAACACTCATCCATTTTGCCACCAGAGAGAGTTTTCTTTTTGCCACTGCTCGAAAAAATGCTAGGTAAATGTTTTCCTGACCAAGTAATTCTGGATAATGCCGTTTAATAGCATAATCAGCCAATTGCTTCACGTTGGCATATTCTTGTCGGGAGGCAAAATATTCGAATGTCCCCACTCGGATATGGCTAGATGCAATACGTGTCAGAATGCCACCGGGGACTAAATTATTTTGATAAGAGTTGTCTCGATAAACCTGTTCGCCACTGGTTACGGCCGCTAGCGCACGGGTGGTGGGGATATTTAAGGCATGCATTGCCTCGCTTACGATGTACTCTCGAATGACTGGCCCTAGTGCCGAGCGGCCATCGCCTCCGCGTGAAAATGGGGTTTTACCTGCACCTTTTAATTGCACATCAACCCTGAGTCCTTTGGGGGTTATTATTTCACCAAGGAGAATTGCCCGGCCATCACCCAGGCTGGGGACAAAGTTGCCAAATTGGTGTCCGGCATAGGCCTGTGATATAGGTTTTGAGCCGGGAAGAATGGTCTTACCAGAAAAAATGTTGGCTAGGCTTTGTTCATCAATTCCGTCATAATCAATGCCCAGTTCGTTGGCAAGGCGGGTGTTGAAGGCGATAAGTTGAGGTGCTACGGCACTGGAAGGCATAATAGCTTGGTAAAAATCTTCAGCCAGTGTGGTATAGCTATTATCAAAATTAAACAAATATCGCTCCTCGATAGCCCTTGCGAGATAGGCAAGTGAATTAAATCGTTAGATGGTTGAATAAGAAAAATTACCACTCATCTTGTCAGAAGATTACTCAGAATTCAATGAGCTGTTTGAATGCAGTGCATTATAGGGCACTAGCCAATCAGGGCAATATCCAAGCCTTGATATTTATGCGAAAATACTTCTTATACCCAATTTTCACTATAAAAGAGTGCCCTATGGTCGATAGTATTGATTCACCTTATATCCATGCTGCTAACGCGGAAACTTTCCAGTCCTTGGTTATAGAAAACTCCAATAGAGGGCCTGTTCTGGTTAACTTTTGGTCAAAAAAAGCGGGGCCTTGCTTGCGCCAATATCCTCTCTTAGACAAATTGATATACGATTATAAAGGGAAACTCTTATTGATAAATGTTGATGCCGATAAAGAGTTAAAAATTACCGGTGATTTGGGTATTGCCAGTGTACCCACCCTAAAACTGTATCGAAATGCAGCGATCGTTGAGTCTAGACATGGTTATCAATCAGAGCAAGATCTCATTGATTTGGTTGAGCAGTATGTCGTCAGGGATTCTGATCAAGTTGTCGCACAGGCAATTCAAGAATATGCAAACTCTAATCAGGAAAAAGCCTATGACATGATCACTCAGGCGATTTTAAAAGATCCTGATAATCCTCGTTTGCCCTTGGCTATTGGCAAATTGTTGAAATACGAACGACGCTTTCAAGATGCACTTGCGCTATTTGCTTCGTTACCAGAAAACATTCTTAAAAATAATGATATCATTCGTTTTAAACAAGAGTTAGATTTTTTTGTGATTGCCAATGAAATTACGGATTTAAATGCATTATTAGCTCAGACGGATAATGTGGATGATGATTTAATGGCCATGCAACAGCGTGCGGCATTTTTTATTGTCAATCAGGATTATGAGCAAGGCTTTGAGCAATTGAAGAATATTATGGAAAAAGATAAAACATTTGATGATGATTTTGCGCGACGAGCAATGCTGATAGTCTTCGCTTGGTTAGGGGCAGAGGATTTATTGGTTAAGCAATATAAGCCAGCGTTGCGTTGTTATACACATTAAAGTAGTTAGGTAATTTAGATGGCTGGATAAGCCTAGGCGTATCCAGCATTAAAGACAATGCATTGATTAGTATTGCACTTCCATATCATACATCTTCCGTGCTAAATCTTCTGTTACCATCATTTCCATTAAATGTGAATTGACCATTAGGTTTTCTTGAATTTCCTGGGGGCTTAATGTCCGTCCAGTATTTTTTTGATTTAATTCAACGAGGATTTCCTTCATTAATTTTAAGTGGTTAAACTTAGCAGTAAGTGCTTTTTCTTGAGAGACACTTTTATCATGTGAGATTGAAAACTGCTGTTTACATTGCTGTAATTTATCCTGCAAGCCATTTGATCCTGCTAACAAATTACCGCTAAAGCTGAGCATTAGAATTGAGCCAAATAGTAAAATGGGTAACTTCTTGCTTGTGATGTTCATGATGTTCTCTCCAGTTTGTGTATTTGTGCAATACATAAAAATTATGTGTTGCTATGAAATCAACTATACACTAGAGAACATTGCACCAACCTTACACCAGAATGAAGATTTTTTAATTAAATGAGTTAATCATTTGTCGGGCAACTTGTATGGCGTAACTTAAACTGCCCATGCTAGCCTGCCCCGTCCCTGCGAGATCCAGAGCAGTACCATGA
Organism: sulfur-oxidizing endosymbiont of Gigantopelta aegis; assembly: GCF_016097415.1. Taxonomy (NCBI): domain Bacteria; species sulfur-oxidizing endosymbiont of Gigantopelta aegis. The sequence continues at coordinate 921,111 of NZ_JAEHGE010000001.1, read as the reverse complement.
TCGACCGAAGTACGTATGATGGGCAAGCCCAGAGTAACATTCACAGCCTGACCAAAACCTTGATATTTAAGTACCGGCAAGCCCTGATCATGATACATGGCGAGTACGGCATCGGCAGTTTGCAAGGTCTTTTTAGCAAAAAGAGTGTCAGCCGGTAAAGGGCCGGTTAAATTCAAACCTTCATTTTTTAGTTGCTCAACTAAAGGAATAATGACATCCAGTTCTTCCTTGCCCAGATGCCCATCTTCACCAGCGTGAGGGTTCAAACCGCAGACTAAAATATGCGGTGAAGTCAGTCCGTATTTACTTTTTAGATCGTGATCCAAAATAGTTAATACCTGACGTAGACTATCCGCAGTAATGGCATCAGAGACGTCTTTAAGGGGTAGGTGAGTGGTTGCTAAAGCCACTCTCATTTCTTCAGTTGCCAGCATCATAACGACTTTTTGTGTGTCGGTTTGTGCAGCCAGATATTCTGTATGACCCGTAAAGGGGATTCCGGCCTCATTGATTATACCCTTGTGGATAGGTCCGGTGATCAGTGCATCAAAGTCTTTATTGAGACAGCCTTGTATGGCAACATCCAGCGTTTGTAAAATATAAGGGGCATTGTGCTTGTTTAAAGTACCCGGTATTGCTGACTCGGCTAATTTAACGGGGGAATAATAAAGCATCCCAGAGCCGGATGGTGCAAGAATTTCCGGGTCAAAAAGCACTAATTTGAGGGGGAGGTTTAATAGCGTTGCCCGAGCTTGAAGCATATCTGGATCAACAGCCACAATCATCTGAAAATCATGGGGCTGTTGGGCATATTCAATACAGAGCTCGGGGCCAATCCCGGCGGGTTCGCCGGGGGTAACAATGAGTTTATCCATGGAAAGTTTGTCGCTTAAGTCAGGGCTGATTAGGTGTTATCAAGACGTATTTCTACGAAGGCTTCATCGCGAATACGACGATAGAAAGCATCTTTTTTCTCTGCCACCTTGCGGGATTTCAGTGCGTTTCTTGCTCTTTCTTTTATCATTTCATCGGCATCATCGTGGGTACGACGTCCCAGTACTTCGATGATGTGATAACCAAAATTAGTTTGGATGACTTCACTGATGTCGCCAGGCTGTAATTTATCCATGGTGGCTTCAAACTCAGGTACCATTGTACCGGGCTTGGTCCAGCCGAGATCACCACCGCGAGTCGCGGAAGAGGTATCGCCAGAAAATGCCTTGGCCATGGTAGCAAAATCTTCGCCATTAATAATACGATTACGGATTTGATTTAAGCGTTCCATCACCCGTTCATTATCATTGATAATGGTGGTTTTAATCAGAATATGGCGGGCATGTGTTTGTGTGACCAAGTGCTTTTTGCCACCTTTTTCTTCCACTAATTTGATAATATGGAAACCACTGGGGCTACGAATAGGCTCGGAGATATCACCGACTTTCATTTTTAAAACGCTATCAGAAAAAAGACTGGGCAATTCACCGGCCTTACGCCAGCCTAAATCACCGCCTTCAAGGGCATTTTGACCATCAGAAACAGCCAGTGCAGTAGTGGAAAAATCACTACCGGCGCGTATTTTTTTCACGATTTCGAGGGCCTTGGCATTGGCCTTTTTGATGACTTCAGTGGAGGCCGCTTCAGGCGTGGCAATTAAAATATGTTGGATATGGTAAGCCTGTTCCAAGCCACCTTGCTTATCAATGTTAAAAAGAAAATTTTCAATTTCTTGATCGGATACGGTGACTTTGTTGATGACATTACGTTGTAGCAGACGTTTTAGTACAATTTGAGTTTTGATGTCATCACGAAACTGGCGAATATCGACACCTTGCAGGGCTAAGTTTTCTCGAAATTCACTCAAAGACATGCCATTTTGTGCGGCAATACGATTAATTGCACGGCTTAGGGTGGTGTCATCGACTTTAATGCCGGTACGCTTGGCCATATCGAGTTGAATGCGCTCTAAAATCATGCGCTCCAACACCTGTTTGCCTAACACATTGGCAGGGGGTAATTTGGCCTGTTTCTTTTTCAGTGTTCGAACAACTTTACGAAACTCGTCTTTAAGTTCTACCTGAGTAATCACATCTTCATTAACCACTGCGACAATACTGTCAAGCGAGACGATTTCAGCCTGCGTGCTTAGAGACAAGGTCAGTAAGCTTAGGCTGATGCCTATAGTGCGTGCTCGTTTAAAAAGGGTGTTAATTACTTGTTTTACATTCAATAGCATTGTAAATCCTAATGTCCTAATCTCTGGGGGCTGGGTCTTTGTTTTTAAGAGCCTAGTTTTTCTCAAATACTTAGTTTTTCCAGGGCTCAAAGCCGGGAATATCTTGTTCTAAGCGATGTCCTCTTCCAGCCAATGATTGGGTCAAAGAACCCAGTCCTTTAAATTGCACTTGTAGCATGACGTAATTATTGGCATCGGCATAATAGTTCTTCTGATCACGACCAACAACAAGGCGTAGCGCATAACAGCAACTGTCGTATTCGATACCGAGTTTGGAGTCTAGTAGGTAGCCGCTACGGGCATCTGCTGGTGTTTGTCCGGTGGCGAAATTGAGTCTGGTCGTATCAAAATCATAGAGCGAATAATACCAATGGGCCAATGCTTGCCACTGAGGGGCTATTTTCCAATAGGTAGACAGTTCAATTTGCTCATAATCTTTGGCACGATAGGAGTAGTCAATATTGGCTAAATGATTTTTATCTGACTTATATTGCAGACGATAGCGTGCTTCATCGGTTGTACCACTTTCATAGGGATTATAAAGCAGTGAATAAGAGGTATACCAATTGCGAGAAAAGCGGCTGCTCACTTGTGCTGCAATACTGGAACTGGAATTGTTTAAGCGGTTGGCATATTTTTCTGTGGTTGATGGCTCACCTGTTAGCCTATTATAATTTAGGGTAACTTCTCTATCACTAAAATAATATATCTGGCCAATAGAAGCAGTGAACAGTTCAGAGCCACTACCATCATCAATAAAGCGTGTGGTCAATGCCGCAGTCATTTGGTTGGCATCACCTAAGCGATCGGCACCTGTGAAGCGATTTTCACGGAAGAGCTGATTAAAGCTGAAACTGGATAAGCCGGTATCGAAGATTGGAATGTCACTTTGATTATCTTCAGGCACATAGAGATAAAATAATCGAGGCTCTAATGTTTGTTGCAATGAGGTATCAAATAAAGTCAGGTTGCGGTCAAAGAATAAACCACTATCAATACTCACGATAGGTTCAACGCGTGATGGACTATCATCGGTTAAAATGGTGCCATTAGGGTTGGACACGCTACCGCCGTACCTAACATCCTGGTCTTCGTTGTCTAGGTTATAAGTTACCATGTCCAGGCTGACTTTGGGGGTGAGGTAAGCGTAACTATTTTTAAACGGGACACTCAAGCTGGGCTTGATATGTAAGCGACTGCCTTCAACGCGTTCAATATCATCATTTTGGTCATAAACAGTATCTTCCCAGTTTTGCGCAAACATGACGAATTCAGACGTAAAGCCAGCGTCTAAATCAATGCCAAAGGGCGTGAAGCTATCGTCACCTGAGAGCAATAATTGCGGCAAGCGGCTATAGGTATGTCGATTGGCTTGTAGTTCCTGGTACCCCTGAGCGCGAGCAGTAAAGTCAAAAATACTGCCATTATAGTTGAGTGAGCCTTCTCGTAGGAGATGGGTTTGACTCTTATCTCTTAGGTTATTACCAAAGTCATCGAGATAATAACGATCGCTGACGTAGTTGTAATCCACATTACCAGACCAGCCATTTTGCCAGTTTGCCCGTTGTTGTAAGCTAAATGCACCACGGTTTTTGGAAATATCCTTAGGCACGACCTTGCCAGTTGCATTGATGGGACCTTCGCGTAAAGCCACATCGACAGCATCACGTTTGTCGTCATAGCTGCGATCATTCAGCCATTCAGCATAGACTTCGCCCGATTGATTATCGCTTAGGTAGCGATATTCACCGCCAAGCATCAGGCCACGATCAGAGAGCAAGCGTGGGGTGATGGTGGCATCTTGATCCGGGGCAATATTAAAGTAATAGGGTGTGGCTATTTCCACGCCATTGGTGTCTGAGTTACCAACCGTTGGCATTAAGAAACCACTTTTTCTATCGTCATTAAGGGGAAAGCTGATATAGGGTGTATAAGCAATGGGAAAGCCCTTAAAGCGCATAACTGCACCCCTAGCCACACCATAGCCTTCTTCGGTATACAATTTCATTTCATCGGCACTAATCACCCAGTCTTGATCACCGACAGGACAAGTGGAATAGGTGGGGTTTTCTAAGTCAATTTCCCCAGGTTTGAAGCGAATATTATCGGCTATACCCTGTGCAGGGCGTGCGGGTAATTCGTAGATAGCATTATCCACCCGGCCTTTGCGGTCATCAGTTTGATAGCGAGCAGTATCACCTCTTAGCACCATATTGGGCTCGGTAATAATGACATTACCTTCAGCATTAAACATTCCAGAGGTTTTATTGTAGGTTGCCTGGTCAGAAGTCAGTTTTTGAATGTTTTTGGTAATAACGACATTGCCGCTGAAATTGATTTGCTCACTATCAGGTGATTGTGCGTCATCGGCTTCAACATTGGTACTTTCATCAGCCTGAGCTGCCATGCTCTTACGGTCGTATTCTGCTAAAGGTTTGACTGCACAGCTCGACCAAAGGCCGGAGGCTGCACCCGAAATGGCCTTGAGACGTGGTTGAACAACAGTGCCACCCCCTGTAGGGCCAACATTGGGATCAGAAAAATCAGGCTCGGGAAAAGACGGCTTGGCGATCACTACAGCCGCTACGGGCTGGGGGATGATGCGTTTGCCGCTAATGGAGTCTAGCTGGGGAGCCAATGGCCCATCCGCAACCGCGCAATTCCACTTGCCGTCAGCCAATGGCTGACATTGCCAGCCATTGGACTGATAAACATCCGCAATAGCGGTCGAAGATAACAATAGCCCTGTTGTGGAGATGGCAGTGGCTATGAAAAAAAGGTGAGATGTTTTCAGTATGTCCATTTTCTTTATTATATGAGTTCAAAAGCGACATTTTAGCACTGTTAGTCAAAGGCTGTCGATTGGATTTTGGTTGCAGTAGCAAGAATTATCAATTACTTGAATTATCGGTGTTCATTAATAGGCTTTTTTATCGGGTGAATTTTCCCATTGTTTAAAAACATTCTGTGCTTCGTTTAATAAATCAGGGGCATGAATTTGCTCAATGGGGAGTTTTTTTTCGCTATGGGGGAGGCTCAATTCTTGAAAAATAAAAGCATCATCAAAACCAATTTTACTGGCCTGTGCATAGGCATTGGCATAATAAACGCCATCAAGATGCGCCCAATAAATGGCCGAGAGGCACATCGGGCATGGCTCACTGCTGGCATAGAGCGTACAGCCTTGCAGTGAGTGGGATTGTAACGTGTGGCAAGCATCACGGATGGCCTCAACTTCAGCATGGGCTGTGGGATCATGATGCCTGGTCACTTGATTGCTGCCTCGACCGATAATTTTGTTGTCTTTAACGATGACCGCGCCAAACGGGCCACCCTGTTGCTGTATGGATTGACTGGCCAGTTTGATAGCCGATTGCATAAATTGATGTGTGGGTGTTTTGCTCATGGTTTCAGTTTACAGTTTTCATTGCATTAACTACAAGCTCAATGCATTTTTTTTGCTTGATCTGAATCATTTTTAAATATCGGCACATTCTGATATTATGGTCAGAATTAAAGGGACAGCTCAAACCTGCTTTACACTTCAGATGTAGGATGTGGTGAGGAACGAACCGCATCAATGGCTTTAAATGGCCTTTTTTGATGCGGTTCGTTCCTCACCACATCCTACTAATTGTAAAGATAAATTGGCTGAGAAAAAATAATGGCATTGGGGAATGTAGTGGAAGATTTTGCACACGATCAAGTCGAACAAAAGTTAATCGGTGAATCACCGGAGTTAAATGCGGTGCTATGGGCAGCAAAAATTACTGCCGCATCTGATGTAACCGTATTGATTCAGGGTGAAAGTGGTAGTGGCAAGGAAGTCTTTGCCCGTTTAATCCACAATGGTAGTCAGCGTAATAAGCAAAAATTAGTGACCGTCAATTGTGCCGCAATTCCTGAAAATCTTGCCGAGTCCATGCTCTTTGGCCACCTTAAAGGTGCATTCACGGGTGCTTGTGCTAATCAACAAGGTTATATACAGTCCGCCCACAAAGGCACTTTGTTTTTAGATGAAATTGGTGAGTTGTCACTGTCTGTTCAGGCAAAACTACTGCGTTTTTTAGAATCTTCCGAATGCCAACAAGTTGGCTCAACCTGTGCAGAGACAGTCGATGTACGAGTGATTGTCGCCACTAATCGTGATTTACGGGCCGAAATAGCTAAGGGCAACTTTCGTGAAGATTTATTTTACCGTTTACACATCGTGCCATTAGAAATTCCAGCACTGCGTGAGCGAACCGGTGATTTGCCCCTATTACTGAAGCATTTTAATCAGGCTTTAGCGAAGCAATACGGCGTTAAGCCTGCTGTTTACAGCAAAAGTGCGATTAAGTGTCTTAAGGCTTATTCATGGCCTGGCAACGTGCGTGAATTGCGTAATTTCTGTGAAAGAATGAGCATTTTATTAGCGGGGCAGACAATTGATGCAGAAAATCTACCCGCAGAAATTAGAGCGCCTAAAAGAGAGACTGCTAAGAGCCTCATTTCATTACCGGAAACGGGCTTGTCTTTGGAAAAAGTTGAGATCGAGCTGATACAGCAAGCACTGGAAAAAACCTTGGGCAATCGTAGTCGAGCAGCAAGACTATTAGGCTTAAGTCGTGATACATTACTTTATCGTATGAAGAAATATACCCTGAGTTAAAGCCACTTATTCAGCTAGAACAAATGCCGGACTGCTTGCTTCAAGCCCTATTGCCTGACAAGATGATGTGAGTAGCTCGGTTTGATAATCACTATGGCAGACTAATTTATAACAGCCATATTCCTGCGCTAAGTCTTTGCAATATTGCATTAAGTCTTGGGCAAGTGTGTTTTTATTTTCTATATTTTCTGCAATAATCAAATCCGTCATAAAAGCGGTTGTCGAACCCTCATGGGTCATTTGCATAATGATCACCAGGCTAATCATTCCAGCAATGCCCTCCTCAGTACTAGCAACGACCTGAAAATAATTAGAATCGTCTAAAATAGAGAGATAAACCGTATTCGCATCACGGTGCTCCATGGCTGTGCCATTATCGGCTTTCGGCGAATTAATGAGTGCCAAAATCTCATCTAAATCGCTTTCATTGGCCTTTCTTATAATCGTATTATCAGACATAATTTAACCTGTACTGTGAGCAATATAGTTTTGCTCGACATTTAAAAATCCTTTTCCTAAACCCTGTTCCTAAATATTTGAACGGGTTAAACCTAAAAAAATCAGTTGAACCTACTGTGACCGCCTTATGCACTGAATCTTAAGGATTTTCCAGAACATTTTGACTTCACCCGTAGGGTGACTACGAATAAAGCCAAAATAACCTGTAAAACCCTTAATCTTCAGCGTCTAAGTCGCTCTCGCTACGATTCAATTGATTATTTTAGGTTAAAAAATCGAGCTTATCGGTACTGATAAAGTGAGCCTTATAAGCGAGATTTTTGGCTAAATGGAAAATAAGTTGTTGTTGAACCTGAACACTATCTACATCTTCAATATAGTCAGAAAGTTGCACGACTTCAAGGCCTTTATAGCCACAGGGGTTAATTTGTTGAAAAGGTATCAAATCCATATTGAGATTTAGGCTGAGGCCATGAAAACTACAACCTTTTTTGATCCGTAAACCTAAGGCCGCGATTTTTGCATCACCGATATAAACGCCGGGGGCATCAGATTTTGCTTGAGCTTGAAGCTGGTATTCCTGCAAGGTATCAATAATACTTTGTTCGATCAAAGTGACCATTTTGCGCACCCCAAGGGCTTTGCGCTTCAGATCAATCATCAGATAAGCAATCAATTGCCCTGGACCGTGATAAGTCACCTGCCCGCCGCGATCAATATTGATAATGGGAATGTCCGTGTCAGTTAAAATGTGCTCCTGTTTACCATTGCGCCCTAAGGTAAATACTGGCTCATGTTCCAATAACCAGATTTCATCTGCGGTCTCGGCAGTACGTTGCTCGGTCAATGCCTGCATCGCTTGCCAGACAGGTTCGTAGGCCTGAAGCCCTAATAATTTAACCTGTAGTGTATCAGTCCCAGACAAATCTTAGAGCGCCATTTTGGTATGCGGATAAGCATTTAATTCAATATAGAGATCATCTAATTGTTGACGGCTGGTGGCAATGAGTTTGACCGTGACGGCAATGTATTTTCCATTGCGGCTGGGGCGGGTGTGAAGGCATTGCTGAGTTACATTGTCCACATGTCTTTGGCAAGTGGCGAGGACATAAGCGGGATAATCATCGATGTTTTCACCCATGACTTTGATCGCAAAGTCACAGGGGAAGTGCATGAGTTGCTCATCATCCACACTCTGTGAAGCGCGTTCCTGGGCTTTTTGCTCTGCTTCATCAGTCATTTTTTCTTTCTCTCATTGCTTGTTCTCAGTGTTGGTATTCAGTGTTGCTATATAGCCTTGATAAATAGTAATCATTTGCTGCCAATAAGACCCGGGCAGGCCATTGCCCACTATTTTATCATTCAGTTTGGTGACAGGTAAAATTTTTTTCGTTGAACTGCTGAGCCAGACTTCCTTAGCATTGAATAACTCGGCTTCTGTAATCGCCTGTTCTTGGCAGCAAATATCATTTGCTTGAGCCAATTCTACGACTAAATCACGGGTGACACCCGGTAAGAGCAAAGGACTTTTAGGGGGCGTTATCAGGCAATTATCCTGGACAATAAAAATATTACTCGCCGCCCCTTCAGTGGCATGACCGCCTTTGATTAAGATGGCTTCTTGGGCATTATTATCAAGTGCTTGTTGGCGCAAAAGCACATTGGGAAGTAAGGAAATGGATTTTATATGGCAATTGAGCCAACGATTATCGGGCAGTGTAATCGCTGCAACCCCCTGCTGGGCAATCTCAGGAGCTTGTTTTTCCAGCGCTGAAGTCATTAAAAAGACAGTGGGCTTGTTCTGCTTAGGAAAGCGGTGATCACGGGCAGCAACACCACGGGTAATTTGTAAATAGACGGATTGATTGTGATAGTTGTTCTTTTCAATCAATTGCTCAATCAAGGCCTGCCATTGTGACGAACTCAGAGGGTTTTTTATTTGAATTTCCCTGAGATTATTCTCAAGGCGCTGCAAATGGTGCGATAAACGAAACGGCTGACGTGCATACACCGGAATCACTTCATAAATGCCATCACCAAAAATAAAGCCTCGATCCAGTACCGAAACCCGGGCATCTTTAAGGGCAATAAATTGCCCGTTGATATAGGCAATCGGTTCAGCGTCAGGTGTATGCATCAGAGTGTCTTTTTTCAACTTATTCCAGCATCATTAAAGCACTGTCTTTAGCTTGCTGCCAAAGACTGCCTTCGTTGATGGCTTTAAGGGCAACCAAAGGGGAGATACTTAATATTTTGCCATCCAATCTCAGCTCAACCTTGCCCAATTTTTGCCCCTTAGCGATAGGAGCGACTAGCGGCATGTTGATATTAATGGATGGTTTTAAGTTTTTGTATTGGCCACGAGGAATGGTGACAGCCAGATCCTTAACGACACCGACCGGCAATTGCTTGGTATGCCCCTTGAATACACGCACACTTTTAAGTGTTTTTTGTGCGGGATAAACGATATGGGATTCATAAAAACGAAAGCCAAAATTTAATAATTTTTGTGATTCCTGAGCGCGGGCATTGGCACTATTAGTGCCTAAAACCACGGAAATTAAACGCATATTATTGCGCTTGGCTGAAGACAATAGACAATAACCTGCATCATCGGTAAAACCCGTTTTCATACCATCGACAGAGCTATCACGCCATAATAATTTATTACGATTAGACTGTTTTATATTGTTATAGGTGAATTCTTTAGTGGAGTACCACTTATAATACTGTGGGAAACGCTTAATCAGAGAGTTGGCTAAAATAGCCAGGTCTTTAGCACTGGTTTTATGATTTTTATTGGGCAAGCCCGTACTATTGAGAAAGTGAGTATTGCTCATACCCAATTCCTGAGCATGTTGATTCATGAGTGCGGCAAAGGTATCTTCGCTACCGGCAATGTGCTCGGCGAGCGCGACACTGGCATCATTGCCGGACTGAATGATCATGCCCTGTAATAAATCTTCTACAGAGACTTTGCTATTGACCTTGATGAACATTCTGGAACCAGGGGTTTTCCAGGCTTTTTTACTGACAGTGACCAAATCGCTGAGTTGAATATTGCCTTCTTCAAGTTCAGCAAAAATGACATAAGCCGTCATGACTTTGGTGATACTTGCAGGTGCTACCGGCATATCGGCATTCTTTTGAGCAATGACTTTGCTGCTATTATAATCAATTAAAATATAAGATTTTGCTGCAATCGTAGGGGCTTTGGGAATGATTTTGGGTGCTGCCTGAGCATTCAGAGTAAAGATAAGGGCAAAAATAGCAATAAAGAAATAACTGAGAGTCCGTTTCATAAATGTTTAGCTCAAATGGTTGGGTTGTTTATAGTTGATGGTATTAATATTAAATTTTAACTTAAATTATGGCTAATGAGAAAATCTAATTGATAAAACTGCTGAAAATTAGGCAAATGAACAGATAAATCGTTCAAAATGGAGTGCTAAAAATGGCTGATTCGAGCGCATACATGACTTTAAACAGGTATTTGATGCGGTTCGTGCCTCACCACATCCTACGTTTTAACCCCCCAATACTATTCCACAACAATACTGTGTCGAACAAAGCCATTTTCAGTCAGTGTTTGCATCAATGTATCAGCATGATCCGTGTCACTCAGGGGACCAAGACGGACGCGGTAATATTGTTGGCCATTTTTTTCGATATTGGAAACGCTTGCCAAGGTTGTTTCATTGCGGGCATTAAGCGCAGCATTGACTTTGTTTTTTAAGCGCATGGCATTTTGAACGCTAATAAAAGCCCCTAATTGCAGATACAGTCCAATTGGTTTTGCCGGTGTTGGCAATAAGGGGACAGTGGTAGCTGTAGTTGATGCCTGTGGAGCAGGAAGAGACTGACTAGGATCAATGGCTTCTACTTCAACCAAGCCTGTGCCAGTGCCTTTTACACCTAATTTGATCGCAGCAGTATGTGACAGGTCGATGATACGACCTTCATGAAACGGCCCGCGATCATTGACCTTGACGACAACTTGTCGGCCATTTTTTAAGTTGGTTACTCGGACATAAGTGGGTAGGGGCAACGTTTTATGTGCTGCAGTCATGCCGTGCATATCATAAGGCTCACCACTGGAAGTGCGATGACCTTGAAATTTCTTGCCATACCATGAGGCAATCCCGCGTGCTTTATAGCCCTTACTGGAGTCCATTACATAATAACGCTTGCCAAAGACGACATAAGACTTTGGATTGCCAGACTTGCTGCGTTTCGTGGGTTTGGGGACGGCATCAGGTATTTGGCTAACATCAAGGTATTCAGAGGGTGGGCCATCCTGACTGATGCTATAGCGCCCCGACGATGAACTGCTGGTTTTTGTCGAACTACTACAGGAAACCAAAACCCAGGCAATGATTATCACTGCTATTAGCTTCGTCGCATGCTTGGCTGAAAACCTGAAAGTTGTTTCTGTCGGGATCATTATTGAGCTTTTAATTTAGCCTGTTTTATTGCCTGACTGAGCTGATAAACGGCCATGGAATACAGAGTGCTATGATTATAACGTGAAATTACATAAAAGTTATTATAGCCCAACCAATATTCTTTGCTGTTTTTTTGTTTCAGAAGCAAAAGAATCGCTTTGGTCTCATCTGTAACAGCGGTGTCGCCTGTGAGTCCCTTTTGTTTGAAGGCTGCAACCGTTAGTTTAGGCTTACAGCTACGTTTACAGCGATCTTTATCTGTTAGTAGGGTGTCCTTCATAGGGTTCAATTGATCGGCCACCGGCTGACCTTTTTTCCAGCCATGACGTTTGAAATAATTTGCCACACTGCCAATGGCATCGGCATTATTTTTCCAGATATCTTTTTCGCCATCACCATCAAAATCCACGGCATAGCTTTGAAAACTACTGGGAATAAACTGACCCATACCCATCGCACCGGCATAAGAACCTTTACGGCTTAATGGGTCAAACTTTTGTTCCCGGTTCATGATGAGAAAGTGCTTTAATTCACCACGGAAAAATTTGCTGCGTTTAGGATAACGAAAGGCCAGGGTGGACAAAGCATCCATTACCCGATAACTACCTTGCAGCCGACCATAATAGGTTTCCACACCAATAATGGCGACCATGATTTCCGGGGCAACACCATAAACTTTTTCAGCATAATTGATAATGTCAGTATTATCCTGCCAAAATTTAACACCTTGCTTGATGCGCTTTTTGGTTAGAAATATCTTTCTATATTCATGCCATGCCTTACTTCTTTCAGCCGGACGGCTAATGGCATCAAGAATTTTTTGTTTGATTTTTACTTGAGCAAACACCTTGTCTAATTCACTTTTGCTGAATTGGTGTGTTTGTACCATTTCATTAATAAATTGTTGTACTTCGGGATCTTTATTGAGAGTAGCGGCATTGGCGCTATTAATGACAATAAGAAAAAGGCCTAAAATGCTTAACATGATAAAGCGTGTACTGGGTTGGGCTAACATAAAAATTCCTGTTTTTACGGTTTTCTGAACTCGATATCTGATTAGGTGGGGTCGGATTCCACCCCTTCTAAATACAATATGCTACTTAATCAACATGCTTAGATATTGGACACGCTAGTGCGCTAATAATTTCCTATGGGTATGAATAGACATCAAAATACCAAATCCAGCCATTAGAGTCACAATGGACGTGCCACCATAACTGACCAAGGGCAATGGTACGCCCACGACGGGTAGGATGCCACTGACCATACCAATATTAACGAACACATAAATTAAAAATGTTAGTACAATACTGGCACCGAGCAAACGTGCGAAGGTGCCATGTGCCTGAGTGGTGATATAAACACCGCGAAAAATAATAAAGAGATAAAGAGATAGTAATAATAATACCCCACTAAAGCCAAATTCTTCTGCAAATACTGAAAAAATAAAATCGGTATGACGCTCGGGTAAGAATTCCAAATGAGACTGTGTGCCATTGAGCCAGCCTTTACCAAAGCTGCCCCCGGAGCCGATGGCTATTTTTGATTGAATAATGTGATAGCCACTACCGAGTGGATCAGATTCTGGATTGAGCATGGTGAGTACCCGCTGGCGTTGATAATCATGCATCAAAAATAGCCACATTGGTACAGTGAATGCGATGCCAACAAAGATAAATCCGGCAATTAAACGCCAGGAGACTCCGGCCATAAAAATAACGAATAAACCGGCACTACTGACCAATAAGGATGTGCCTAAGTCGGGTTGCTTGGCAATGAGTAATACTGGCAATAATAATAACACCAGTGCCACAAGCAAGTGGCGATTGCGTGGCGGGATATGACCGCTGGATAAGTACCAGGCCAGCATCATCGGTACGGCGAGTTTCATCATTTCAGAGGGCTGAAAACGAAAAAAGCCTAAATTTAGCCAGCGCTGTGCCCCGAGCGCCTTGGTTCCGACTAATAATACGGCAATAAGCATAATGGCACCGATAATAAACAAAATCGGCGACCAACGGCGCATGGTATCAGGCGATACCTGAGCGATTGCCAGCATAACAACAAAAGCGATGCCAAGACGAATGCCCTGGCGTTGCATAGTGGCAATGCTTTCTCCGCTGGCGCTATAGAGGATAATTTGTCCTAAAACAATGAGGGCAATTAAACTCATGAGTAAAGTAAGATCGATGTGTAAGCGAAAAAATAAGCCTTGTTGTGAGGCGCGACTAGCCATGTTCATGACCCTCGTGATGAGACTGCATAGCCGATGGAGCGCTATTATTTAATGTTTTAGTATTTTTAGAACTGTTCTTTGGCGTGTCTTTAGAACTGCTCTTAGAATGTGTTGTCGCCGGGGATGATGAATCAACCGCTTTGTGCAGATCTTCATCGCTAAATTGACTGAGGTAAGACTCAATGACTTTACCGGCAATGGGTGCTGCGACCGAGCCACCATGACCACCATTTTCTACTATGACGGCAATGGCAATTTTGGGATTGTCGACGGGGGCAAAGGCCATAAAAAGTGCATGATCCTTGAGCCGTTCTTCCAGTTCATCTTCTTTATAGGTGGCATCCTGGGCAACACTAAATACCTGTGCCGTACCTGTTTTGCCAGCGATTTTATAGCGCATACCCGGTTTATTGAGACGTCGTGCAGTCCCGCGAGCACCATGAATGACTTCGGTCATTGCCGAGTAGATTTCTGTCCAGTTTTCTTTGCGTTTGATGGGGACTTGATGTATTTTTTGCGGTGAAATGTAGCGTGGTTGGAGATCGACTTTACGCTGAATGGCATTCACCAATTGGGGCTGAAAAAGTTTGCCGCCATTGGCCAAGGTTGCCGTACCGAGTGCTAATTGTAAGGGGGTGACCAAAACATAGCCCTGACCAATACCGGCAATGACCGTTTCACCGGGAAACCAGACTTGTTTACGGACTCTTTTCTTCCATGCTTTAGAAGGCATCAGGCCACTTCGTTCGCCGAGGATATCAATGCCTGAGCGTTTACCAAAACCAAAGTTGGTCATGAAGTCATGCATTTTTGTAATGCCGAGTTGAAAGGCGAGATCATAGTAAAAAACATCACAGGACTGGATGATGGACTTACTAATATTCGTTTTACCATGTCCCCACTTTTTCCAGTCACGGTATTTATGCGCCTTGCCATTGAGTTGATAATAGCCGGGACAAAAAATTTGGTGATCCAATTGAATAGTATTGAGTTCCAAGCCTGCCAGAGCAAAAAAAGGTTTGGTGGTTGAACCAGGGGGATAGCTACCCAAGATAGTACGATTAAATAAAGGTCGTTCCCATGATCGATTCAGGGCATTATAGGTTTTTGAGTCGATGCCATTCACAAAGAGATTAGCATCATAATCCGGCATGCTGATCATGGTTAGGATATGCCCATTATTGGGATCAATTGCCACCAAAGCCCCACGCTTATCAGCAAAGGCTTCGATGGCCGCTTTTTGCAGATTAATGTCTAAATTTAAAAACAAATCATCACCGGGCATGGGATTACTGCGTTCCAGAACTCGTAATACCCGGCCACGCACATTGGTTTCTACCTTTTGGTAGCCTACCTGCCCATGTAGCAGTGCTTCGTAGGATTTTTCAATGCCCAATTTGCCGGTGTGGTTGGTGCCACTATAGTTGGTGACGGGTAATCTTTTCAGTTCTCTCTCATTAATCCGTCCTACATAGCCCACCACATGTGCAGTTTCCCTGCCATAGGGATAAAAACGGCTTAATTGTGCTTTAATTTCTACACCAGGAAGGCGGTGTAGGTTCACCGAGATAATGGCTACTTCTTCATCGTTTAGACGAAAGCGTAAGGGAATTCCTTCAAAGCGACGCTTGCGACGTACTTCTTTTTTGAATTTTTTTACATCAATGTCACGAATATTGATTAGTAGTGATAACTCTTCCAGTAAGTTTTCGATATCTGAGGTTTGCTCGGGAATAATTTGTAAGGTATAGGATGGTAAATTTTCTGCCAGAATGATGCCATTACGATCATAAATTAGCCCCCGGGTGGGCGGAATTGCCTGCACCGAAACGCGGTTGTTTTGAGATAGCGTGGAGAAGTGTTCATGATTATTGATTTGCAATACAAACAGGCGAACAATTAGAGTACCAAATAAAATCAGGGTGAACAGTAATGCCGCAACACTGCGATTTTGGAAGATCCGTTGCTCGATAAAATGATCTTTTAAATGCTGTCGTTCAGCCATTAGACTCGTTGACTCTCATCTTAATTAACACCCATCATCAGTTAACACCATAGAGGCGGCGAACTGTGCGCATCACATAAAATACCCAGGGCCAGACGAGCATACTGGTTAATGAGGGCAACCAGTATGACCAGTCACCCGATGCATGTCCGGTTATGCCATTGATCCACAATACCAGCATTTGTGATAGCGTCACTAATAATAGTACGATTAATGCTTGTTGAATGAGTGGATAGAGGCGAATACGAATATGCAGCTTATAGGACAAGTAAGCCACAATGGCCAGTGTCAATGCGTGCATTCCCAATAGGCTACCCAGATGGATGTCCAGTAAAAATCCCACTGCCCAACCAGTAAAAACACCGGCTCGATGAGGTAAGGCAAAGCACCAATAAATCAGTACCAACGTCACCCATTCAGGACGATAAATAGCCCATGCTTCTGGAATAGGGAGCATGGTTAATATAAAGGCCACTCCAAAGCTGACCAAGATAATAATGCCACCATGAGCTGCGGGTTTATTACTCATGGTTTGCTTGTCCTTCTAGGGCTTTTTCTGGTTTGCTTTTTTGTTGAGGAACCTGTTGAGGCTCTTGTTGTGAGATCAATTGCGGGGCATTTTCCTGAGCCATAACCAATAATACTTCACGGCTTTGTTCCAGATGAGCAGATGCTTCGGCAATAATTTGGGCAAAGGGCTGTCCCGGATCGCGCTTTATATTGACCACTCGGGCAACGGGGTAGCCTTCAGGAAAGCGGCCACCCAAGCCTGAAGTAATTAATAGGTCACCAATTTCAATATCGGCATTATTTGGCAAATTCTGTACTTCCAGATAGTTGGCTGCGCCCGTACCATAGAGTACGGTTCTGAGACCATTACGGTTAATTTGCACGGGAATGGCATGTGAGGGATCGGTGATCAAGATCGCTGTACTCGTGGGAATACCGGGATTAATGACCTGCCCCATAATACCATAGGCATCAAGAATGGGCTGTCCGGAATAGACATTGTTAAATAAGCCTTTATTGATCACGATTTGACGTTTATAGGGATCTAAATCTACTGCGACGGTTTCGGCAATCAGCATTTGATCGCTTAATTTGCGTGAAGACTTAAGCAATGAGCGCAGACGAATATTTTCCGCCTGTAAAGAAGTAAATTTCTGTAATTGCGCTTTAAGCAATAAATTTTCTGTGCGCCGTTCTTCATTCTCGGCGATCAGTGACTGTCGAGTATCCATCTGACCTTCCAGCCATAGTCCAGTATCAGTCGGGATACTGGCAATGGTTTGCAAAGGATAGATCAGCAGGCCAAACAGACTCCTGACATTATCAAGCATATTCGTCCGGTGATCGGCACTCATCATGATGACAGATAACACTATCACAAAGATCAAACGTGCGATATAGGAAGAATCTTCGTCAAATAACTGTTTTATGGGAAGGACTCCGGCATAGAATAATTCAATAGCGCCATTGCTGAAGAATGCTGGCGCTATTTATGAACAAACAATAGATTATTTATTCCACACTGAATAAATCAGTCGTCACTTCATCCATCATTTCTAAGGCACGACCACCACCACGGGCAACGCAGGTGAGCGGATCTTCTGCGATCATCACCGGGAGGCCGGTTTCTTCGCTTAGCAGTCTATCCAAATCTCTTAGAAGTGCGCCACCGCCGGTGAGTACCATGCCTTTTTCAGCAATATCAGAGCCGAGTTCAGGTGGGGTTTGCTCTAAGGCAATTTTTACTGCACCGACAATACCGGATAATGGTTCTTGAATAGCTTCAAGAATTTCATTGCTATTGAGGGTAAAGCTACGAGGTACGCCTTCAGCCAGATTACGACCGCGCACTTCGATTTCTAATAATTCATTGCCGGGGTAAGCAGAACCGATTTCCTGCTTAATGCGTTCCGCAGTGGCTTCACCGATCAGACTACCGTAGTTACGGCGCACGTAGTTAATAATGGCCTCATCAAAGCGGTCACCACCAATACGGATGGATTCTGAATAAACGATACCACTCAGCGATAGGACGCCAACTTCGGTGGTACCACCACCGATATCCACTACCATTGAGCCACTGGCTTCGCTGACGGGCATGCCTGCACCGATAGCAGCCGCCATGGGTTCTTCAATCAGATATACCTCACGTGCACCCGCACCGAGGGCTGATTCTTTAATGGCACGACGTTCTACCTGAGTTGAACCACAGGGCACACAGACTAAGACTCTGGGGCTGGGTTTGAGAAAACGATTTTCATGTACTTTGTGAATAAAGTGCTGAAGCATTTTTTCCGTCACGGTGAAGTTGGCGATGACGCCATCTTTGAGTGGCCGAATGGCTTCCATATTGCCCGGCGTTCGACCGAGCATGAGTTTTGCTTCTTCACCGACCGCAGCGACCATTTTTTCATTGGTGGCGTGTTCCTGGCGAATGGCAACAACGGAAGGTTCATTAAGTACTATTCCCTGTCCGGGGATATAAATCAGAGTATTAGCTGTTCCAAGATCAATTGAGAGATCATTAGAAAAAATACCGCGTAAACGACCGAATCCAAACATAATTGGCGGGTTTCCCATATTTTTGTGGTAACTTCGAAGCTGAGTTCAGGATCATTCCTCCCCAGTCTTCATTTTTAAGTTGTTTAAAATCATGCCTGTATAGCGAAGTTACTCAGTGTCAGTGAAGTATCATTGGTCCCCATGAAGGCGGGTTTCAGGCATTGATCTAAGCATTTTAGGAATATTGGTAAAAAATGTCCAATTTTCCTTTGAGAATGACTGCTAAATTTTACCATTTTGTGGTAAATTATGCCCCTTAAAACGATCAAATGATTTATTCTAGACTGCTTAGCGAGGTTTCTGATGTCCACATTGGATAAAAGTGATGTTGAAAAAATTGCCTTTTTAGCAAGGCTCGGCGTGGACGAACAGGACATGGCTGAATATGCGACCAATTTATCCAATATTTTGGAAATGGTTGAGCAATTGGATTCTGTAGATACCGATGGTGTTAAACCCATGGCGCATCCACTTGATGCGATACAACGCTTCCGAGCTGATGTGGTGACAGAAGTGAATGATCGGGAAAATTTGCAGGCGCATGCACCTGAAACGACTGATGGCTTGTATTTGGTACCTAAAGTGATTGAATAAAGATGATTGAATAAAGGTAGTTGAGTAATAATTATTTAAACGACTGACTAGAATAATCTATTTTGGAAAACTCTGATTGTGGAAAACTCTATTGTGGAAATGAAAGATGCATAACAAAACCATTGCTGAACTGAGTGCAGGATTGGCGGCTGGGGAATTCTCCAGCGTTGAATTAACGCAAAGCTATCTGGATCGCATTAATTCTCTAGATGCGCAGTTGAACAGTTTTATTACCGTGACAGCAGAGCGGGCATTGGAGCAGGCAAAAAATGCCGATGCACAACGTGCAGCAGGTAATGTGGGCATCCTAAACGGTATTCCACTGGTGCAAAAAGATATTTTTTGCACCAAGGGAGTAAAGACGTCTTGTGGTTCTAAAATGCTAGATCCGTTTATTTCTCCCTATGATGCCACCACGATCAGTCAGTTTAATGCCTCAGGCGCAGTCATGTTGGGTAAGACCAATATGGATGAATTTGCCATGGGTTCTTCTAATGAGACATCCTGGTATGGTGCGGTAAAAAATCCCTGGAATCAGGCGGCAGTGCCGGGTGGTTCATCCGGTGGTTCGGCAGCGGCAGTGGCGGCTCGTTTAGCGCCTGCGGCCACCGGTACTGATACCGGTGGCTCTATTCGCCAGCCCGCTTCTTTTTGCGGCATAACCGGCTTAAAACCCACTTATGGTCGTGTTTCACGCTATGGCATGATTGCTTTTGCCTCCAGTTTGGATCAGGCAGGGCCAATGACCCGTACTGCGGAAGATGCAGCGCTGATGTTAAATGTCATGGCGGGTATGGATCCAAGAGATTCCACCAGTGTAGATGAAGCTGTTCCAGACTACACCAGTCATTTAACGGATAGCATGGATGGCTTGAAGATCGGTCTACCCAAAGAGTATTTTTCTGAAGGCTTGGATGATGAAGTGGCCAAGGTTATCGAGGTGGCCATTAAAGAATACGAAAAAATGGGTGCTGTGGTTAAAGAGATCAGTTTACCTACCAGTAACTTAGCTGTACCGACCTATTATATTATTGCGCCATCAGAATGCTCTTCAAATCTATCGCGTATGGATGGCGTTCGTTTTGGTTATCGCTGTGACGATCCAAAGGATTTGAACGACCTTTATATTCGTTCTCGAGGTGAAGGCTTTGGCGCTGAAGTAAAACGTCGAATTCTAGTAGGTACTTATGCGCTATCAGAAGGTTTTTATGATGCCTACTATGTTAAAGCACAAAAAACACGTCGCTTGATCAGCAATGATTTTCAGCAAGCATTTGCCGATGTTGATGTGATTATGGGGCCTGCAGCGCCATCAACAGCCTTTAATATTGGCGAGTTGACGGATGATCATATTACTATGTATTTATCAGATATTTATACCATTGCTGTTAACCTCGCCGGTCTACCCGGCATGTCGATTCCAGCAGGTTTTGTGAAGGGAATGCCCGTCGGCCTACAATTGATCGGAAAGCATTTTGCAGAGTCAAAACTACTGAATGTTGCTCATCAGTTTCAACAAGCAACCGACTGGCATCTACAATCGCCAGACTCATTTAAGTAAGACTTTTATCTTCCCCTTTCTAAAGAAAGGAAACAGAGGGATTGTTTCTTTTAACTATGAAGCTACCTCAACACTTGTTATTTACGAAAAGCGGGTGGTCACTTATTTTCTTTGCTTGAACTGTCTGAGCCTAAGCGAGTTTTTAAGCAAAGAAAATAAGTGACCACCCGCTTTAACACTGTTTATTTAAAAAATACGCTTTAATAACCTACTTTTAAACTATTAAAGCAAAAACTTCGAAAAAAGAGGTTAACAAATATTATGCAATGGGAAGTCGTTATTGGTTTGGAAATCCATGTGCAATTGGCCACTCAATCAAAAATATTCTCTGGTGCTTCAACCGCCTATGGCGCTGAGCCAAATACTCAGGCCTGTACTGTTGATTTAGGTCTGCCGGGTGTTTTACCCGTGTTCAATGGTGAAGCCTTGAATAAATCAGTGATGTTTGGTCTGGCAATTGGGGCAAAAATTAATGAGCGTTCAGTGTTTGACCGCAAGAATTATTTTTATCCGGATTCACCCAAGGCTTATCAAATCAGTCAATTATACTATCCTATTGTGGGCGAAGGTGAAATTGACATCGATATGGAAGACGGTAGTCAAAAGCGTATAGGTGTCACCCGTGCGCACATGGAAGAAGATGCCGGCAAATCCTTGCATGAGAATTTTCAAAATCAGACCGGTATTGACTTAAACCGTGCTGGCACACCGCTATTGGAAATAGTGTCTGATCCTGATATGCGTAGCGCCAAAGAAGCAGTTGCCTATATGCGAAAAATTCATTCCATTGTACGCTATCTGGGTATTTCTGATGGCAATATGCAGGAAGGTTCATTTCGTTGTGATGCCAATGTGTCACTTCGTCCCAAGGGACAGGAAGAGTTTGGTACCCGGGCAGAACTAAAGAATATTAACTCCTTTCGTTTTGTCGAAAAAGCCATCAATGTTGAAATTGAAAGGCAAATGGATATTTTGGAAAGTGGTGGTAAGGTTACTCAAGAAACGCGTCTTTATGATGCGGATAAAAATGAAACCCGTTCCATGCGTAGCAAAGAAGAAGCCAATGACTATCGCTACTTCCCTGATCCAGACTTATTACCCATTGTCATTTCTAAGGAAGACATCGAAGCCATACGTAAAACCTTGCCAGAGCTTCCTGATGCTAAATGCGCACGCTATATGGAGCAGCTAGGTCTATCTGAAAAAGATGCCAAGGCACTCACCGTGGATCGCGATATGGCCGAATACTATGAACAGGTTCAGCAAACCATCGACGATGCAAAAATGGTCGCAAACTGGATTGTTGGTGATGTAGCTGCTCTGAACAATAAAGTAGGAGTCGAGTTTAAACAATGTCCTGTCAGCACAGAACAATTGACGGGCTTATTATCACGCATCAAAGATAATACAATCTCTGGTAAAATTGCCAAAGACGTGTTTTTAGTTCTCGCTGAAAAAGGCGGTACAGCGGATAGCATTATTGAAGAAAAAGGCTTAAAACAAATCACTGATACGGGCGCCATTGAAGCCATTATTGATGAAGTGATTGCCAATAACCCAGGTCAGGTTGCTGAATTTCAATCAGGCAAAGACAAACTGATTGGTTTCTTTGTCGGACAGGTTATGAAAGCTTCCAAGGGCAAGGCAAACCCCGGGCAAGTTAATCAATTGCTACAAGCCAAATTAAAACATTAAAAGGCTTGTTAATATCACATGAATGACAAAGATAAGATTTATCGGTTTTTATTTGATAATGCCAATATCCGAGGTGAAATCACCTCAATAAGTGACGTTTGGCAACAAATGCAGACGAATCATCATTATCCGGAGCCTATTCGTCGCTATCTTGGCGAAGTGGTTGCTGCCTCCGTGTTATTATCCGCCACTCTAAAGTTTGAAGGTTCAATGACCATTCAGGCCAGTGGTGATGGTGCATTAACGCTATTGGTGATCGAATGTCGTAATGACTTTGGGGTACGGGGCGTGGCCAAGTATCAAGAGCCTTTGCCTGAAGACACCGACATTAAATCTTTATTAGGTGATGGCAATCTGATCATTACTATTGAGCAAGCCAAAACACAGGAACGTTATCAAGGCATTGTGGCCTTAGAAGGCAATAGCATTGCTGACTTTTTAGAAGGTTATCTGGAGCGTTCGGAGCAATTAGAAACACGTATTTTTCTTGCCGCTGATGAACTCGCTCTTGGTGGCTTGCTCTTGCAACAATTACCTGGTCAAAATGAAGACGATGATAGTTGGGAACGAGTGACCCATTTAGCCAGTACCATTAAAAATGAAGAGCTACTGCAGTTAGACGCACAAGAAATTTTACATCGACTTTATCATGAAGAAGAAGTGCGTTTATTTGATCCTGAAAGTGTGTATTTTAAATGCAGTTGTTCACGAGAAAAAGTCACCAATATGCTGCGTTCTATCAGTCATCAGGAAGCCAGTGCGATTATAAAGGAGCAAGGCAATATTTCTGTGGACTGTGAGTTTTGCGGTAAAACCTATCAATTTGATGCAGTTGATATTGGCAGTATTTATAGTGAGCACGGTCATACGGTTGATCAATCCACCAAGCATTAAAAGAACTTCAAAAAGAATGAAATTGTAGGGTGGGCATGGCTTTATCTGCCCACGCTGAAAGTGTGAATATAGGAACGAATCAGCGTGGGCAGATAAAGCCATGCCCACCCTACTAAAGCTGTTGATAGTAACTCAGTTACTTATTCTTTAAGCAAATTCGCTAAATTAATAAGCTCCGACAAGTTCCGTGCGGCCATTTTTTCCATCGCCTTCGCCCGATGAATTTCAACGGTACGAGTGCTGATATTTAGCTCATAAGCAATGACCTTATTTAGTTTCCCAGACACCACTTCGGTAAAAATTTCTCTCTCCCTTGGAGTCAGTGAGACATATTTATCCTGAGCATCCTTACGAATACTGTATTCATCATGTCGTACAGTATTAAGACTCATTGCCTGTGAAATACGATCCAATAATTGCTGATCACTAAAAGGCTTTTGCAGAAAATCAACAGCACCATTTTGTACCGCTTTAACCGCCATAGGAATTTCACCATGGCCTGAAATCATGATAATTGGTAAGAGGGTATCTAAGCTAGATAATTTATCTTGTAGTTCCATACCACTCATACCTGGCATACGCACATCAAGAATGAGACAGCCTTTACGCTCAGTCTCAAATTGCGCAAAGAAACTATCGGCTGATTCAAAACATTCAACCTGATAACCCACCGATTTAATTAATAGTCGTAAGGCTGCTCTCACATCCGGTTCATCATCAACGACAAACACAGTTTGCTCATTATTTTCATTAGTGCTTGGCTTCAAATCTTACTCCAGTCTTGTTCACAATTAATGGCCTGATCAGGCTTAAGTGGCAGGCAAATTTTTACCGTGGTCAATGGTTCTGTTGATGGGCTTTCATTGCTAGGCTCAGAGCTGATATGAATACTGCCCTTGTGCAGGCCTATGATATGATGGCACATTGATAAGCCAATGCCAATGCCATCTAGTTTGGTGCTAATAAAAGGTTCAAAGAGTTTATCTTGCACTTCTTTGGCTAAACCCGCACCATTATCAGCGATAATGATTTCAAAATGAGCGCCATTATTCGTTTTTTGTAATTGTGTTTGTATCATAATTTTTGGAATCTGTGCAGGCTGTTCCATAACGGCATCAATCGCATTATTGAGTAAGCTGAAAATAACCTGACGCATTTGCAATTGATCAAAATAGAGCAATGAATGCTGACTAGCAAAATGAGTGCTTAATTGAATGGCTGAAGTAGAATTGGCCAACTCGGTGAGGTCAATAGTTTCTTTGATTAAGGTATTAATACAACTGGATTGATAATTTAAAGTGTTTACATTTAATGTAGCCCGAACCTCTTTTATAATTTGTCCAGCATTTTCAGCGTTAACCACCACTCGATCCATCGCCTGATTGATTTCATCGGGGGAAGCCTTTGCTTTATATAGGCGTTGCATTGCCTGAGTGTAGGACAAAATAGCAGTTAAAGGCTGGTTCAGCTTATCGGCGAGTGAACTTGATATTTCTCTCATAGCACTCAAGCGGGCAAACTGTTTCAATTCTTTAAAATTCTTTTTGAGTAATGTCTCTTGATGCGCATGGTTAATATTAAACAGTGTAATGAGATAGCCATCTTGCACATTATTACTGGATAAATAACGATTGATAGACATTGTTGCCGCATAGTGTTTTTGTTGATGAAAAAAATGGGTATTGAAATTAATTGCTTGTGGCTTATCATTGAGTTGCTTTAGCGCTTGCTGAAAATCCTCTGCATTCATTTGCGCAGATAACTGTGTGATAGCTAATGCAGCGAAAAATTGGCTGCCAAAAAAATCTTGAGCAGCGTTATTAGAAAAAAATACCTGTCCTTTGCTGTCAACCATGAGCATTATGACCGGCAATTGATCGATAAGGCTTTCTAAGTCAGAGTCAATTGTTGGGTGTTGGTCTAGTGACAATTTAGAGTAGGCCATGATAGTGTTTTTTCACTCAATGTTATTCAATGATAATTTATTATCCTTGAGCTAAAGTCTGTTTTCAATATGTAGAAACCGAAAGATTGGTGCACCTTTGTTTAATCTAATGGTCAAAGAAGTGCAATTTTATGGCCAAAAAACCGTTCCTTATATTAAGGACAGTCTAATGATGCGATTGAAGCTAGGAATAAAGATTAAAATATGTCGAATAAACTGATTCATTCACTTAAATTCCAAATTACGGCTGTTTTGGTTGTTTTACTGTCGCTATTTTCATTTGCTATCACCTTTACGCTCTACAATATGGATGACAGAGAAAAAGAAGTCGCCGCTTTGCATTTGGTTAACCGTTTACAACTCATTACCAATTATATGGATATGCAGAGCTATAACTATTTAAAAAATGCCCCTCAAAGCAGTAGTGCGTATCAGCGTGATATTAATTTGTACTATGACGATCTCAAAGGGCAACTGAATAATAAAAACGATATAATTACCTGTTTTGCTGATGAGCATTTAACTGCTGAATTAGTGGATATGGATAAAGGGATTGATTTAAATCTGGATAAAAATACACGTAAAGTCCTCAATCAATTACAGCAAAGTTGGAATATTTATTACCAGGAATTAATCAAAACATTAGGGGAGCGTAATGACTCGCCTAAGTTAGCGGCCGCAGCACAATATATTGTTGATAATCAGGGAAATATAAAAAATATCGAAGATGTGGTGGTTAAACAATTACAGGCTGATTTAAAAAAACGCGTTGAGTGGATTAATTCGGTCAATAAGTTTGTGTTAGCCGCTTCTTTTGTCGTCGCCTTAATTACTTTAATTGGTTTTTATATAAAAGTTATTATTCCATTAAATCGTGCTGTAGAAGGTTTCAAGCGTGTCTCCAAAGGCGATTTTGGTCATCAAGTCGTTGTTAGCAGTGATAATGAAATTGCTTCAATTGCAACAAGCTTCAATCATCTTTCGCAGCGTTTACATTCTATTTTTCAACTCATTCATCGGGTACAACAGGGAGATGACCTCGATTCTACTTTGGGCTTTATTGCTGAAGAATTTTCCTCTATCTTACCCATAAACTGGACCAGTGTGTTATTGCATAATGGCAATGCAACCCTATTAGAATTGCAGGGTGCTTATATTGATGGTAAACCACACCTAATGCCACGCACACACTTTGCCATTGCCGGCACTCTGCTGGAAAAAGCCATTAATAGTGATAAGCCACTGCTAATATCCGACTTGCAAACACTGGCTGAGAACAATAAACATTATGTGTTTCTTAATTTGCTGGCAAAAGAAGGCATGAAGAGTGCCATTTTTTTGCACCTGACCCAGGAAACTCAAGTGCCGGGTATGTTGATTTTTGCTTCCCGAGAAGCCAATGCCTATAACGAGGAGCATGTAGAATTACTGAGTAATATTGCCCACTTGGTGACTCATAGTTTCGGTAAAACGGTGAAAATGGCTGAACAAAGACGTTTGGCTGCTATCGGTGAGTTTACTTCAGGTATTGTTCATGAAGTGAGAAACCCCCTCACCAGTATCAAGCCGATAAACAAAGGTGTTGATATTTTTGTATAAAAACACCCATATTTGCTCAAAGTAATGAATTTCCAAGTTTAGAAATAGTTTTTAACAATGCTTGTCTTTTGATTTTGTTATCTTCATTATGTGCTACTTCACTTAATGCTGATAACTCTTTATGTTTCTTATTATCTGCATCAAATTCTGGTAAATTCATGTGTTTAAACACATTACCCACTTGAATTGAAATATTATGACTATCAATAAAAGCTTGTACTGTAGAGCTGTTTAGTAAACCACAAAGATAATAGGCTGGCTCTGAATCATAAAAATCAACAAAAAACAATTTGTGGTCGGGAACAAAAACTTTTTGACCACTGATAGGATCGTTACCTTTTGTAATGACTGCCGCTCTAAATGATTTATTGCCAGGCTGTTCAGGCCATACCACTTTAAATGGTGCGAAAGTATAACTGCCAACATTTGAAATACAGAAATAAGGTGCGTGTTCTGTCATTCGTTTGCTATATGTTGATCTTAAAATAAGCTGGTCTTGATAGGTGCTAAAAAATCCTTCACACTTTGGTTTGTCTTCCATGTCATTTTCACAATCTTCTAATAACTGTTTTGTGATCCCCTTATTAGGCACCAGTACATATAAATCTTTTTTGATTGAGACATAACATTCCTGTATATCTCCAGCCCCCTTAACTAAAGGATATAGAAAATCAGGTTCTATCCAAAACTTTCTTGCTGGTTTTACTTTTTCATTTCTTCCAAAGTCAGGGCAGGTTTTAATTTGCACCAAATTATTATTTTTATTTGTATCAATAATTTTTACAAAATAAATACCATTTAATTCTGTGGTTACTCCTTTTCTGCCGTTAACCCAAGTGCTTGCACCAGTGATCTTTTAAATGCTTTAAAACCACCTTCGGTGTAATAGCCCATGGTGAATCACCTCCCGTAACAGGGGTTGCCTCACACTTATCAATGTCAACTGAATCAAGAGCTTCTTGTTTTGTGAGGTGAGCAGGGATTGCTTTTTTTATTTCCTTTAGCCGCTTCCCATATAGCATAGGGTATAGGATATTTTATTGTGTTACCTTTGCATTTTTTAGCAATAAAAATAGCTGTTTTATTGGCTGCATCAGGAAATGGCTTTAAAGCTTTTAGATCATCAATCCCTACAGGTTGAATGATCTGATTATTTCCGATATAAAATGATCGAAAACCTGCTGAAGATGGTGATTGAAAATGAGTTTGCGTGATAACAAATTATAGTGGACCCCGAAAACTGGACAATAGGTTAAGATATAAGAGCTAACCTAACGGGGAACAAAAAATGAGCACAAAAAGAAAAACATTCAACAACAAATTTAAAGCAAAAGTAGCCATTGAGGCTTTGAAAGGTCAAAAAACAGTCGCAGAAATTGCGTCAGAATTTGAAGTGCACACCACCCAGGTCAATAGCTGGAAAAAGCAGATGCTTGATGGTGCAGCCGATACTTTTTCAAAAAAATTAGAGAATAAAGATGCTGAACATGAAAAGGAAAAAGAACACCTGTACAGCCAAATAGGTCAACTAAAAGTAGAGGCTGACTGGCTGTCAAAAAAGTTGAAGATGTTCAACTGAGTAGAGCAGAAAAGCGGTGTTGCATAGAAAAAGAGCACCCTCAGTTGAGCATCAAAAAACAATGTGAGCTTATCGGCCTGAACCGTTCAAGCTATTACTATCAACCTAAAAAGCCTCTGCAAAATAAAGATTTAACATTAATGAATTTGATTGATGAGTTGTACATAAAACATCCATTCTATGGCAGTCGTCAAATTCGTAATGCATTAAGATTGAAATGTTATAAAATTAATCGTAAAAAGTTCAACGGCTTATGCGGATCATGGGATTGGTTTCAGTGGCACCAAAACCCAATACCAGCAAGCCTTGCAAAGTAAATAACCTCTATCCATATTTGCTCAAAGGAATTGATATTAATAGGAATAACCAGGTTTGGTGCACAGATATCACGTATTTACGGATGCCACATGGATTTGTCTACCTAAGTGCTGTTATGGACTGGAGTAGCCGTTTTGTGCTGTCCTGGGAAGTGTCAACCAGCATGGAAGAAAGCTTTTGTATCAGTAGTCTGGAAACAGCACTGCGACGATATGGAAAGCCAGAAATCTTCAATACGGATCAAGGTGCTCAATATACTAGCAGAGCATTTACAGGTGTTCTAAAGGCCAATGATATAAAAATCAGCATGGACGGCAAAGGCAGAGCAATGGATAACATTATGATTGAACGACTCTGGCGAAGTGTAAAATATGAGGAAATTTACCTCAAGGATTACCAAAGTATTGATGAGCTAAAGAGCTCATTAAAGGAATATTTTGAGTTTTACAACCATGAACGACCACACAGTACACACGGTGGAAAAACGCCTGCAGAGATCTATGGCGTGATGAAAGAAGTTGTTCCAGACTTAAAACGGGCAGCATGATGAGAGGATAATCAACTTTACTGGCAACCGCCTTGTCCACATATCCACAGGCCAAGCCAGTAGCCCTGAGATATATCGCAAGCGTCTCTGGACTACTGGCAGACCTGTGGATATGTGGATAAGACTAATACTATAAATAACCAACAGAATTATATCTTAATATTTGAGAAAGCTGTCTTGACAATGGGGTCCACTGTAACTATAGTCACCTTTTATCATCGTGCCAATATTATCAATACCAGCCTTTAGAATTTCTTCTATAGCACGCGGTTTACTTTCTAGCTCATGCTGTTTTTCTGAGCCTTTTGTGGGCGTAATCACCAAGGTTTTTTCTACATTGTCGGCAGTTGTTACGCTTGCATTGTCATTATCCAGGCCTTGTATAATAGAGGACTTTGACATGCTGATGTTCAAGATGGAGTTTAAGTCAATTAAATCTTCTTTAGCCTGATCAGCCAGAGTAACCAGATCCTTATCCTTTAGTTGTAATTGTGGGGTGTATTGACGCCAGATTTTAACTGCTTTCTCACGCCAGTCTTCTGCAGCATCACTATTTTCTATCAGATGGGTCAACTCATTAGACAAACTACAAATCGCATGCATTTTTTCTTCATCGTTTAACTGCATACGCTTACTATTCACTTTGGTATTATAGGGGCTAATAGTATTCACGATGTAATGAGGAAGTTCCCACTCTTTTGCTATTGCCATCCCCAAGCGACTATAGGGAACACCCAGTACTTGGGTCGAGGCATTTTCCTCATCTAATTTTTCTTCTGCAATGAGTTTTTCTATTTCCAATGATTCTTCATTAAAATAAAAAATTGTTAATAACTTACCCAAATTATGAAAAATCCCACTCAAGAATACCTGTTCTTTATTGACCAATTGTGATTTTTCTGCCAAGTTTTTAGCAAACACTCCACTATAGAGAGATGAAACGACACTGTCTTTTAGTTGCTTTGCCTGTGACTTATCATGCAGGTGATCAATTAAAATTAAACTGACTGCAATTGAACGAATAGCATCAAAGCCCAACATCATTACCGCATGAGAAATGGTTTTTACCTCACCACCGCTACGACGATAATAAGCAGAATTGACAATTTTTAATATTTTATTGGTCAAGGCAAAGTCTTCGACAATTGCCCCTGCTAATACATCAAATCCGGTATTATCTTCTTCAACAATTTTATTGATCTTAAACAATGATTCCGATAAGGCTGGAAAATCTTTTTTACGTTTCATACGACGCAACAAAAATTCTATGGTTGCATCCTGCTTTTTACTGGACTGGTTGACTGTTGAATTTTGCTTTGCCAAATATTCATCAATAGCCGCATTAAATTCGGTCGTACTGTGATAACGATTGGCTAATTTTTTATCGATAGCTTTGAACACAATACTTTCAAATTGTGCATCAACATCAGTATTAAATTTTG
Organism: sulfur-oxidizing endosymbiont of Gigantopelta aegis; assembly: GCF_016097415.1. Taxonomy (NCBI): domain Bacteria; species sulfur-oxidizing endosymbiont of Gigantopelta aegis. The sequence goes on along the minus strand of NZ_JAEHGE010000001.1, from coordinate 890,337 downwards.
AAGGAGGAGGAAGAGAGTCATTTAATACTTTAACGATAATTTGCTTGATATTACTGCCTATAAAAGCAGACTTGCCTGTGAGCATTTCATAGAGAATAATACCCAGAGCATAAGAATCATTGCTGGCAGAAATGGTTTGTTTACGAATGTACTCGGGTGGCATATAACGCGGTGTACCAAAAAAGCCATCGGTTTTTGATTGCTGCTTGGACAAAACATGGGCAATACCAAAGTCCATTACCTTGGGTATATTATCATCATTAATTAAAATATTGGCAGGCTTAAGATCACAATGGATAATGTTTAATTGGTCAGCATGGCTGATTGCTTCAATCACTGGCTTGAGTAAAGCTAGGGCATTTTTAATGGTCATCATGCCCTTTTTTTTCATGACATCCGTGAGCAATTGGCCACTGACATATTCAAAAACCAAATAGGGATTTTGTTGTTGATCTTCACCCGCTTCATAAATTGACACAATATTGGGGTGAACCATTTTACTGATAGTTCGAGCTTCTTTGAGGAGCATGGCCTTGGTTTCTTCAGCCTTTCTCATATCAGAGAAATGCAAAGATTTTATCGCCACATTACGTTGCAGAACAGGGTCAACTGCCAAATGAACCACACCCTGCGTCCCTTTGCCTAATTCCCTAACCTGATTAAATCGACCAATTTGCTTTGCCACTCGTTTCAGTAATACCTTATCATTTTTATTTTTTTCATTGATAACACGCCACTTTAACTATAGGTAATTTTCATAAAATGTCAAAGTTGCTTAGTTTCAGCATCTGTTCATCAAACTCTGCTTGACAATAATAGCTTATTCACGCAATCTAATGCCATGAATATTTTACATGCACATATTTTACGACGAATGAGCGCGGCTATTCGCATCTTTAATAGCACCTCAATGAATCTGTGCGCTTGTTTACTCTACTTGTTTATAACACCTTGTTTTAACAAAAAGTAACATGATAAACGAAACAATATAAGAATAACTTATATCCCGTTTTCAAAAAGCCATAGATTATTATTCTATGGCTTTTTTTTGGCTCCAAAACGATGAAACTATCCACTAAAACAAATCATTCACTGCTGGTTACTATGGCTTATTTGGCCATGATTGTGATCTGGTCAACCACACCTCTGGCGATCAAATGGAGTTCGCAAGGACTGGATTTTATTACCGGCGTGTCGGCTCGAATGCTTATTGGTGCCATCCTAGCATTGTTCTTGGCACTGTTATGGCACAAAAAAATACCCATGCATAAAAATGCGCGTAGTGTTTACACTGCTTCAGCTTTTTCAATTTATGGCTCAATGATGATGGTTTATTGGGGGGCTCAGTTTATACCCTCCGGACTAGTGTCGGTGCTATTTGGGCTGTCACCCATTTTTACCACGGGCTTTGTCTTATTGCTGCGTAATCATGTGTCTTTAAACGAGCATTTTGGCTGGCATAAATTATGGGGTGCCGGTGTGGGCATTTGTGGACTGGGCATTATATTTATCGAACGCATCAGCCGGGGTGAAGAAGCAATAATGGGCATGCTGGCAGTATTGATTGCAGTCATATTACACACGGGTAGTGCCGTTAGAATCAAACGTCTCAATATACCATTACCGGCACTCATTGTGACCACTGGCGGCTTGCTGTTTGCACTGCCCTTGTTCCTGCTGAGTTTTCTATTATTTGCTGATCCACTCCCCGAACAATTACCCCTACGCACACTCTGGTCTATTGTTTACTTAGGTATCATGGGATCGGTCGTTGGCTTTGTCAGTTATTATTTTGTCTTATCTCGACTATCAGCCTCGACCGTGGCACTGGCAACCTTAATAACGCCTATTACAGCATTGTTACTGGGCAAATGGTTTAATCATGAGACCATTACCAGCGCTATTTTTATTGGCACGGCCTGTGTTTTATCAGGACTGCTTATTCACCAGTTCTATGAGCCTTTACGTAAGCATTTTTTTAGCTAAGGAGAATTTTTTTGAATACCTATTTAACCCCCTATGATCCCAACAAGCAATTTTCAACACCAGAGCGCTGCACCATAAATGAATTGCTCAACCATGCGGGTGATAGTCAATGTTCTATTGCTCGTGCTGCTGTTGCGCCGGGAATTTGCACGCAGTTACACGCCTTAAAAAACACCATTGAGCGTTATATTATTTTGTCTGGTCAGGGGCGAGTTTTCATTAATCATGAAGCACCTGAAGAGGTATCTGCACTGGATAGTATTAGCATTCCTGCTGATGTCGCACAAAAAATTGAAAATACCGGGCAAACGGAATTGGTATTTTTATGTATCTGCACGCCTCGCTTTGAACAAAAAAATTATTATACTTTGGAGGAAGAATAATGGCCGTAAAGCAGGGGGTCTATGAAGCAATTTACTTAAGAGCGATTATTTATTCTCAAATTAAACGCTCACAAGCTTGCTGATATCGCTCACTAAACCATTGCTTATCTTGTTTTGACAAGCCACAGATAAAGTCATTGCCTAATTCAGGATAGACCGCTTCTTGTTCAGAAATATCCTCCCAAGACTCAATATTTAACTCCATTTCAAAGCTAATCCCATCTTTTAGTACCGCACCATTTTGCTCACATTGATCGAAGGATAAGTTAATTTTATTTTGATTATCCATCATTGCCTGTCGGGATACATCATAAAAAAATAATTGTAAAACAAAGTATTGTTCTTGCTCTGAAAAATAGATTATTGCTTGTTCACTATGAAAAGTAATACTGGTAGCCATGAGATGCTCTCGATTAAGAAATTTTTATTTTCTTTGAGTATAAAGCATTTTTAAATCTAAAATAAAAAAAGCCACTTAGATTTGCATCTAAGTGGCTTTTTAAGCGCAATGTTAACGAAAAAACTTAAGCAGTTGCCGCTTCAGCTTTTTTGTCATACCACTTCTTAACTTCTTCGTCCCAGCCATCCATACGTACGTATGAACACTGACGGGGTTCGCTAACCATGTTGGGATCTAAGTCAAGACCGATACCTTCAAGGTAGTTAACCAGGCCGATACGCTCAATCATTTCACCGGTACGTTCATGCTCTAAAGCATTTTCTGCGAAGAAATCAATCATTTCACCAGTCAGTTCAACCAGATATTCGATTTCTTCCATGGTGTCTACTTTCAAGAAAGGTGCGACAACAGTACCCATCATGTCACCAATTTTCAGTGTACGCTTACCACCGATTAGGATGGTCACACCCTTGTCATCACCAGGCGCTAAGGCTTTGGTCATAACATTGATACAATGCATACAACGGACACATTCTTTGTTGTTAACGACTAAGGTGTCATCATCTGCCAGTTTAATGGCATTGGTTGGGCAACGGTCAGTAACGTTATCAATGACGTAGTCACGGCCTTTGTCAGCAACGAATGCTTTCACTTCTGTTTGGTCAACTTTCATCTCATCACGCCAAATACCAATCACGGCCATATCAGCACGTTCAATGGCATTGGTACAGTCGTTAGGACAACCAGAGACTTTTACTTTAAATTTGTATGGAAGAGCTGGTCTGTGTAAGTCATCTTGGAATTCGTTAACCAAGTGACGCATCATGCCGTGTTCGTTAGTACAAGAATGTTCACAACGAGCAGCACCGACACAGGCCATTGCAGTACGAACACAAGGTCCAGCACCACCTAAATCCCAACCATAGGAGTTCACTTTGTCAAAGAATGGTTGCATTTCATCCGTGGTTGCACCGATAAACATGATGTTACCAGTCTGACCGTGGAATGTTTGCAGACCAGAACCGTGAGCTTCCCAGTCGTCAGCTAATTGATTCAGGATGTCAGCTGTATAGAAGTTGCCCGCAGGTGGCTGTACACGGACTGTGTGAAATTCTTTTGATTCAGGGAAATGTTCAGCCACTTCAGAGAAACGAGGAATAATACCACCGCCATAACCGAAGACAGAAACTGTTCCACCTTTCCACCAACCCATACGAGTTTCGTAGGAATGTTCCAGTTGGCCTAATAGTCCGCCAACCATTGAATTAATGCGCTCACTTGGATGGTCATCTCTTAAGCGTTTAAACGCTGTAATAAAGCTAGGCCATTCGCCATTTTCCAACTCATCTAGCATGGGCGTATCGTAAATTGTTACCTTAGACATAATGTCCTCCTACTTATACTTAATACTTATTATACGTTACTTGTTATTACTGCCACTTTTTCATCTAAAAGCATAAATTTAAACACATTTTTCACTCCCTGATAAAATGAGAGGAGGGCTAAAAACAAATAACCTTATATAAAATATGGTTATAAAACAATGATTTATGGTCATATTTAAGAATACTTTAGTATAAAAGTCAACTTTTATTAATTTATGAGCAATGATTTTTTCATTTTTCTTAAATAAAAGCCTCAATATGGGGCTATGTGGAAGCCCCTCCCCAAAAATTTGACGAATCTGAGCTAGTAACTTCTTAATCCAGTCGGTTTGGGCGTAAAGCAGATATATGAGTCTTTTCTTATTCAGGTCTGTCATGAGCCATTCCGCCTATTCAAGTCAAATAAGATTGATTCCCAACTTTCCAGTAAGCTGTTACTTAAAATCATTAGCAAATTGATGGTATTAAGTCGTCAGCCATCAGCATAAATGAGCCCTTTTTTTATGAAGTAACCGTTTACCGAATAAGAGCTGGCAATCTGTGTAGCCGTGATTTAGTGCTATCATCCCTTAGCTGCTATTCGGAACTTTTTATGGGCTCACGTTGGAAGTGAGAAAGCGGACATTCAAAACCAGATAATATTCATTTTTAACGTTCACTCAAATGACAAAAAAGTACAATAAGCGGACATTTTACACCGCTTTGATTACCTGCAAATACAATTTTTTGTCCAATAAAGCAGTCAAATTATTTTTTAATTGAAATGCTCAAAAAGATAAGTTATAGGCTCTGAATGCTGGATGAAATCAGAGTAAAATAACACCTAAATCATCGGGGCGTCTTTTTGCCTCCGATGCATTTTTTGGTTAGGTAATTTTCGCTTTAAGAGGAAAGCGTTCTGGGTGCTCGATCATTTCTTCTGTTAAATCAACATCAATATCAGGCCAGTAATAATGACCTGATGATTGTTCTTCAACATTAACAATAGATTCAATGGTTTGGTTTTTAAACCAAGGAAAATCATCAAATGACATAAATAATTCATTACTACAAGTTAAAAGCCATACTCCATGAGCTGAAACATTTGTCACCTCAACTGCTAAAGTGTTTTTTCCATGCGCTAATGAGTTCATCATAATGAACCTCCACTATTGATTCAATTTCTTTAAGATGCTTTCTTGAATAATTGTAATTTTTGCGAGTTCAATTTCTGGTTCAAGCCAAAACTTAGCTTCCCCATCACCTGATAAAATATGAACATGCATACGGTCTTCCTCTCTTGAGAAAAAGAAGAACCTGTGTCCCTTTTCTCTAAATACAGTTGGACTCATTTTTCCCCTTATCCTCAACTGAATATGTAATTTCGAAACTTAGTATAAAAACAGATTTATTTATTTTCCACATCTTGTTCAATTAAGTATCTGGCGTCAATTAGTTGCAAAAATGGGCTCTTCTCCGCTTTGATGAGTGAACAACTTATCCATTTCAGTCTATAGAGCTCATCTTTATTTGGCTGATCAACATAAGCAAGGTTATGTGTATAGGTAAAACTATAAAAAGCCTTCTTGATAAGAAAAGCTTTTATGTATCAATGTTTAACAGGGTTTTGAATGTGGATTTACACTCATCAAAGCGGAGAAGAACTCAAAAATGTGTATATTGCGGTTTCATTTTAGGCATTTACTCGATAATAGTACAAGTTACCACTTGTTATTGAAATATGCCCCTTTTTTTCTCCGGTTCTTGCCTTTACTTCAATATCAATAGAAATATTTGATTTGCTTTCAACTTGAGCCATTTTATCATTCTCCATATTGTATTGATTAGTTCCAATATTTATAAGTCAACTCAATGTCTTTTTTTCAGTTAGGGCAATGGACTTCAAAATTTCTACCACACATATATGGGATAGGGATAATATTTTGAAGATAAATCAATACTTAAAAGTGGGTACAATATCATTGATTCATTATCTACAAATAAGCCTATTACAAAAATGGAAAATACAAATGAAGCTGTAGATAAAAAATATTTCCAAAAATGGAATGTAGGTTCTTCGCTTATAATTCCAACAGTACCTTCATAACCACACTCTAAACATGTAATATCATCAAGATGTTCTTCAAATTGTTTCAGTTCCTCAGCAATTTTAGAATCCATAATAATATCTTCACGCCCTGTGAAGTTGAAATTGCTAGACGCTGGGCGTTTTTTGGCACCTAACGTTTGATTCTCCGGAAATTTTGTCATTGGCGCTTTTTCAGCCAAAGACAAAATTTTCCATGAGCAATCATTTATTATAGTCACTCTGATTAAATATTTTTAAAAATATTTTTGTATATTTTTTTATCTATAAAGTCTGAATCTACTTTTATTAGCTTGCCACTTCTACCACTAAGAAATAAAAAGGATTTATCTTTTCCTGACGAATAGTTCAAAATATAGTTATTAATTTTCCATACAACTACATCTTTATTTTCAATAAACGTTTTACGCATTATATCAAGGTTCTCGAGATTACAGCTGGTATTCTTATTCTCAGAAAAAAGATCATTATAAAAAACATTTACAGCACATCCATATTCAATGGTAATATCGTTAGTCATGTCTGTAAACGCAATGTATTTCTTTCCTTTTTCATTACCATACCTAAAGATAAGAATGTTATCTTGCCCACCCATATCACCAATCAGCGTAAAACCACCTGGTAAGTTAACGCGGATTCAACTCTGAAGTGCAACGCAGGAAATTCCAGTTCTTGCAAATGATTTTTTCATTGCCTGGAATGGTGTTTGAAAGCCGAGTGCCTTTCTAGGTCTATTATTAAGTTTTTCCATCATGTTGTAAACCTCTTTATCAGTCACTTCTTTAAAGTCTGTATCTTTAGGAAAATATTGTCTAATCAGTCCATTAGTATTTTCATTTAACCCTCGCTCCCATGAAGAATAAGGGTGGGCAAAATAAAATGCTGTATCAAGAGCTTTGCTTACCTGCTCATGATAAGCAAACTCTTTACCATTGTCTGCGGTAATACTATGAAGCCTGTCTTTAAAGGGTTTAAGCAATTGTATTGTTGCTTGTGTCACCCAATCAGCCTGTTTGCCATTCACTCTTGCTACTAATGTGTAAAGCGTTTTTCTTTCTACAATCGTGACCAGAGCACCACTGTGTCCTTTACCGATCACTGTATCAATTTCCCAGTCACCAACACGACGTTTATCATCAACAATCTTAGGACGGTCATCAATGGAAATTCGATTAATTATTTGTCCTCGACTGCTTTTACCGTTACTACCACGCTTTTGGTATTTCTTTCCCTGACGCCTTAAATACTGATGTAAATCACCACCTTGCTTCTTATCATCCCATATGTGTTGATAAATACGTTCATGGCTAAGAAGTAGCATTTTGTCATTCAGTAACCAACCTGATATCTGTTCAGGACTCCACTGGTGCTGTGAAAGCTTTTCATCAATAAGGGCAATCATGTCATCCGTCATTTTAATTGCTTTAGAAGCATTGTAGCGACGCTTAACGGCTTTTTCTTGAGCTTGCTTAAATCGATAGCCACGTAAACCAGCGTTGCGTTTAATTTCACGGCATATAGTAGATTTACTCACCTCAATCGCCTGAGCAATTTTAGACTGGGAAATGCCATTTTTAATCTCAGTCGAAATGTAGTATCTTTGTTCTTGTGTCAATTGCTTGTAAGTTCTCATAAGTCACTTTACTCTTGCAGGAGAAAATGGCCGATTTTACAAGCAATTGGCCATTTTTTCGAGCAAATCATTGCTGTACTTATGATTTTTTTAGTAGCGCCGTCAGCGTCGCGTCGCTGGCTCATGAAATTCCCGGGGTGGCCATCGCTACGCTCGGCCACCCCGGGAATTTCATGAGCCAGCGATAAACCAGCAAATATCACAAATACAACCAAATAGTGTTGCACTTATGAGTTGAATCTAAGTAATTTTTAATTCAGAGTATACAAGTTCTATAGCCGATCTAGAAAAAACGTTTAAAGATAACATTAATAAAACTGAAGTAAGAGCAATTCTTAACATATTAAATCCCCCTTAGTGCCATAAGTATGTCTGTTTTATCATTTGCACTAACCCGTACTTTACACACATGATATATCAAAGAATTACCCGACATTATTCTTTTCCCAATTTTTGCCAACTGTTTTATTGCATAGGTGGAGCTTGGCAACCCCATAGGTCGAGGAACCAGATCCATTGACCTCGAGCATATATTTGCTTTCTCAAGTGCCTTATAAGCAACTACCGCCGCTGATTTATTTACACCTTGCGAAGTAGTGATATTTGGCCCCCAAAAATAGTTTATAACGGCTGCTATATAATCACGTTCATAAATATCCATTTTTTACTCTCCTTTATTTGTGCTACTTTTTGCAGCTATAACTTCTTCAACCAATCATAGAAAAACCAATCATAGCCACCCATGATCTAAACCCAGTGTAATACAAAAAAAAAACCAATCATAGCCACCCATGATCTAAACCCAGTGTAATACAAATAATAAGCTGAAACAAATGTTCTTGAAATAGCACCAATTGAATAACGTACAATTACATTGTATACTCTCCATTCTAGCCGTCATCCCGATTAAATGGAGTTAATCAAATGCCCACCCCAAGAAGCCAACAAATCAGCCTTTCAGATACCCCTTACTATCATTGCATCTCTCGCTGTGTCCGCAGAACATTCTTATGTGGTGTCGATACTGTCACCAATAAAGACTATAGCCATCGTAAACAATGGTTTGTTGAGCGACTCGCTTTACTATCAAAAACCTTTGCCATTGATGTCTGTGCCTACAGCATTATGTCCAACCATATACACGCCGTGTTAAAAATCAACGCCTCACTCGCCCAAAGTTGGTCGGATGAAACCGTGATACAACACTGGCAACAACTTTGTTCAATTCCAGTATTGGTAGAACGCTACCTTAATGGTGAAAGCCATTCTGAGGCTGAACAAGACAAGGCTCGGGAAACCATTGCCGTCTTCAGAGACCGGTTAATGGATATCAGTTGGTTCATGCGTTGCCTCAATGAACACATTGCTCGCAGAGCCAATGCTGAAGATAAATGTACGGGCCGTTTCTGGGAAGGACGTTTTAACCTATAAAAATCAGTTAAAAATCGGCTATAATCATAACCTGTTGAATTTATAGTGAAATATCATGAAATTACCGCCAAAAGTCATTCACCCTATGGGTGTATCCCAATTGCCCGAGAAAACAGACCTATTTGAAGCGGTTGAAGTAGAGACTTATGGTGGAAAATTACAAGTCGAATGGGATCCTGATGCAGCCGTTACTCCGATAGGTCAACTTCCATTTTTTATTCAATTTCTAAAACTCGGTGGTCGATTTCAACCCTGGGTTGATGATTGCCCACTTCATTACAAAAGCAATAATGCCCCTAAAAAAATTGATGTGCTGGGTTCATTATTTTTATCCATTTTATCCGGTCATAAGCGTTATGCTCATATAACGAATTTAATGAGTGATCGAGTCAACTCTGAATTATTAGGCATGAGTAAAGTCGTGAGTGATGATTCTGCACGTCGAGGTTTAAAAAAGATTGATGAAGAAATGGGAATAAAATGGTTACAGACACATTTACAATCCAGCTATTCCCCTTACTGAAAACACCCTGGATTTTAGATGCTGATATCACAGTTAAACCGCTTTATGGACATCAGGAAGGTGCCAAGATAGGCTACAATCCACAAAAGCCAGGACGACCATCACACACCTATCATACCTATATGATGGCGAATACTCGTTTAGTGTTAGAGGTTGAAGTTCAATCTGGAAACCAGGCACATTCAAACCATTCATTACCTGGATTAATGAGCTTACTCAAACGTTTTTCGGTCGATGAAAGACCGGAATTTGTTCGAGGTGATATTGGTTATGGTACGGATAAATTCATGAAAGAACTGGAGAGTATTAATCAACCTTATCTGTTCAAGCTTAAACGTTCAAAAACGTTAAAGAGCTTATAGGAAAGCATCATGGCTTAGGTGAATGGACAGTTGTTCGTAAAGGTTGGGAAGCTAAGGATGATGATATTCAGCTGGATGGTTGGGAAATGCCACGCCGAGTTGTTATTATCCGCCGACGTTTATCTAATGACAACATGGTGGCCATTGAGTACAAAAAAGAGGGTCAACAAGAGATGGTATTTGTTGATGGACAGGAAAATATTAAAGCCTATGAGTACTCCGTATTAGTGACTGATTTAGAAGATGACTTAGTCTCAATGTTTTACCATTATCGTGACCGAGCGGACTGTGAAAATAACTTTGATGAAATGAAAAAATGGGGCTGGGGTGGATATGCCACTCAAGATATTAAGAGTTGTCAGTTCATGTCTCGAATGATTGCGTTGGTTTATAATTGGTGGAATTTATTTGTTCGTTTAGCCATTCCAGAAAAACACCATGAAGCCATCACAAGCCGTCCCTTATTACTGAGTAGTATTGGACGTTTAACAAAATCAGGCAACCAAAAGAAAATGTTCATTACCAGCAACCATGGTGACGTGAAAAAATTGCAGGGAATATACAAGCGATTAAATCAGTTTTTTAAACAACTTAAAGCAATTGCTCCGCAGTTAACTTTAGATGAGTGTTGGGGCTATATTTTAGAGAAAGCGATGGAAAAATTTGAACTGGTTTCAGATAAATCACGACAAATTAAGCTACCTGCTCCAGCCTAGACAAAACCGTTCAGCTAAAAGAAATTTTTTGCAGGATTTTATGTCATTGCAGGGGCTACTGCGGTTTTTAGGTTTAAGAGTCAGGCATTGCTTGATGAGCAAGCCATTCTTAGCTGCATGGTCTATGTTGATTTAAATCCCATCAGAGCGGATATCAGCCAAACATTAGAAGACTCTGATTACACCTCAGTAAAACAGCGTATCGACTCAATTAAAAAGACAACAAGCATTAGCCAAAAAATAACGCAACAAAGCACAGCCACTATTAAGCTCGCCCCCTTTATCGGTAGCTCACTCAAAGACAAGGGTATTGCCTTTGACCTTAACGACTATCTGGAACTTGCAGAATGGACGGGGCGAATAAAGAGGGATGATAAACGTGGCTATATCAAATTGGGCACTCCGGCTATATTACAAAAATTACAACTCAATGAAGATACTTGGCTAGAAACAGTCGATGGTTTTTCAAAGGGCTTTCATTCCTTTGTTGGCCCGGAAGAACAATTAAAATCCTTATGTCTGAAACAAAAACGGCATTGGGTGCGCGGTATTAATTTGTGTAGGAAATTATTTAAAATCGATTCTGCCGTCCCCGTCACGACTTAAACATAACAGCCTACCAAAGCACACACCTTAGCAGAACAATGCAGGTCTCCCCTTGTTCGTCATGCAGAGCAACCCCATCTAGCAGCTACTTTTACTACCCCATTCACTACCCACTCCACTGAAAAACATTCAAATTTTGTAAATTTACATTTCGAGAAGAATTTTTTTTACAATTTAGCTTTGATATTACTTTTTATTTGGTGGGTGGCAATAATAGTTTGCTTTTTATTTGGTGGGTGGCAATAATAGTTTGATAATAGTTTTCCTATTTGGTGGGTGGCAATAATAGTTTTCCTATTCAAGTCAAATAAGATTGATTCCCAACTTTCCAGTAAACTGTTACTTAAAATCATTAGCAAATTGATGGTATTAAGTCGTCAGCCATCAGCATAAATGAACCAATTAGCCCTTTTTTTATGAAGTGACCGTTTACCGAATAAGAGCAGGCAATCTGTGTAGCCGTGACTTAGTGCTATCATCCCATTGCAGTAATAGATAGATTTTTACAGACTCACGTTCGAAGTGTGAAAGTAGCCATTCAAAAACAGAGAATATTCATTTTTCATATTTAATAGAATGACAAAAATCTACAAATAACGGTCATGTTTATCCATTGTAAATGATGATTAAAATGACTTCTGTTGGTAGGAGCAGTCATTTTATTAAGAGTTAAGCTTTGAAGCGTAGTTACTTGATTTTCTATACAATATTTTGTATAGTTGTTGTATGAAAGAATTAGAATTTTTAGGTAACTCCCTAGAAAACATTCAGTTGTTCTCTGATATAGCCAAGCAAAGAACTGGCTATGAATTACACAAAGTACAGAGTGGTTTGAAACCGGACAATTGGAAACCAATGACCAATATTGGTTCTGGAGTGAATGAAATTAGAGTGTCAGCATCTGATGGGATCTACAGAACAATTTATATTGCTAAATTTAAAGAGGCTATTTATGTCTTACATGCCTTTCAGAAAAAAGATCAAAAAACACGCCAGGAAGATATTGATCTAGCTAAAAAACGACTAAAAGAGATTGGGGATAAATAATGAGAGAACGGTATAATAGTGTGTGGGATGCCATTATGGATACTCCCCAAGAATCACTTAATATGAAATTAAGATCAGACTTAATGCTGCAGATCAGGCAGACCATTGAGATGAATGGTTGGACACAAAAGAAAGCGGCTAAGGAGCTGGGGGTCACACAGCCTAGAATATCTGATTTACTACGAGGTAAAATTGATTTATTCAGCTTGGATATGTTGGTTAACATGTTAGCTTCTATGGGCGAAGAAGTTGAAATAAAAATTAAAGCTACTTAATAGATAGCCTTATCGGCTTTGATATGATAATTCTCTCTCGTAGCAATGTACAATTAGCGGTCATTTGGAATGGATGTAAAAATGGTTAAAAATAGCTTCTTTGGATGGGAACAGTCATTTCATTCTGTACGATTTTGACCTTTAGCCGCCACTCACTACCAAATAGGAATTATTCTTGAATTCCTCCATAGCGGCTACTCGCCTCAGCACAAAAATGAATGCCTGAACACTTAATAATCCATCAGAAAACAGCAGAAAATGGAATGTTAAATATTATTGATAATATCAAAAACATATTGACACGATGTCGCTCATGTGCGACAGTGTGTTAATGATATATGAAATAGAAGAAACAGAGATTTTCTCAAAATGGTTTTATAAATTAAAAGATTTAACCGCCAAACGACGCATACTTGCAAGATTTGCCCGCATTGAAAATGGTAACTTTGGGGATTGGAGTGATACATCTGAAAATAATGTATTTGAATTACGTTTTTTCTTTGGTTCTGGTTATCGAATTTATTACACAATAAAAGGTAATAAAGTTGTTCTCTTGTTAAATGGTGGAGATAAAAACACTCAAAACAAAGATATTAATAAAGCCAGTGAAATACTGAAAGAATTGGAATAAATCATGAAAACAAATAAATTCGACATAGCTGAACATCTTCATTCTGATGAAGATATAAAAGAGTTTCTGACAGAAGTTTCTCAGACTGGCACTAGTAATGATTTCATTCATGCACTCAATATTGCCTCAAGAGCAAAAGGTATGACAGATGTAGCCAATCAAGCGGGTGTTAATCGACAAAGTTTATATAAGTCATTATCAGAAAATGGCACTCCAAAGTTTGATACAATTAAGAAAGTTGTTGAAGCATTAGGTTGTAAGATTGTAATTGTGTAAGTCTCATATTTGTCGTTGCCACTCAAAATTATGCCGAAAAACTGTTTGAGGACGGCAGCTGCAATTAACAGATTATTTTGATAAAAAATCTAATTTTCTCATCAATAGCTGCTGATGACCTATAACGGCCAGTCATATGATGTGGATAAATCTCTCTTTTCTTCCAGATAGCAGCAAGTCACATGCACCAACGTCAACTCATCCTTATTTAATGATATTTTTATTGAAATCGGCAATAATATTTAGAAATACGGACGCGTGTATTTCTAATCATCATGTTTCAGTAGATTTAACTGTTATAAGGCAAAACAATAATGTCCGACAATAGCAACAACGATGAGAAATTTATAAGATGGCAGGGTATTACAATTTCCCAGCTATCCTATTCTATAAATCTCATCCTCACATTTTCAGTCGCTGCTATTGGCTTTTCAGTGTCATTACTAATAAGTGAAAACTTTAAGCCTACCTCTTGCCAAGCTTATGCGTTTTTTCTGTCTTTATTGCTTTTACTAGCGTCTGGCGCATTAGGTATATGGTGCACCATAAATCGGCTAAGAGATTTTAGGGCAATAGCAAAAATAACAAATCTAAAACGAAAAGATGGTAATGAATCTGAGTTAGCGGATCTTCGTGAACTCACAAAAAAACTAGGAAAAAAGACGTGGGGTATTTTTTGGTGGCAAATCGGTACTTTTAGCGCAGGAATATTTATTTTGGTTTTGTCAGTGGCATTTTCCGTAGTGAAAGCGCAACCATGAAAATGCCTTATAACAAGGCGCTCGTTCGGACGCAAACTACGCTGCGCTTCGTTTGCGCCGCACAGCTTTGTCGTTATGTGTTCAACATTCTGCACACTTAATTCGACAACCTCATTTTTCTAATTGACAAAGTGCGTCAATGACGTATACTTTATGTATGGTCATTATAGAAACCCACACGTTTACAAAACGTATCAACCGCTTAATGGATGAAGAAATTTATCGAGAGCTTCAAAATGAACTTATTGAATCACCAGATACAGGAAAAATAATTACAGGTAGTGGTAGTATAAGAAAAATCCGTTGGAGTGGTAGTGGAAGAGGAAAAAGAGGTGGTTCCCGCATAATCTATTATTGGGAGAAAAACAAAGACCAAATTTACATGCTTTTCATTTATGAAAAAAATGAACTTAGTGATTTAACAAAAGATCAATTGTCAGCTCTAAAAAATGCAGTTGAATTGGAGTTCGGAAATGGATAATAAATTATTTGATGAATTATTAACCAGCGTGCAGGAAGCTGGTAAAATTATGAGAGGTGAGCTTGAACCTTCACGCAAGTTCGAGTTTGATGAACCGGATGTTAAAGCTATTCGAGAAGATATTGGTTTTTCTCAATCAAAATTTGCAACGTTAATAGGTGTTAGTATTAGAACTCTACAGAATTGGGAACAAGGGCATCGTGCTCCAACAGGTCCAGCAAAAGTTTTACTAAAGCTTGTTCACGCTGATCCCGAATCTGTGTTTAGAAATTTACACACAAATCACACATAACCAAAAAATGCATGGGAGGCAAAGAGACACCCCCATGATTTAGGCGTTATGTCTTTAGAAAATTCTGGTTCTCCTCATAGTTTTTATTGATTAAATTCTTTATTTTGGCTACAATCTCCCTATATGGGAGATAAATGCAGATTATGAGAGTGATTGCTAAAAGCACTATAAGAAATTTCTGGGAGCAACCAGCCTATGGCGATTCAAAAGGCTCACTTGAAAGTTGGTATGAAGAAACCATAAAAGCAAATTGGTTATCACCACAAGATGTTAAAAATCAATATGGTAATGTAAGCATATGTGGAAATAATCGAGTGGTTTTTAATATTGGTGGCAATAAATACCGATTAGTAGTCGAAATTCAATATCAAGCCGGTATTGTTTGGGTGAAATTTATAGGCACTCATACTCAATACGATAAAATTACAGTCGAGAATGTAAATGAATATTAAACCAATCCGAAATGATAAAGACTTAAAATTTGCCTTCAGCCAGTTAGATATGGTATTTCAATCTAAACAAGGTACTTCAGAATTTGATGAAATGGAGATTTTAGTAACTTTGATAGAAGCTTATGAGAATAAGCATTACCCTATTAGCCCTCCTAACCCTGTAGAAGCAATAAGATTTAGAATGGAACAACAAGGATTAACCGCTAGAGATTTAGAAGCTTTTATTGGGAGCAGTGGAAGAGTATCAGAAATACTAAATAAAAAACGTCCCTTGAGTTTGCGTATGGTAAAACGTCTTCATGATGGGCTAAAGATTCCATACGAAAGTCTATTAGCTGATATTGCTTAAACTGAACGATAGAGACATAACCAAAAAATGCATCGGAGGCAAAAAGATAATATACATTTATGATATCAATTATTGCTGTATCATTATTGTGTATCATTATTGCTGTATCATTATTGCCACCCACCAAATAAAAAGCAATATCAAAGCTAAATTGTAAAAAAATTTCTTCTTGAAATGTAAATTTACAAAAAATTAAATATTTTTCAGTGGAATGGGTAGTAAAAGTAGCTAATTAAATGGGTTGCTCTGCATGACGAACAAGGGGAGGCCAGCATTGTTCTGCTAAGGTGTGTGCTTTGGTAAGCTGTTACGTTTAAGTCGTGATAGGGACGGCAGAATCGATTTTAAATAATCTTCTGCATAAATTAATACCGCGCACCCAATGCCGTTTTTGTTTTAAGCATAAGGATTTTAATTGTTTCTCTGAGCCAACAAAGGAATGAAAGCCTTTTGAAAAACCATCGACTGTTTCTAGCCAAGAGTCTTCATCGAGTTGTAATTTTTGTAATATAGCGGGAGTGCCTGATTTGATATAGCCACGTTTATCATCTCTCTTTATTCGCCCTGTCCATTCTGTAAGTTCCAGATAGTCGTTAAGGTCAAAGGCAATGCCCTTGTTTTTAAGTGAGCTACCGATAAAGGGGGCGAGCTTAATCGTGGCTGTGTTTTGTTGCGTTATTTTTTGGCTAATGCTTGTTGTCTTTTTAATTAAGTCGATACGCTGTTTTACTGAGGTGTAATCAGAGCCTTCTAGCGTTCGACTGATACCCGCTCTAATGGGATTTAAATCAACATAGACCATGCAGCTAAGAATGGCTTGCTCATCAAGCAATGCCTGACTCTTAAAACGTCCTTCCCAGAAACGGCCCGTACATTTATCTTCAGTATTGGCTCTGCGAGCAATGTGTTCATTGAGGCAACGCATGAACCAACTGATATCCATTAACCGGTCTCTGAAGACGGCAATGGTTTCTTGTGCCCTATTTTGCTCAGCCTTAGAATGACATTCACCATTAAGGTAGCGCTCTACCAATACTGGAATTGAACAAAGTTGTTGCCAGTGTTGTATTACGGTTTCATCTGACCAACTTTGGGCAAGTGAGGCATTGATTTTTAACACGGTGTGTATATGGTTGGACATAATACTGTAGGCACAGACGTCAATGGCAAAGGTTTTTGATAGTAAGGCTAGTCGCTCAACAAATCATTGTTTGCGATGGCTGTAATCTTTATTGGTGACGCTATCGATACCACATAAGAACGTTCTGCGAACACAGCGGGAGATGCAGTGGTAAAAGGGAGTATCTGAAAGACTGATTTGTTGACTTCTTGGGGTGGGCATTTGATTAACTCCGTTTAATCGGGATGACAGCTATAATGGAGAGTATACAATGTAATTGTACGTTATTCAATGGATGCTATTTCAAAAAATTCGTTAAAGTATTTATCAGCCTGAGTTTCACCGTACATACGAAGGCCTTGAAAATAGATCCTTTTTAGATCTAATTTTGCATTTTCACTAAGCTTATAAATCCCCATTATGTTTTGCTTCATCCTTTATTTCTTTAAGAATTTCAGCTTGAGATTGTTGAGTAAATCCACTTTTCTCTGCTTGGATTAAATACTCTTGAATTGATTCAATTTTGCGGGCTTTTCGAATAAGATCATTTACTACTTCACTTTTGCTAGTAAATTCTTCACTGTCAACCTATGTTTTCAACCACTCATCATTAGGTGGTGTAAATGAGATACTTTGTCTTGGCATAATATGTACTCCAAAATAATATACGGTTCAATATTACACCACATTTGCACCATATTTGCGCCACACTCAATATTTTGAAATACTTAAATATCTGATGATATTCGTATCTACGCACTTAGAATTTGTTGTCCGACACTGAGGTAGAAGAAATCTATACCCGACCAGAATTTAGTACCAATGAGCAGACACTTTATTTTTCACTGAATAAATCTAAACAGTCAGCTCAACATCATACTGATCGATCAGAAAGATTTTAAATATACTGCCGTTTGACATGATATACAGGAATAAAACCGATAGAATTAAGTCACAGAAAAGAGATGTTCTGAGAGTATTATTATCGTTAATCATGCAAGAAAACACAGAGTGCCATCATAAGGAAGTTAAATTCACATGCTCGATATGCAAAACTTAAAGCTACGCTCTTTAAATACAATAAGACATTTAAAAGCATTCATGTATTAAATCTAATTGATGATATGCAACTCAGAAAAGCCATACGAACTGCTAGAAATAGAACAAAATACACAAAAATGCCATTTATTAGGTACATTATGTAGCAATACCTCTATACTCGAAGTGTCATGACAAAAAAAGTATCTGATTTAGAGCTTTGCTACAAAATATTTCCGATTCATTAACCCGACGAAGCATTGCATGAAAACATTTAACGCTAAAAAAACTTCCCCAGCCAAGCCTTCCTGTGATGATATCATTAATATTTTTAATGATCCTTTTGTTATTATTGACCGCCATTATCAAATTGTCGCATCCAATACGGCTTACCAAAACACTTTTCAAGTACCCAGCAATATAGAAGGGCAATACTGCTATAAAATTTCCCACAACAATGATTCACCCTGTAGTCTCCAAGGTGAACACTGCCCTTTAGAAACGGTTTTACGCACAGGTAAGTCAACCAGCGTATTGCATATCCACAATCATGGTGGCCATGAAGAACAGGTGCAAATCAGCGCCAGCCCAATATTGGATGAGCAAGGGGAGGTTCAATACATGGGTGAAACCATGGTGGCCATTCCTCAAGAAGAAAATGATCCACAATTACTAATTGGTCGTACACCGGCCATTTTACGACTCATTAATATGTTACAAAGAGTTGCCCCCACTCAGTCTACCGTCTTTATAGAAGGAGAAAGCGGGGTAGGTAAGGACTGTGTAGCAAATTATATTCATCAGTATTCTAAACGCAGTGAACAGCCTATGATCGTCGTCGACTGTGGTGCTATTGGTGAAACTTTGATTGAAAGCGAGTTGTTTGGCTATGAAAAAGGGGCTTTTACCGGAGCGAACAAACAAAAAATGGGTTTAATCGAGTCTGCTCATGGGGGGACTTTATTTATTGATGAAATAGGTGAGCTATCACTGGATTTACAAACCAAATTATTACGCGTACTTGAAAGTAGCAGTATTCGCCGCATTGGCGGCACTCACTATTTTGATGTGGATGTGCGCATCATTGCTGCAACCAATCAGGATGTTAAAAAAATGGTGAAAGAAGGGACATTTCGTCAGGATCTCTATTATCGGCTCGCCACCTTTCCTATTCATGTCCCCCCGCTTCGAGAGCGCAAGGCGGATGTGCCCGCCATCGCAGAACATTTTTTACGCAAAATAGAAGATGGTGCTCAACATATTCCTTTACCAAGCAACATTGTCGCCATTTTATCGTCTTATGATTTTCCCGGAAATATCCGTGAATTACGCAATATCATGGAGCGAGCAGTGATTCTTTGTGCCGGTGACACGATTTCAGAAGAACATTTAACCATTGATAACCATTCACATGAGAATTCACACCAGCCATTTAGTAATGATTATAATGATGTGGACGTGCAAGATTTTCCTAAGGTCACACGCTCTCAGTCAGAAAAAACAGTACGCCCTTGGAGCATAAAGCCCGATCGAGAGACTGTGTTAAAAACCTTGGCAAATCATGACGGACATCGCCTTGCAACGGCACAAGCTCTTGGTATCAGTGAACGTACTCTCTATCGCTATTTGAAAAAGAACCAGTCATAAGGCTATTATTTAATTTCAGGCAAAAAAAAAGCCCAACCTAAATCCTCAAAGAGGGTGGATGGGCAAACCTGACAACATAAAGAGGTTACTAATTAAAACGAAAAAAGAGTAATAACTCAGACACATTCCGTTCATACTCATTTATGTAGCATTGACTATGCCAATTCTAAAAAAACTTATCAAAATACAAGCTTGAACAATTTTTCATTTGTCATAAAAATACTTTAAACATGACAAAACTCCTTTTTTGTCATGACAAAATAATATATGTCATGCTTTTGTCATGTCATATTCATTTCAGCCTATTATTTGGCACAGATCAAATAATGTATTTTTCCTTTACAATTTTATGAATTGGATATATTGCAACTGGGGTCGGAGTCAAATGGCTTAATAGTATGATATTTATAATAAAACTCGCTCATCAAAACTGAGAAGAGTCATCTAATGCCATTTGACTTCGACACCTTATGTAATTTGGATAGCAGAGGTATATAAGGAGTTACAAATAAGAAAGTACAATAATATGAGAAATAAGAGGAAAATCAAAGTAAAAAGGTACGGCAAGACAGAGGGTCGTTTGCCGCACAAAAGCTTACACCAGTAAGAAAGTGCACAAACACTTTCTTACTGGTGTTTATATAGCAAACCTTGTGCCAAGTGATAAATTTAAAGGAACTCAGCCTTGACATTATTTAACCTAATTTCTGGACAATATATGCGAGCAAGTTAATTTAGTAGTGGTGCACACTATTTAGCTCTATATGAGAATTTCTGGCCACCAACACTGGCCGCAGCCATTAGACCACCTTTATAGTCTGTAAAAATAGCAATACCATTTTCATAGGCCGTTTGTGCCGCAACACCTGATTTAGCAGCCACTGCTGAAGCTTGGGCGCTCAATTCATAATTACCTTGTATAAAGCGTTCATAAGCGGCTTTATTTTGAAAAAAGATAATTTCACTATAGGCTTCAGCACCGATTTGCCATCCCACACTGACCTGAGTCATTGTCGTCGAGCCGGTTATTGTGCCCTGCTTATAAACCATGCCATCCCCATGAGCACCACCAATCACAAAACCTGCCTTGCCTATCGTTGGAAAAATTGCATAACCATAGGCTTGTAGAAAAAAGTTATGTAAAGATTTATCTTTATTTTTAAAATGTGCCAATGTCTGATTGGCTTTTAGCTCGGCATTAGCATCCCAGGCCCAAGCCTGGCTAGAGAAAGAAAAGGTAATCACTATTAGCGCCATTAATAATAATTTTGACAGTTGAAACATTCCAATATTCCTTTTGTAGATAATAATAGATGTAAAAATACTATCACCAGTATATCAAGTAATTGTAATTACCACACACATAGCCCAGTTTTGTAAACGGCTAAGCGAATTTTACCTCCTTAAAGATCCAATTCATCCCAAATATCATCTATCTTTTTCACCACCGCTTCATCTTTTACAATCGCCCTTCCCCATTCCCTATCAGTTTCACCCGGCCACTTATTCGTTGCATCCATACCCATTTTTGAACCTAGGCCAGAAACCGGTGAAGCAAAATCTAAATAATCAATCGGGGTGTTTTCCACCAGCAAGGTGTCTCTCGCAGGATCCATGCGTGTCGTCATCGCCCAGATAACATCTTTCCAGTCTCTAACGTTTACATCATCATCACAAACGATGACAAATTTAGTGTACATAAACTGCCGTAGAAAAGACCATACGCCAAACATCACCCGTTTTGCATGCCCGGGATATTGTTTTTTCATACTTACGACTGCCATACGATAGGAACAACCTTCGGGAGGCAAATAAAAATCAACTATTTCCGGAAATTGTTTTTGTAAAATTGGCACAAAAACTTCGTTTAGTGCCACGCCTAATACCGCAGGCTCATCCGGTGGCCGTCCGGTATAGGTACTATGGTAAATGGGATCTTTACGCATGGTAATGCGTTCAATGGTGAACACGGGAAAATTGCCGACTTCATTATAATAACCGGTATGATCACCAAAAGGGCCTTCCGGTGCTTCATCACCCGGTTCCAAAAAACCTTCCAGAACAATTTCACTGCCCGCAGGCACTTGTAAATCATTGCCGATGGACTTCACCAGTTCTGTTCTAGCACCGCGCAATAAGCCAGCAAAAGCATATTCCGACAGTGAGTCGGGAACCGGCGTGACCGCCGCCAAAATAGTGGCTGGATCGGTTCCCAACGCAACGGAAAGAGGAAAACGCTCTCCCGGATGCTTTTCCTGCCAGTCTTTATAATCCAATGCCCCGCCACGATGAGCCAACCAACGCATAATGACACGATTTTTAGCAATTACCTGCTGGCGATAAATTCCCAGGTTCTGGCGGTCTTTATTGGGGCCTTTTGTTACGACTAAGCCCCAGGTGATCAAGGGACCCGCATCTTCAGGCCAGCACGTTTGAATGGGCAAACGACCTAAGTCTACCTCATCACCTTCCCAGACGACTTGTTGGCAGGGCGCACGTTTAACCACTTTAGGTGCCATATCCAGCACTTTACGATAAATAGGCAGGGTTTTCATGGCTGCCTTAAAGCCCTTTGGTGGTTCAGGCTCTTTTAAAAAGGCCAGCAGGCGACCAATTTCTCGTAATTCTGACACATCATCCTCGCCCATACCCAGGGCCACACGCCTTGGCGTACCAAATAAATTGGCCAGCACCGGCACACTATGACCAATGGGATTTTCAAATAATAAGGCTGGTCCTTCGGCACGCAAGACTCGATCAGACACTTCTGTCATCTCTAAATTGGGATCAATTGGGTGTTTAATGCGCTTGAGTTCACCAATCTCTTCTAGTTTATCAATAAACTCACGCAAGTCTTTGTATTTCATAAAAACCTTTAAAAATAACTACTTAGAATATAAAAATAGATAAAAAACTTTACCTAAAATATTGCATTGAACGAATGAGCAACTACACTGTCTATATGTATAAGCAACTTAATGCAAACAGCAGCAGCGAGTTGTTTAACCCGTGATATATCAATATCACGGGTATAGGGTGGTCTCGTGGAAGTAAGAGACTTTCCTAATCATTACATTTCCTTTGATTACTTAATCAGCCGGGGTTCATCCCACCCCGGCATTTTTATGCCCGCACGCTTTGCAACAAAATAAGCACCCTATATTCGATAACCACCATGACGGCGACGATTAAATAAGTCCATCACAAAAATACCCAGTAGAAAACTGAGGCCAGACACCACAATTAACAACAAGTAATTCTTTTTAATACCTTTCATTAAGCTTGAACCGTGTTCACGCTGAATTTCTGGCAACTCACCGATGGTAGTCAGATCAAATTGGCTAGCATCCACGTTCTGCCCTATAGCCACAGAAGCAATCATGGCCAGTTTTTCTTTAAGCAATTGATTGTTTTTTTCTGCCTGTCTTTTTTGTGCCTGCCGGTCTTGTCGGTCGAGTTGTTCCCAGGCTTTAATTTCTTCCTTAAGCTCTGCTATCGTAGCAAGATAGCCCATTTTTTCTGCTTCAGATAAATTCTCTACTGCTGGAATCTCTGCTACTTCCGGGCAAGCCGCTGGTTCATCAGTTAGGTTCGTTTCAGAGCCCTTCGTTTCAGCAGCATTCGTTTCAGGGCAGCCATCCGCTAAGCGCTCTTTCATAAAGCCTTGAGCTCGCTGCAAGGCTGCGCGCATGGTATTTAGCTGTAATATCGCGGGTTCATCCTGAGTAAGAAATTTATTTTTTACCCAGCCCTCGTTTCCCACAAGATTTTTTATTTTGGAAAAAGCACCTTCAACTTTAAGTACTTCCACTGCAGTACCACTACTAATAAGATCCACAATAGGACTTTCGAGGCTTGGCTTGGTATGTAAACCCAGCTGTAAACGGGGGCTGATATAATGCGAGGGCTTTTGTTTTATATTTTGCTTGGTGTTTGGTTTCAGTTGCTGCTCTTCTGCCTGTACGGTACTAAAGCTGAGGCTAATTAACAGCAATAATCCAAACGCTATTATGCTTTGCCTCCAACAGTTCGTTATAGTGTCTTTTTTCATTGCGCTCCGATCCTTATTATTATTTTAGTGAGCGGCGATGCCGCAATGCCTTAATAAAGCATCAATCTTCGGTTTGCGACCTCTAAAACGGGTAAATAAAGCCATGGGTTCTTCTACACCACCACGCTCTAAGATTGAATGTAAAAACAGCGTACCGGTTTGCTGATCAAAAATACCATTTTCTTCAAATAATGAGAAGGCATCAGCCGATAATACTTCTGCCCATTTGTAACTATAGTAACCTGCGGCGTAGCCACCGGCAAAGATATGTGAAAAACCATGCTGAAAACGGTTAAATGCGGGGGGGATGAATACCGAAACCTGTTGTCGCGTCGCATCAAGGATCGGCTGCACCTGAGGCTGCCCATTCAATTGATATTGCATGTGTAAATTAAAGTCAAAAAGGGCAAACTCAATCTGTCTCAGCATTTGCATACCTGACTGAAAGTTTTTGGCTGCATTCATTTTAGCAAACATTGCATCGGGTAACACCTCACCAGTCTTATAATGTCTGGCAATCAATAATAAGGACTCTTTTTCCCAGCACCAGTTTTCCATAAACTGGCTGGGCAATTCTACTGCATCCCAGGCAACCCCATTAATGCCTGATACTCCCGCATAATCAACCTTGGTCAACATGTGATGTAAGCCATGGCCAAATTCATGAAATAGGGTAGTCACTTCATCATGGGTAAATAAGGCAGGTTTATCGCCCACGGGTGAGGTCAAATTACAGGTCAGATAAGCCACGGGAATTTGTACAACGCCCTGTGTCGCATGGCGCACAATGCATTCATCCATCCAGGCACCACCACGCTTATGAGGGCGAGCATATAAGTCCAGATAAAACTGACCTCGTAAAGTCCCTTGGGCATCTCTAATTTCATAAAAGCGCACATCAGGATGCCAGGTTTCAATCCCCGACACAGCCGTGATGTCAATATCATAAAGGCGTTTAACAATGGCAAACAAGCCCTCAATAACCTGATGTTCAGGGAAATAGGGTTTTAATTGTTCCTGTGATAGATCGTATTCATGCAGGCGTAGTTTTTCGGCGACATAATTGAGATCCCAGGCCTGTAAATCATCAATATTCAAGTGTGCTTGAGCGAATTGTTTTAGCTGTGCAATATCTTGCTCAGCGACTGCTGTCGATTTTTCCGCTAATTGCTGCAAAAATCCAATGACTTCCTCGGTTGAATCGGCCATTTTAGTCGCTAAGGAGTATTCTGCATAATTATTAAAACCCAATAATTGCGCCAGTTCTTGCCGTAGTGCTAAGAGTTGCTCCATATTCTGGCTATTATCCCATTTCCCGGCATTAGGCCCTTGATCTGAGGCACGGGTCGCATAGGCAGTGTAAAATTCTCTGCGTAAGTCACGCTGGTCAGCATGAGTCATAATGGCAAAATAACTGGGGAATTGCAGATTAAATAAGCAGCCCTGTAGCGACTCCTGTTCTGCACATTGTTTGCCCATTGCCAGAGCGGAGTCAGGCAAACCGGCAAGCTCATCAGCATCCAAAATATTTTTTTGCCAGCCGTTAGTCGCATCCAGCACGTTATTTTCATAACTGGATTTTAATTTTGATAATTGTTGTTTAATGGCCTTAAAGCGCTTTTTCTTTTCTGCACTCAAGTCCACCCCAGAGAGCCTAAAGTCACGCAATTGATTATCGATGACTTTCTTTTGCGCCTGATCCAACAAGGCATACTGTTCGCTATCCGCTATGGATTTAATGGCATCATGCAATGCGCTATTTTGTCCCAACTCGGTATGATACTCACTGAGTAATGGCAGACAATGCTCATGTGCAGCACGTAATTCTTCGGAGTTTTTGACTGAATTCAAGTGACTCACCGGTGACCAGGCACGGCTAAGACGATCATCCATTTCTTGCATCGCCTGCAATAAATTTCCCCAATCATATTCCCCTTTATGCGCAGATAATAAATGTGCCAATGTTTGTCTATTATCCTTTAATAGACGTTCTATCGCAGGAATAACATGTTCGGCTTCAATTTGGCCAAAACGAGGCAGGCCACTTATATTCAATAACGGGTTGTTAACTAAAGGCTTATCTAATAGGGGCTTGCTCATAAAATTTCCAATAAAAAGGCTTCTTTCTCGACATAGATCAGGTAGAGTATGGGATTAAAGCGAGTATAAAACTCAATTAAACTAGAATAACTATACTGAATCTTGATGGATTTATACAGGATGTTGTTATGTTAATTTCATTTAACATTTTTTCTGCTTATTTTTTGCGAACCATGCACCTCATAAAAATCCCTATACTTTGCATACTGATATGCACTCTCTTTTATGCCCCTCTGACATTGGCTGAAGATGATTTTGAACGCGGTGCTTTTTATTTTTCTCAGGGCAATTACCTCGAAGCCTTAAGCCTTTGGGCACCATTGGCGGAACAGGGTAATCCTGTTGCTCAGTATTCCATTGGATTATTGTATGAGCAAGGCAAGGGTGTAAAGAAAGATGCCCGCCTGGCGCTTAAGTACTTTGAATCTGCTGTTGCGCAAAATTTACCTGCAGCCCAATATTATTTGGGGATGAAATATTATGCCGGTCTCGATATAAAAAGAGATGTGGTCAAAGCCCGGCAACTATTGAAAAAGTCTGCACAGAATGATTATTTACAAGCACAATTTCAATTAGCCAGTTTATATAACAAAGGAATTGGCGGCGCACAAGATGCTCGTCTTGCCACTCATTGGTTTTCTCAGGCAGCTGAAAGCGGTTATGGCCCAGCACAACATAGTCTGGCAACACGATATCTCACCGGGAAAGGTGTATCGCTTAATTTGTCACGAGGTATTTTCTGGTTAGAAAAAGCCGCCGATCAAAGTAACTCTGATGCCTTGCGTGATCTGGGCTTTATGTATATTAAGGGCATGGGTGTTGAGCAAGATTTTCAAAAGGCACATGATTTACTTTTAATCCCTGCCGAAGAAGGCAGTGGCCTGGCCTTATTTTTATTAGGTGAAATTTATAGCACCGGCGGCCATGGCATCAAAAAAAGCACCTCTCAGGCAAAAAAATGGTTTCGTCTGGCACAAAAGGCAGGCTACCAAGATGCTCGACTGCGCCTGCAGCAGCTTAGCAAATCTTTAACCCCTCCTTCTTTAAAAGAAGTAAATCAAGCTCGTACTCATAAGCCTCTAAATAAAAATTTAACCAAGCAGCACCAGTCTTCCACAGCTAACTTGCGTTTAGAACACGACACCCTGCGTTTTAAAAAGCTTGATGATGATCACTATGTCTTACAACTCCTCAGCGCTAATCAATACAGTAGCATTAGCCATCTCACCGATCAATACATCGATGAAGCAAGCTACATTTTGCAGTTAAAACAAGCAAAGAAAACCTCCTTTGTCTTACTTTATGGTCACTATAAAAGCTATACAAATGCGAAACAAGCCATCGCTCAACTACCGGCTGTTTTCCAATTAAAATCAACACCCTGGATACGCAAAGTAAAAAATATTAAGCGTATTCAATTTTAAATTTATTAAGTGGCTATTCTAATAAACGAATAAATTTTGCTGGATTACCCGAATAGAGGGAATTTTCCGGGATATTTTTAGTCACAACACTACCCGCAGCAATCACTGCGCCACTCCCTATGCATAGGCCGGGTAAAATAATTACGCCTGCGCCTAACCAAACATTATTTGCGATGCTAACATCTTGAGCAAAACTTGCTTTTGCTAAACGCTCTCGGGGTGAGGTGGCATGATTTATCGTTAAAATCTGCACATAAGGGCCAATTAAACAATCATCACCAATGGTGATCAGGCCACCATCTAATAGGGTGCAATTTATATTGAAATAAACCCGATCGCCCAAAGTAATTTTATCGCCATAATCACAATGGAATCCCGATTCGATAAAAACCTCGTCACCACAACTTAAAAATAATGCTTTTATTCGCTGTAAGTTACCCCTTGAAGGACTGCGATTAAATTGTCGGCAAGTATCATGCATCTGATGCCGTTGTTGTCTTAGTTCTGCACTCAAACTATTGAAACTCATACCGTCATAACTCGTATTAATGAAAAATATTAAGCGACTAAATATTGACAATACTAGCAGAGATCCCCAACATAGTAAGGATAAACATTTTTCACAGACTTTTTTAGGTATCTATATGTCAAAACACTATGATTTAATCTCTATTGGCGCTGGTAGCGGTGGTATTTCAGCAGCGGAACGTGGCGCTGAGTATGGTAAGCAGTGTCTGGTAATAGAAAGCAGTAAGGTGGGCGGAACCTGCGTCAATATTGGCTGTGTACCGAAAAAAATCATGTGGAATGCGGCTAATTTAGCCCATGGCCTTGCTGATGCACGCGATTATGGCTTTGATGTCAGCAATAACGGCCTAAACTGGAGTAAATTAATCGCACAACGTGAAGGCTATATCAATGGTATCACTGACTGGTATGGTAATTACCTAAAAGACTCGAAAATTGATTATATCAATGGTACAGCACGCTTTGTCGATGCCAAAACCATTGAAGTGAATGGTGAACAATTCACCGCTGACCATATTGTGGTTGCGCCAGGTGGCTATCCGGTCATACCGGACTTGCCCGGTGCTGATTTAGGTCTGACTTCCGATGGTTTCTTTGCCCTAAAAGAACAGCCCAAGCATATTACTATTGTCGGTTCTGGCTATATCGCAGTCGAACTTGCAGGGCTGATGAGCAGTCTGGGTAGTCAAGTAACACTACTGATACGTAAAGGCCATGTGCTGGGTAGTTTTGATCCCATCGTATCGCAAACACTTGCCCAGGTATTACAGGACGATCCGAATATTGTCTTACTCAGTACCACAGAAGTTGAGACCGTAGAGAAAAACGACAATGGAATGCTCACCTTACACTGCACTAAGAATCAGCAGGTGAATAATGTCGATGCTCTGATCTGGGCCATTGGCCGCGCACCTAATACTGCCGATCTTAATTTATCGGCAGCAGGTGTTGAGATGGATAAAAATGGTTTCATTCCCAGTGATGAGTATGAAGAAACCAATGTTAAGGGTATTTGTTCATTAGGTGATGTGAATGGCAAGGCGGCTTTAACCCCAGTAGCGATTGCTGCAGCGCGTCGTTTATCTGATCGACTCTTTAATAATATGCCTGATAGAAAGCTGGATTATAGCAATATTGCCACGGTCGTTTTCAGCCATCCGCCCATTGCAACGATTGGTCTGACTGAAGAACAGGCACATAATTCTCATGGGGATACTGTTAAGGTTTATAGCACTCGCTTTAACCCCATGTCTCATGCTTTTACCGAACATAAAGCACCCACCGCCATGAAGCTCATTTGTATTGGTGCACAGGAAAAAATTGTCGGGTGTCACATGATTGGCCCCGGGGTTGATGAAATGATGCAGGGCTTTGCTGTCGCTATCAAAATGGGTGCGACTAAGGCTGATTTTGATAATACCATTGCCATCCACCCTTGTAGCGCTGAAGAATTAGTCACTATGCGCTAAGTGAGCTATGCGTTAAGTGAGCCAGGCGCTAAATAAATAGACCAGCGAGCATTAATAAATATGAGTATTCGAGACTTTAAAAACCATGCACCGGATATTGCTGAAGGTGTTTATATTGATGAGTCTGCTCAAGTGATTGGTCAGGTCAGTATCGGCACTGATAGTTCAATCTGGCCTAATACCACTCTGCGTGGTGATGTTAACTGGATTAAAATTGGTGCGAATACCAGTATTCAGGATGGTAGCACCTTGCATGTGACCCATGATCACACCAATAAGCACCCCGGCGGTTTTCCTTTAAGCATTGGTAGTCAAGTGACGGTAGGGCACAATGTTGTCTTACATGGCTGCACCGTTGAAGATAATTGTCTGATTGGTATGGGTGCAATTGTATTAGATGGCGCTCATCTGGAAAAAAACGTTTTTCTGGCTGCTGGTGCGCTGGTCGCACCGAATAAGCGTCTGGAAAGCGGTTATCTCTATGTTGGCAGTCCTGCGAAAAGAATCCGTCCTCTCACCGAAGAAGAAATTACTGGATTACAATATTCTTCTGAGCATTATGTGAAGCTAAAAAATGACTATTTGTAGCTGTCTGTAGCTTAGTCTGAGTTTATTTTATTGTGGACTGACCAGTACATATTGATATCAACGATGGTGCTAAAAAAATCTTCTGTTTTAAGAGGCTTGGTGATAAAACTATTTGCGCCCAGCTCATAAGCTTTGGAAATATCATTTTTCGCATCTGAGGTGGTCAGTACCACAATCGGGATATTTTTTGTCTCTTCATGGCTGCGTAAATATTCCAGCACCTCAAAACCATCGACCCGAGGCATGTTTAAGTCCAATAAGATCACCATCGGCAAACTATGCGCTTCACCTTCAAAATCACCCTCAGCAAAAATATAGTCAATACATTCCTGACCATCGCTTAGGGTAACAATAGCGGTGGCTAAATTACTTTTTTTAAAGGCTCGCCTTGCCATAATGACATCATCTTCGCTGTCATCGACGTAGAGAATATAATGTTTTTCTTCGCTCATTGTAAAAGTCCTTGTTGCCAGAATTCCATATTAGTCAGATTTGTTATTTAATTCAGTTTGTATTAACTCTTCTTCACTTAAGTTCAGGGTAAAGTAAAATGTTGCACCTTGGCCCATGACTGATTCTGCCCAGATCTCACCATTATGCCGAATCAGTATGCGTTGTACCGTTGCCAGTCCAATACCTGAACCTTCAAATTCATTCACCTTATGCAGGCGCTGAAATGGTTTAAAGAGTTTGTTTTTATGTTTCATATCAAAGCCAACGCCATTGTCTTTGACAAAGAACACACTTTGATTATGAACTTCTTTAGTGCTTTCATCAACCATCTGCATTTGCAACAGACCCATTTTGACAATAATAGGATCTTCTTTTTGAGAATATTTTATAGCATTGTTCAGCAAGTTTTCAATGACCGAACGCAATAAAGCATTATCACCCACAACCATTGATAATTTTGCACATGAAAACTGGATATTCTTATCTATATAGGTGTCTCTCAGCACATTTATTTCTTCGTTGGCCATTTTCTGTAAATCTATTTTTTCCAACTTCATGCCTTCCTTCATGATTCTGGATATATTTAATAACTCTGTGATCAGTTCAGACATTTTTTTAGTACCGGTTCTAATACGCTGTAAATAACCAAGTGCCTCTTCATCCAGAGTATCACCAAAATCTTCTAATAAGACCAAGCTAAAACCATCAATACTGCGTAATGGTGAGCGTAAATCATGGGAAATAGAATAAGCATAGGACTCTAATTCTTTGTTAGTCACTTCCAGCTGTACTTTTGAATCTTCCAGATAAACCGTTTGCTCGGTCAAACGCTCAATTTTATCGGCAATGGCGACCGCTAGCGTATTAAAACTCATCGCCAGATCTGCCATTTCATTTTTACCATTAATTTTTATTGCACGATGATAATCACCCCCAATTAATTTTTCCGAATAATCTTTGAGTTTTGTAATCGGCACAATAAAAGAGCGCTGTACCCAAATCATAATGCCAACTAACACAAGAAAGACTAATACCATAAGCAGTTGTAAACTACTGATGGCCTTTGCTTCAGTTTCTTTTAATGTAATAAGGGTCAAAGTGCCTACACGATTAATATCTGAAACCACTTTTTGTGACGTTAGACGAACCTGATCGGCCAACCTTTTTACTAGCCGTAAATTATGTTTATTATCAATCGCAATTTGTTGATGTGCGACTAAAATTTTGAAAAATAGACTACGAATATTGGCTAAATCAAATCTTGCTCGCATTAATATCTGTCGTGACTTATTGCCTACACTACGAGATGAAATAAGAATTTGGTTAGTAAGTGAGGCATGACGTTTTTTCCATTGCGTTTCTGAGCGCTTAGAACGCACTGATAAATATTCAGT
Source organism: sulfur-oxidizing endosymbiont of Gigantopelta aegis (assembly GCF_016097415.1). Lineage (NCBI taxonomy): Bacteria > sulfur-oxidizing endosymbiont of Gigantopelta aegis. The sequence goes on along the minus strand of NZ_JAEHGE010000001.1, from coordinate 858,450 downwards.
GGTCAATAAGTTGAGTTCAAAAACGCCCTGAATAATTGTGTTTAAATTTTCATAGTTTTTTCTATGCTCCCTGACACTATGGGTCAACTCAAAATAAATTGACAAGGAGAATAAGGCCATCACAATAATGATGGCCACAAATAATCTTAATTGTTTAGTCAGTGACATGTAATTTAAACTTTAGTTTAATGAATTAAATTCACACCATGTGGTTTGACTGTTGACAAGGGTGTCACATCAATAAACTCCAGATAGTTGGGGATCTCTTGATAATCATTTGATAGTCCTTTCGCCCAAATGGCTTCATTTTCCAAGTTCACCAGAATAGATTGTTCCAGTGTTATTTCAAAGGTAAAAGTTTTCCAGATCTTTTTAATGACATCAGGAGAAACTTTTAGTTTCTGTGCAATAATGACTTGTGCTTCATTTGGATTGTTGCTGATATAATCTTCAGCATCAATCAGTGCCAGTAAAAAACGTTTCAAGTCATCATTATGCAATTGAGCATAGTGTTTATTGGCAGTAAAAAAGAAATCTTTTCTAAAAGGGGTCGGACTAATTAATAAACTCAGCTTGTCTTTACCGATAGATTTTTCAGCATTAGAAATATGCGGTTCCCAACTGGTAATGGCATCCACTTCACCTTCCTCTAATTTACCTTTCAACTCTGCCGCATTAATATCAATTAATTCAATATCGTTCAAGCTATAATTATAGTGATTTAAAAAACCTTCCAGAAAATAATGCCCAGTTGAACGTACCGTCGCACCAATTTTTTTACCCTTAAGATCAAGAGGCGTACTAATACCATGATCCTTACGTGCCAATACTTTACTTGATTACCCATAAAGCTCCGCCATTTTTAGGAGCTTTCCATTCATAGGTGGCGTTTTCATCGCCACGCATAAAAACCTTGGCATCATGTCTTTTAAGTTAAAGCGTCTATTAAACCGATAACAAAATTCAGCAAGATACCGAGGTAAATGTTTTGAGTTAATGGAATGATAGCTTCCCTTCATAGAGTTTTTAATATTACCTATCATAGTGTTAACCCAGATAAACTCAATTTTATCAACACTTGCCGCACCACCACCCGTGACGATTGGAACATGCTTACAAGCTTCTTTAACCGCAGGAAAACAATTTAACCCATCTGAGTAAACAGTACTTCCAGGTGTTAAATGAGTTTGTGCCCATCGTTTTATTTCACTGGATTTAAACCCTTTAAGCACATTTAAATTCATTGCAATCGGGTGTCCATCTTCATTAGTAGAAACGGCTGCAACGAACGGTGTTTTATTTTCTGAACCACGACCTCTGGAGCCGCCTCTGTGCTCACCACCCCAGTAGGCATCATCAATTTGAATGATGCCTGATAAAGGTTTACTGTCATCACGTTCTTTCATAACCTGCATGATCTTTTGTTTCATACTCCAGGCTGTATTGTAGCTTACCTTAAGCTGTCTCTTTAATTCTAATGCTGAAACCGCTGTCTTCAATTGAGTCATAAGATGAATCGCTAAAAACCACTTAGATAAAGGCAGTTTGGTACTATCAAATATTGTCCCACAGGTTGCTGATGTCTGATGATGACAATGGTGGCACTGATAAAGATGGTGATGTTCTAGAGTGCAATAAGTCTTATTGCCACACTCTGGGCAAACAAATCCATCAGGAAATTTCCATTTAAATAAGGCTTGTCGGCACTGTTTGTCAGTGCCATAATCATTAAAAAGCTCAAATAAACTATAACCTTCTTGAAACTGAATTTTATTTTTTGACATCATTCTACTCCACACATAATCTATACTTTAATTATAGTATAATTATAGTATAATTATCGAAATATGGCGGAGCTTTGTGGGTAATCAAGATACTTTAATATCATCCAGTGAATAAGCCATAGTAGCAAAAATCACATAGGGCTCTTGTTTAAAACTATTAAATACCACCGGCGTTTGAGCAACAGTCGATATGTTAATTTGTGGATCTTTGAGCATCGCTTCCAGAGCATTTCTCCCAGAGTCGTATTCACGGATCATTAGATTAATATGATGTTTTTTAAAATAGCCCTGTTTTTCAGCCACCCAGACAGTAGCAGGCAATAGGCTCATTTCAGCCGCTAGAACTATTTCTATGGGCCTACTATCAAGTGATTGCTTGTCGTCTGAACAAGATGCTATCAGCAAGCCACTGATGATGAGTAGAAAGTATTTAAAGCCATATTTTAGCTTGCTATTAGGATAAAAATTCATTGCCTCAACCTAGGATAAGAAAGGGATTTAATCAATTCTCAGTTTAGCTCATGTAATTGAATTAGCAAGTTTGGATATATTTCTATGAAGCTCGCATGACTCGATGTAATACTTCATGTAAGGGTTTAATATCAATTGGCTTAGTAAGAAATTGATCCATACCTGCAGCATAGCAATTGTCCTGCTCACCATCCATCGCATTTGCCGTCAGGGCAATAATAGGAATGCTTTTTTCCTCATTGCTACCTTTTTCTGAGCCATTTATTTCAGAGTTGTTTTTCTCAGCTTCTTGCTTACGTATTTCTCGAGTGGCCTGATAGCCATCCATCACCGGCATCTGACAATCCATAAAAATGGCATCATAATTTCCTTGTTGCCAGGCTTCGACGGCTAACTGTCCATTAACCACTACATCCACGTCACAGCCTGCTTTTTTGAGCAAGGTTTTAGCGACCATTTGATTGACTAAGTTATCTTCTGCCAATAGTACTTTGAGCTTAATCTCTGCAGCTTGTGCCAATGCTTCACTTTGTGGACGGCAATGGCCAACCACAAAAGAATCACTCATAATTAAATCATGCACAAATTCTTTGAATAATCTCGGGCTAAAGGGTTTTTTAATAAAGCCATGCAAGCCTAATTTTTTATACCTAGTCTCAAGATTAGTTTCACTTTTATTGTTAATGGCTAAAGCCCTAAACTTCTGTTGCGTTTGAAGCATTGGTGATTGTAAAAATGATTGGATATCATAGTCACTGAAATTATCAAAAAAGACAGCCACTAAGGTTCCCATTGATAGATTTTTCTTTATCTGTCCGGCTATAAATTTTTCTGCATCTAAAATCTTTGCAGAGCTTATGATAGTAACCTGATGCCATGATTGAATTAATTTTATGAGTACTTTAATGGCAAGCGGTAAGCCACCAATTATTATTAATGTTAAGGGTGTTTCTAATGTAACATCATTTTTCTCAATCTCAGCCTGACGTTTGTCTATTTCAAAGCTAAACCGTGACCAGAAAGTAGAGCCATGTTCTAATTCACTTTCAAGACCAATTTCTCCACCCATTAATTCAGTGAGTTCCTTACTGATCGCCAAACCAAGACCTGTCCCACCAAATTCCCTTGTGGTTGACAGGTCTGCCTGATTGAATTTCCCGAACACATAATCTATTTTGTCTGCACTAATGCCTATCCCGGTATCTTTCACCCGGATACTAAAATCAACTTTATCAGCACTGCGTTCATGACAGATTATATCGATTAACACATAACCTTTGGCAGTAAACTTAACCGCATTGGTAATAAAGTTAATGAGAATTTGTCTAATGCGTATTGCATCACCAATAAGATATTCAGGCATATCGATATCAAGCTGATATTCTAACTCGACATTTTTTTCTTTGGCCTTAAGTTCAACAATATTAATTGCTTCAATAATCAATTGATAAAAATTAAAGGGGACTGGATCAATGTCTAATTTTCCAGACTCTATTTTTGATATATCCAGAATATCATTAATAATATAGAGCAATGAGCTGGCAGATGATTGTATTTTGTGAACAAAGTCTTCTTGTTCATTATTTAATTCGGTATCCAGTAATAAGCCACTCAAACCAATCACACCATTCATCGGTGTTCTTAATTCATGGCTCATATTGGCAACAAAATTACTTTTTTGCTCATTATGCGCTTCAGCCAGCTCCTTAAGTTGTTTTAAGTTTTGCTCATATTTTTTTCTTGCGGTGATCTCTAGGCCATAGACTTGAACCAAATTGAGTTCATGGTGTTCTATGGGATGAAAATTCCATAGATACCAATTGTCTTCAAATTCTTTTTCTATGCCTTCAATGCTTTCTTCATGTTCAATGCAACGAGCAAGGTATTGCTCAATATTATCGGGGAATATTTGTGGTCTGCCCATATCATCAAAGCCATATTCCACCATTAGCTCAGTCATTGCCGGATTAGCATAATGAATCATCGCCTGATCATCAACTTGTAGAATAGGTGCGGGGTTTAATTCAGGAAAGAGTGAAAGACGTTTAATTTCACCTTCGCTATAACCACTCTCAGAACAGTCTCGAAATAAAATAATAAAGCTTTGATCTGCTTCAACCACTATAATTCGCGCGTCAATTTGTAGATAAGAACCTTTTTTATCCACCCAGACAAACTCAGAACTTTGTTCCTGCTCTGGCTCTATCTCTGCGTCATCGACGTTTGACTGAGGATTACTCAGACAGCAATTTTCTCGAGTATGACGATAGCGCCCATCTAAAGCACAAATAATATCATGTGCCTTACGTCCAACAAGCTCATGCTGTTGCCATTGCAGCATCTTTTCTGCGGCAGGATTAAGGGCAATAATGGTATTATCTTTAGCAATATGGAGCACACCATCAGCCAGGTGTTGATAGAGTGTAATGGCTGTTTTGCTGCTGAGTTGTGACTTCTTATCCATAAGCATTCATCCGATATTTCAAGATAGCTTTGAAAAGTGACTAAACACTTTCCACTCGCAATAAATTTAACGGATCATCCTTATCATTGATGGGATCGATTACTTTAATAATCTTAATATCTTCACCTTCTGCCTGATTGGCTAAATCAATGATTTTTTCTTCTTTACTGGCTTCTCCATTCGCTTGATAAACGATTTGTATGCGGGGTAATAAGGGTTTCTGTTTATCGATTTCTATTACCAGTGCTTTTTCACCATTGCTTAATTCAATGGCGCTGGTAAGTGGAAAAATCCCCATCACATGAATCATGGCACTGACAACCACTTCGCTATACTGACCACTTCTGGCAGCTTGATATATTTTTTTCAGCGCATTTGACGGTAACATACCCGGCTTGTCCATAAGCCCATGCATTAACTCATCATAGGCATCCGCTACTTGTAAAATTTCTGTCAGTTTATGGACGGCATCACCTTTAAGTTTGCCGGGATAGCCACTACCATCGCCTAATTCATGATGCTGTTTAACAATCAATTTAACGCGTTCAGGAAAGTCAGCACTTTTATTTAATACATTTTCGACAATAGCAGGGTGCTGTTGAATCAAAGTCATTTCTGAGGTGGTATAGGCCTTTTTTTTGCCAAATAAATGCATCGGTAAACGTGCCCAGCCCGTATCATGCAGCAAGGCAGCCATACCCAATTCATTAATTTCTTCTTCACTACATTCCAGTTTTAATGCCAAAGGCAGGGTCACTGCAAACACCCCAAAACCATGATCACTTAATTTTAAGTCCTGACGCTGCAAGTGCAACATGGTTAATAATGCCTGATCATTTCGAGTAATACTTTCTAAGGCCTCATTAATGACAGGAGTGATACTTTGTGCTGAAATCGGCTGGCCATCCTTCACCAGTGAGGCCAGTTGGTTAACCAATTTGCCTATCTTACTTTGCAAGACTTTAGCTATTTTTAGTTCTTCGGTCAGTTTTGATTTTGTTTCCGTTGCTTTAGGCGCTGGAATTTCTTTCTCTGGCTGTTGCTCGTGTTCAGAGACTCTATTTTCTTCAATGACAGGTGCTTCGATAGATTCAGGTGTTGATGTTTGCAGATCATCGCCACGGGATAGGTCGATGGTGAGTTGTTTTACACCGGCTTTTTTTAATAGGGCAATATCATTATTACTACCTATCTTGCGGCGATGACGTAAAAAGGGACTTTTCATCCATGAGATATCAAGCTCATGGATGAACATACCTTTTCGTAATTGGGAAATGGAAATTTTTCTTGTTGACATGGGTTCAAGTATAGCGGTATTTTGTTAAAAATATACCTCAGATAGTTGCCCATCAGACAGGGAGTATTAATCTATTGATATTTGTCTATTGTCAGTATTTTCTGACAAATAAACATTTTAACCTAAAATAATCAGTTGAATCGTAGCGAGAGCGACTTAGACGCTGAAGATTAAGGGTTTTACAGGTTATTTTGGCTTTATTCGTAGTCACCCTACGGGTGAAGTCAAAATATGGCTCTTCTCCGCTTTGATGAGTGAAGAAAGATGCTAATATTCAAGAAACCTGTTGAAATATAAAGCTTCTGAAGGTTTTATAAGCAATAGGTAATATGAGTATCAACATCTCACCAACCATTTTGGGACTGACTGGCCAAAGAGTCAATGAAATAACGTTAAATAAACACCATGAGACAGTTCATATAATCTGTCAAAGAGACAAGCGAAGGAAGGTAATTGATCCCTTAACCGGTCAGCAAGGGACGATAAATCGATACATAAAAAGACAAGTACGTGATGTGCCATTTATGGGCTATCCATGCTATCCATGCTATCCATGCTATCTGGAAATTGAGTTAGCTCAGGTTTGTATCAGTAAAAATGAACGCCGAATAGAGCGATGTGACTTTGTTGATAAAGGCTGTCGTTTTACACAACGATTTTGTCATATGATTAGTGGTCTTTGTCGTCATATCAGCATTCAGGCTGTTTCCAGGCATCTCAATATACGTTGGGAAACCGTTAAGAATATTGACAAAGCTTATCTTGAAAAAACATTGCCTGCATTAGAGCCCGAAAAATTAAAGGACTTAAAATATATCGGTGTTGATGAAGTGGCCAGAGCAAAAGGCCATGATTATATGACGGTCATTTATGATATGGTTGAAGGACATTTAATCGGGGTAGAAACAGGTCGAACTTCAGATGTATTTACAAAGTTTTTAAAACGAATACCGAAGGAAACCACTGAAAAAATAGAGGCGGTGGCCATGGTATCTGGCGTCAACTACCTTGTCCGGTTGGCGACAATTAGCTTGGCCGGTTTCTAATTTATTATTTTATTCATAGTGAGTTTTTTACAATCGATTATTCTCCTTTAATTGTCTGCTCTTCTTTTTAACTTGATTTTTCTTTAGTCGCTGCTCTTGATCTGGCTCTAGGGCGAAAAGCGACCGATGTGCGGCTTTTGCTCTTGCACGAGGCCACTTTGAGCTTTTTGGCTTTTCGCCCGCTCTATGCTTTTTATCTTGCTTTTAAAATGTTCAGCGATCAATGAGTTAGCCATTAATCTAAGCCTTTCATCGCTTGTTTTCTACGATAACTGTCGCCTTCAATTTGATAAATAGACGCATGATGAATGAGTCGGTCAATGGCAGCCACTGTCATCATATTGTCAGTGAAGATACTATCCCATTCACTGAAAGCCTGGTTTGAGGTAATGAGCAAGCTATTGCGTTCATATCGGTGCGCAATTAATTCAAATAGTACCTGGCTTTCACTATTGGTTTTTTTGACATAGCCAATATCATCAAGAATAAGTAACTCATATTTATCCAGCTTTTTCAGTTCAAATTCCAGAGATAACGCTTCTTTTGCCTTTTGAAGCATTTGCACCAATGAAGTGCTGCTCATGAATTTAACCCGCACTGATTGCTCGATGAGTGCGTAACCAATAGCGGCGGCTAAATGCGTTTTCCCCAGACCACTGGCACCAAATAAAAGCAGATTATGTCCTTGCCTGAGCCAGTTTAACTGAGTGATTTTTGTTTGAGCTGTTGGGCTGTCACACCGGTTATTTCATTAAAGTCATACTGTGATAACTGTTTACCAATGGGTAGTTTGCTTTCTCTTAATAAGCGCTTTAATTTATTGTCATGCCGGTAACTGGTTTCTAATTCACATAAATGGGCTAAAAATAATTCAGGCTCCCAATCTAATTCAATGGCTTTTTGTGAAACCTGCTGCCATTGTTTGACCATGGTCGTTAAACGTAATTCTTTGAGTAAAAACGGTAAACTTTGTGCATTGGCCATATTAATTCCCCAGTAATACATTGTAGGTCGATAAGTCATGTTGCTGACTGGTGTACTGAGGTCTATCAACCGACATGGGCGCAAAAAAGTCACGGCACGCTTTGATGGAAACTCGACTGCCGGCTTCTAACGAGGCTAAGACAAAACGACCCAGCGCTGCTTCACAATCATAGGCATCGGCAATGGACAGCAAGCTCACCATATAACGGCAATCATCATCATGAATGCCCGTTTGTTTGAGATTTTCCCAAATCAGGGTGAAATCACCTTCTGGGACAATATCATCTCGGTAAGCCGATGATTTAAAGGCATTGGGCTTTTTGGCTAACGAGTGAATGATATGTTTATAATTGATTGAACGCGAACGGATATGGCGGTGTGCATAAATACGCTTTAAACTTAAGGTCAATTCATGACCATAGAAACAATCTAAATGTTGATCATAAATATGGATCAATAACGTGGTACCAATCAATCGGGAGGGTACGGTATAAGTGACTCGTTTAACTGAAATGGTACTCCTTGTGGTGACTTTAACATAGAGCTCACTAAAGCCATTGGTGCGGCGGCTGGGAAGCGGTTTTAAGTGTGCTTTTTCTTCATTAAATCGTGTTTTACAGCGTATGTTTATTTGGCGAACGATGTCATCAATAAAGGCTTCATAATCCAATAAGGCGGTAAAATCTCGACTGCCACGAAGGAGTAGCTTTTGTTCGATTCGGCGTTTTAAATGACCATTAGGGGATTCAATGGCTCCATTTTCATGGGCAATGCCTTTATTGTTTCGAGTGGCTTTTATACCATAGTATTGACATAATTTTTCATAACGCTCGGTCAGCTTTTCTTGTTCATAATGATTGTTAAATGCAGCACTTAGGCTATCGGTTCGGTGGCTTACAGGGACACCGCCTGATTGCCATAGCGCATTTTGTAAGCCTGAAGAAAGAGATTCAAAGCTCTCTCCACCTAAGACAACTTGAACATAAGTCCAGCCACTATAAACCAATCGGTAGTGATAAAGTTTGTGTTTAAAATCTTCTCCGTCAATCGTGATTTTAAGCTCATTAGCCCAGGTAATCTGAAATACCCATATCACCGGCAATGTGTTTTTGTTGAAAAATAACTTCTTGCTCCGGTCCTTCCTGAGCACGCCAGCGTTTGACTCGGCGTTGCAGTGTTCTTAGGTGAGTGTTGTCAAATTGACCGGGTTCTAGCTCTTCCAGTGCTTCTAATAAGGTAATGGGCTGTAGTTTGGGCTCAATCTCAAGTAAGGGCACTAAATGTTGTTCAAAAGCACCATTTAAGGGATCTTTTCGAGTTTTGTACTGTCTGGGCTGTGTGGTGCCGCCGGGGTGCTTACCTGTATCAATGCGTCGCGCTGATCTTTCTGAAAATCCTGCTTTGGCTGCTGATGAAGCTTGAGTGTGATTCGGTTGTTTTCGATGTGACATGTATAACTTGACCTGTTCTTGGGTAATTGATTTTCCAGACATAAAAATCCTTCTCGATTAATGTGTCTGGAGTGTATCAAACCGGCCAAGCTAGTTGTCGCCGACCGGACAAGTTAATTGTCGCCTAATACCATGGACATGGGGCCCGCGTATCAAAAATCAGTGAGAGAAATATTGCCCAATGCAGATATTGTTTTTGATCGATTTCATGTCATGAAGAATTTCTCTAACGTGATAAAAAATCAACGTAGGATTGAATTCAGACGAGCCAGCAAGCCTGGAAAAGATTTACTCAAGGGATGCTATTACTTGCTACTAAAAAATGAAGACAAGCTCACTGAGAAACAATCTGACCGATTGAATAACCTGTTATCAGAAAATCAGAATTTAAATATTTTATATCTGATGAAAGAACAGTTACAAGCACTGTGGAATAACAATGACGTGACTGAAATGAAAGATGAATTAGAGCAATGGTGTGTCATGGCTGATCAAAGCAATATGAGCTACTTAAAAACATTTGCTCGCTCAATGAGAAAGAATAAAGATGGTATTTGCAACTATGCAAAACATCAGCTGACATCCGCTAGAATTGAAGCAGGCAATGTCAGTATTGGCTTAATAAGAAAAAGGGCCAGAGGGATTCGGGATACCGAATATTTTAAACTTAAAATCAGGCAAACCTCCATTCCTGATGAGCAGAGTATGTTCTATTTTGGGTAAACCCTCACTCATCAAAGCGGAGAAGAGCCCAAAATATTCTGGAAAATCCTTAAGATTCAGTGCATAAGGCGGTCACAGTAGGTTCAACTGATTTTTTTAGGTTTAATTGTACGCTACTTCAATGCCGCTTTTATGCTAGCAATCACGGGTACGACCGATGGCCTTACACCACGCCAGATCGTAAAAGATTCGGCAGCCTGTCCTACCAACATGCCCAAACCATCACTGATCTGAGTGACGCCATGTTCACTCGCCCAAAGCATAAATGCAGTTGGCTGTGCTGCATACATCATGTCATAACAGCAGGCATTGCTTGCTAATATATTATCGGGAATGGGAGGCACCTCACCCTTTAAACTAGCTGCCGTGGCATTAATCACCAAGTCAAATTGCTGTCCATTTAAAGCATCATAGCTTCCCCCCACAATAGCCTGGGTGTTATCAGCTTTCACATCGCTAAAGAGTTCTACTAATTCAGCCGCTTTGGAGGCAGTACGATTGGCAATAGTCAAAGACTTAGGCTGATGTTCCAAAATAGGGCCGATCACTCCTCGTGAAGCGCCACCCGCGCCTAATATCAATACCCGTTGTTGGGCAATGCTCCAACCCAGATGGTTGATGATATCGTTGACTAGGCCAACACCATCGGTATTATCCCCTTGAATATCACCATTTTTTTCTAAAATAAGGGTATTCACTGCACCGGCTTTGGTTGCCCGTTCAGTTAAAGTATCGGCTAATTTCCAGGCATCCAACTTAAAGGGCACAGTGACATTTAAGCCCTTACCACCATGAGCCTGAAAATGACTGACGGCCTGAGCAAAACCACCCACATCCACATGAATAGCCGTATATTCCAGCTTTTGTCCCGTTTCTTTGGCGAATGCGCTATGAATCTGTGGTGACTTACTATGATTAATCGGATTACCCATCACGGCATAACGATCCGGCTTATCAAAATCAAAAATATCACTCATTTGTTTTCCTTCGCCTGCTCTTCTTTGGCCAAGCGCTTGATACGTTTTATGGCTCTTTTATTTCGATTTCTCAAAAACACCACCACTAGCCAGACGATAAGCAAAACAGCAATAGCCTTGCTCAAATTGGCTTGTAAATCCCCCGCCTCGACCATGATATAGAATGTTCCGGCCACACCTGATAAGCCACCAAGAAACATCACCAGCATTGCCAGCATGAGGAAGACCAAGAAATACACAATATTAAGGATTATTTTCACTAACAGTTTTCTCGTTTATTCATTTAACTATTTCTTTCGTAGCTACACAGCATTTTGCAAAGTGACAATAGAGTATCAGGTTGAAGTGTTTGTCTTTACAGGGTTTTGAAAATAGGGATATTTTCATAAAGCGATCACATGGATGTGCTTGAGCGCCCCTGTAAAGACAAACACTTCAACCTGGTACGGAAACTAGACTGACAATTATTCTCTATCAGCCACTCTCTTTCAACCAGAGCGCTACTTGTTTGGCGTAATAAGTCAAAATGCCATCGGCACCGGCACGTTTAAAACACAATAATGACTCCATGATCACCTTACGTTCATCTAACCAGCCATTATCAATGGCGGCTCTGAGCATGGAATATTCACCACTCACCTGATAGGCATAAGTGGGTACACCAAATTCCTGTTTAACACGGCGGACAATATCAAGATAGGGCATACCGGGTTTCACCATGACCATATCGGCACCTTCTTCTAAATCCATCGCCACTTCGAGTAAGGCTTCATCACTATTACCGGGATCCATTTGATAAGTACTTTTGTCTGCCTTACCTAAATTTGCCGCCGAGCCCACAGCATCTCTAAAGGGGCCGTAAAAGCTTGAAGCATATTTTGCTGAGTAGGATAAAATTTTGGTATAGATATAATTATTTTCTTCCAAGGCTTCGCGAATTTCACCAATACGACCATCCATCATGTCCGAGGGGGCAACAATGTCTGCACCCGCTTCGGCATGTGATAAAGCCTGTTTGATCAAGACTTCAACTGTTTCATCATTCAATACATAGCCAGTTTCATCGATCAAGCCATCTTGTCCGTGAGACGTGAATGGATCCAGTGCCACATCGGTAATGACACCCAGTTCTGGAAAATCAGCTTTTAATGCCCTTACTGCACGTTGCGCGAGACCATCAGGATTATAAGCTTCTTTGGCATCATCACTTTTGGCACTCTGTGGTGTCACTGGAAACAAGGCGACAGCAGGTACGCCCAGAGCCACTAATTCTTTAGCTTCAAGCAATAACTGGTCGATACTGACACGTTCAACACCCGGCATAGATGCAATAACTTCACGTTGATTTTCACCTTCCAGAATAAACATAGGATAAATCAAATCATCAACACTCAGCTGTGATTCACGCATTAAACGCCGAGAAAAATCGTCACGACGCATACGGCGCTTACGGGTATAAGGATAAACGCTAGAGCTATTCATGGTTACTCCGGTTGGGGTTTATGTTAAAAAATTCGTGCAATCAAGCTATAATTATCGGCCTTAAATGGCAAGGGGATGGTGACTATATGGCCACTGCCCGGTGCGACATCCATTGCTTCACCATTTTTATTGCTGGTAATGGCTTCTAATGTAAAAGCCTTGTTACCCTCAGGTAAAATAAGCTCCAGAGTATCACCTACGCTGAAGCGGTTTTTGACATCAACGATGGCGGTTTGTTCTGCTTCATTATACTCCAGAATTTCACCGACAAATTGCTGGCTTTTGCTACGGGAATGATTATCCATATAGTTTTGGTATTCATGGGTGTGGTGACGCTGATAAAAACCATCGGTATAACCACGATTTGCCAGACTATTTAGGTCCGCATACAATTCCATATCAAAGGCTTCACCACGCGCCAGTGAATCAATTGCCTGACGATAAACCTGTGCTGTACGCGCTGCATAATAATGGGATTTAGTTCGGCCTTCTATTTTTAGTGAATCAACACCAATCTGCATCAATCGCTCGACATGTTCTAAGGCACGTAAATCTTTTGAGTTCATGATATAGGTGCCATTTTCATCTTCAATGATCGGCATATATTCACCCGGACGTTCCGCTTCTTCAATGAGATAGATTTTATCCGCATCCGGGTGACGCTTCATTTTGCTCTCATCGGGAAAGGCTTCGGGAGAATTCATCGCGGCAAAAGGGTCAAAATCTATTTTTTGCGGCTCTGGGGGCTTAATCATCACATCACCGGTGACATCTTCACTGGCATCATGCACTTTATATTCCCAGCGACAAGCATTGGTACAAGTACCCTGATTGGGATCGCGATGATTAAAATAACCTGACAGCAAGCAACGCCCTGAGTAGGCGATACATAATGCCCCATGAACAAATACTTCTAATTCCATATCCGGACATTGTTGACGAATTTCTTCAATTTCATCCAAAGATAATTCTCGCGACAAAATAACCCGCTCAACTCCCACGGATTTCCAGAATTGTACCGCAGCATAATTCACCGTATTCGCCTGTACTGACAGGTGAACACTGACTTCAGGCCAACGTTCTCTCACCATCATAATCAGGCCGGGATCGGCCATAATAAGAGCATCCGGTTTCAGTTCAATAATAGGAGCAATATCATCCATATAGGTCTTGATCTTAGAATTATGAGGAATAACATTGGATGCGAGAAAGAACTTTTTGCCGTTTTCATGGGCTTCATTGATACCTATGGCAATATTTTCATAGGTAAAATCATTGTTTCTTGCCCGCAAGCTATAACGTGGCTGACCGGCATAAATGGCATCTGCACCATAGGCATAAGCGTAGCGCATGTTTTTTATGGTACCCGCTGGGAGCAGTAATTCAGGTTTTTTTATCACATTTTTTGACCAAATTTAATCTAATTGTCTCATTTTAGCCATATTTAGCTATAAACAGTTCACAATTATACTCTTTTTTCTTGTTTATATGCGCTCTTTATTAGAAAATACTAACTTGGAATAACCGAATGAATCCGTTATTTTATCTAGCATCATTTTTTAGATCGTTTTTAAATGATTTCTTGATTACCCACAAAGCTCCGCCATATTTCGATAATTATACTATAATTATACTATAATTATACTATAATTAAAGTATAGATTATGTGTGGAGTAGAATGATGTCAAAAAATAAAATTCAGTTTCAAGAAGGTTATAGTTTATTTGAGCTTTTTAATGATTATGGCACTGACAAACAGTGCCGACAAGCCTTATTTAAATGGAAATTTCCTGATGGATTTGTTTGCCCAGAGTGTGGCAATAAGACTTATTGCACTCTAGAACATCGCCATCTTTATCAGTGCCACCATTGTCATCATCAGACATCAGCAACCTGTGGGACAATATTTGATAGTACCAAACTGCCTTTATCTAAGTGGTTTTTAGCGATTCATCTTATGACTCAATTGAAGACAGCGGTTTCAGCATTAGAATTAAAGAGACAGCTTAAGGTAAGCTACAATACAGCCTGGAGTATGAAACAAAAGATCATGCAGGTTATGAAAGAACGTGATGACAGTAAATCCTTTATCAGGCATCATTCAAATTGATGATGCCTACTGGGGTGGTGAGCACAGAGGCGGCTCCAGAGGTCGTGGTTCAGAAAATAAAACACCGTTCGTTGCAGCCGTTTCTACTAATGAAGATGGACACCCGATTGCAATGAATTTAAATGTGCTTAAAGGGTTTAAATCCAGTGAAATAAAACGATGGGCACAAACTCATTTAACACCTGGAAGTACTGTTTACTCAGATGGGTTAAATTGTTTTCCTGCGGTTAAAGAAGCTGACTGTAAGCATGTTCCAATCGTCACGGGTGGTGGTGCGGCAAGTGTTGATAAAATTGAGTTTATCTGGGTTAACACTATGATAGGTAATATTATACCTCGGTATCTTGCTGAATTTTGTTATCGGTTTAATAGACGCTTTAACTTAAAAGACATGATGCCAAGGTTTTTATGCGTGGCGATGAAAACGCCACCTATGAATGGAAAGCTCCTAAAAATGGCGGAGCTTTATGGGTAATCAAGAATGATTTTTTAGATTTTTTATTCACCAGCGGTTCATTGAGTATCGGTTAATGTAAATGGAAATTACTTTCAGCTTTTGCAGGTCTTATGTACTATTCTTATTTAAAAAGAATTTTATGCGTTAAGCATGTTGACGTTGCACCTGAAATTAGAAGCAGACAATCTGGGGAAAAATATGTTTAGTTTATCGACTCTTACCAATTTATCACCAATAGGAAGGATTCTTATTCAATCCTTCCTATTGGCTATTGTTCTATCATCAATCAGTTATGCCGATGTGCCTGTGCCACAAAAACTGATGGAAGATACCTCAAAACACATGATTAATGAATTCAGAAACAATACCGATGCGATTCGTAACGATCCTCAAATCGCCTTGCAATTGGTCAACCATAATTTAGTACCAAAAATAAACTTTCCTCTCATGTCACGCTGGGTATTAGGAAAAAATTGGCGCAAAGCCACTCCCGAGCAACAAAAAAAATTCATTGTTGAATTTCAGACATTGGTGGTCAAATTCTATTCTAAAGCTCTGATTCAATTCTTATCAAGCAATGATCTCTCTGATGACATCATTACCTTCAAACCATTTCGTGGTGAGCTTAAAGGCAAATATGCTACCATTCGTTCTCAGGTCAACCCACCCAGTGGTGCAGAACCTGTTAAGGTTAATTATGATTTATACCATAGTAAAAATGGTGAATGGAAGGTTTATGATGTCTCAGTGGAAGGCATCAGCTTAGTGACCACCTATCGCTCTAGTTTTAAGCAAATTATCTCTAAGAAAGGCATGGATGCTTTATTGATGGAATTGGCAAGCAAAAATTCAAGTTCAAACAAAGCGAATGAGCCTCAAATCGCAGAAAAAAGTTAAAATACGCGAGTCTCAACCATGCTAACTTATGTTACACAAAATAAGTTAGCATGGACATTACTTCTTAGTCACTTTATTCAATATTTAATTCTTTGATCTTACGCGTCAGGGTATTTCTGCCCCAGCCAAGCAAGCGTGCAGCATCCTGTTTACGACCACCAGTGCTCTTCAACGCAACATCTATCATGATGCGTTCCATATTAGGCATTAATGTGTCCAATACATTCTCTGCACCGGCTGACAATTGAGAATCCAGCCAGAGTCTTAACGCATCTTCCCAATTGCTATTAACCGTTTCTTCAAGGTTTGTGCCTTGTAACTCCGGTGGCATATCTTCAATGTGTACCACTTGGGCGGGTGACATCACCGTTAACCAGCGACACACATTTTCCAATTGGCGCACATTGCCCGGCCAGGGTTGCTTGCTTAAAAAGATTTCACTTTCTCTATCCAGCGTTTTCTTTTCTACATTCAGCTCTAAGGCTGCCCGGTTTAAAAAATAGCTGGCCAGCAGGGCAATATCTTCCTGACGTTCACTCAGGGTGGGCATGTGGATTCGGATCACATTAAGACGGTGGAATAAATCTTCTCTGAATAAGCCTTCTTCCACTCGTTTATCTAAATCCTGATGAGTGGCAGCAATGATGCGCACATCCACTTTAATGGGTGAGCGCCCTCCCACACGATAAAATTCACCGTCAGATAAAACGCGTAATAAACGGGTTTGCAATTCTGCCGGCATATCACCAATTTCATCTAAAAATAAGGTACCACCATCCGCTTGTTCAAAACGTCCCACGCGCTGTGCCTGAGCACCGGTAAAAGCACCACGTTCATGACCAAAAAATTCAGATTCTAATAAGTCTTTAGGAATTGCAGCGGTATTCAGTGCGATAAAAGGTTTATCGGAGCGGGGACTATGACGATGTAGTGCCTGCGCCACTAATTCTTTACCCGTACCCGAAGCACCATTGATCATCACGGTAATATTGGAACGGGATAATCGGCCAATGGCACGAAAGACTTCCTGCATAGAAGCCGCTTCACCGATAATCTCTGGTGTGGCATTGTCTTGAACTTCTTTATGCTGGCGATTTTTTTCTGTCTTACGCAAGCTCAATGCGCGTTGTACTAATTCTACTGCCTCATCGACATCAAAAGGCTTAGGCAGGTATTCAAAAGCTCCCCCTTCATATGCAGAAACAGCACTATCCAGATCAGAATGTGCGGTCATAATAATGACCGGAATATCCTTGTAATCTAGTTGTAATTTTTTTAATAAATCAAAGCCATCCATGCCGGGCATACGAATATCCGTCACGATAGTATCTGGCTGTGCTTTTTTCAAAGCACTTAATACACTTTCGGCATTTTCAAAGCTCTCAACGTGTAGATCAGCTTGCTTAAATGCTTTCTCTAATACCCAACGAATTGAACGATCATCATCAATCACCCAAACTATATTTTGTTCGCTCACGTAAAACTCCGATGTGGTTTATTACTGTTATCATTGATGGGTAACAATATACTGAATACTGTATTGCCGGGTTTGCTATGACATTCAATTAGGCCGCCATTTTGACTAATCAATGATTGCGCAATAGAAAGACCAAGCCCCGTCCCTTCAGCACGGCCTGTGATTAGGGGCATAAAAATTCTTTCTTGCATATGTTCTGAAATACCTGGACCATTATCAATAATGTCCATCTTAGCGACTAATTTGTAACGCTTATGACCGATATTAAAATGCCTCATGATCCGCGTTTTTATGGTAATGGTTTTTTCCTGCTCTGAATTCGAATGGCTTTCATTCAAAGGACTATTTTTATCTTGTTCTGTCAGCGCCTGTGCCGCATTACGCACAATATTTAATACAGCTTGTATCAAATGTTCCGGATCAAAAGTAACTTCTGGGATACTGGGATCATAGTCAAAATAAATATTAACATCACGGCTTTTATCCGCTTTAAGTAAGCTTCGTACTCGCTCTGAAACTGAGTGTATATTCACCAGGGTCTGATTCGGTCGGGCATTGGGCCCTAACATCCGATTCACCAGATTTTTTAATCGATCCGCCTCATCAATAATGACTTGGGTATATTCAGTCTGCTCAGAATTTTTTAATTCTCGCTCGAGTAATTGAGCGGCACCACGAATCCCACCCAAAGGATTTTTAACTTCATGCGCCATACTGCGTAATAGGGCACGAATGGTTTCATGTTGTGCCAGTAAATTTTCTTCTCTGGAAATCCTTAAGTGCCGATCAAGCTGACTGAACTCAATGAGTAAACGCTTGTCATTTTTATCCGGCATATTTTCAGATAAAATAAGCTGCACACTGATATCAACCGTTAGCCTGCGGTCATTGATGAGAATGATACGCTCACGTTGAGTAAAGGGATGGTTACTGAGCAGAGTATCTTTTACTGCAGTAATTAATGCTTCATCGGTAAGTAGTTTACTGATGGGCTTTGAAGTAATTTTGTTGGAACTAACGCCCAAGAGCATTTCAGCGGAAGGATTAATATAAAGTACATTTAATTGACTATCGAGCAATACCACGGCTGTGTTTAAATTATCCAGCACTGTTTCAGCAAATTCATATTGCTGTCGTTTAGAGCTGTTCACCATTTAATTATCCACTGCACCATTAGCTAGTCCATTGTTTATGCGTCATTTTGCTTCAATGCAATAATTAAACCAACGTTTATAAAGATAATAGTATATTTTTAAGCTGTTGTTTTAACTATTATTTTAACTAGAAAACAATGATTTATCATTCATTATGAAGCTTATTGGATACTTTATATTTATTATAATGCTCTTTTATGGTGCGAAGATCTATTAATAGTTTGATTGGCTAGGTAATGCCATACCTGACCACCACCGCCATCAGACATTCGTTGTCTTCCATTGCGGTTCTTGAGCTAAAAGTATTTGAGGTAAAAATGGCAAGAGTAGAATATATGGCTTAGTTTTTCCTAGAGGTCACTATTCGGGGTGCACCCTATTTGTGCAACAAATGTCATTTTGCACAAATGGGGTGCATTTTATCGATATAATAATTCTAATTTATCAATATAATCCAGTTTTTCGACCGATGAAACAAAGTGCTTGGCAAGCAAGGCGGGTTCTTCAAATGACGATAACACCGATAAGGGCATAATGATTTGTACGCTGACTTTACCGTATAAGTAATGTAGCGTCACTTCCTCAATGAGTTTAGATTGTTCGATATCGGCCCATAACTGATCTAAATCAGATAATATTTCTTTTCTTAAAGGCAGGTTTGAACAAGTAGAGTCTTCTTCATCATCTTCCGGGTCGATATGAACCAATACCTGGGAAATATCGGGGAATTCTTTAGTGAGTTCTTTGCTTACTTCATCACTGATACGATGACCTTCGGAGACACTCAATTGGGGGGCTACTTCAATGTGTACGTCCAATAAGGCTTCAGCGCCCATTTGTCGAGTACGTAGCATGTGCATGTGTCTAACACCGGGGATTTCGGTAATGTGTGAACTAATAAAGCGCACTTTTTCACCATCAAGTCCCTTATCAACTAATTGCTCTATGCTTTCTTTAGCAATATCCCAACCAATTTTAGCAATCATCATTGACACAATCACAGCGGCAGCAGCATCTAAATAGGGGATACCGGAAATACTGCCGATAATACCGACTAAAACGACGATAGATGAAATCGCATCACTGCGATGGTGCCAGGCATTAGCTTTGAGAATATTGGAATTCAGCCGTTCAGCATAAACAAGCGTATAACGGTAGAGTGCTTCTTTGGATAATACCGAGAGTAAAGCCACCCAAATGGTCATGCTTTGCGGAGTAACGATATCACCGCTCGTTAAGCGATCTAGGGCATCGATAACAATACCGATACCAACAGCAATAAGAATACCACCCAATACCGCAGCGAAGGCGGTTTCGATTCTAGCATGGCCATAGGGGTGATCTTCATCAGGACATTGATTGCCTTTTTTGGCCGCAAAAACGACTAGCGCATCACTGAGTAGGTCAGAGAAAGAGTGGATACC
The DNA here is from genome assembly GCF_016097415.1 of sulfur-oxidizing endosymbiont of Gigantopelta aegis. NCBI lineage: Bacteria > sulfur-oxidizing endosymbiont of Gigantopelta aegis. Next base: position 838,252 of record NZ_JAEHGE010000001.1, on the reverse strand, counting down.
ATCAACGATTAAAGCATGGGAGTGACCGATTACACCAATAACAATTTTTAGCACTGCCAGGATACAATTGATTACTGCGCCAACTATAGTGACTTTGGCAGTGATCTTATAACGATCTTCAGAATGATTCTTTTCGGTTGTCATATTTTTGTGGTAATGCTTAAAGCTTCAAACTAGGGAAAAAGGTTCAAATCGATGTGATTTAAGGTTTAGATCATACGTGATTTAACAAAAAAAGCCACTATAAATAGTGGCTTTTTTATTGTACAACCTTATCAGGCTTGAACTATTTTACTGACTCAAACTTGATAATATTACCTGTTATTTACTTGATAAATAACATTTCATGGTACTTAGGTAGAGGCCATAATTCATCAGCAACCACTGTTTCCAGAGTATCTGCATGAGTACGAACAGCAACCATTAAACCAAGAATAGTATTGGCAAAGTATTGTGTATGCTCATCCGTGTCAGCAAAATCTTCTTTTGCCATGGCTTCTTTCAAGTTTGCCACTTCAGTCATCATCGCACTGGCTTCAGTTGCAACGGTCATCGCAATGGAGTTGTCCATTTCGATACCCATTTCGTTTAAGCCGGAGTTGGTCATTGTCAATTCAGATAAATAACGGGTTGCTGCTGGATAAATCATGGTTGTTGCCATATCAACAACCAGCTTCGCTTCTACTTCAATAGCAAGAATATACTGTTCTGCATACACTTCGTAACGACTCTCCAGTTCTATAGGAGAAAGTACGCCAGTGCTAGAGAATAATTCTTTAACTGACTCTTCTTGCAAAGCTGGTAAAGCATCAGCAGTCGTCGGAATGTTTTTCAAGCCACGTTCTGATACGGCTTTTTCATGCCATTCGCTCGAATAGCCGTCGCCACCAAAAACGACGTTGCCGTTTTCTTCAATCAGTTGCTTCAAGACTTCAATCACAGCAACTGTTTTATCCGTACCACCACTTAGCGCACCTTCTAATTTATCCGCAATCCAGTTCAGTGAATCAGCAAGCATCGTGTTCATTGCCACCAGAGGTCCAGAAACAGACTGAGCTGAACCCACTGCACGGAACTCAAAACGGTTACCAGTAAAAGCAAAAGGAGAAGTACGATTACGATCACCAGGATCACGTTCGAAGTTCAAGATTTGAGACAAACCTAAGTCCATTTCACCACCGGCTTTACTTGGGGTCAATTTACCTTCTTTAATGTCTTCATAGACTTTTTCTAATTGCTCACCTAGGTAAACAGAAAGAATCGCAGGAGGTGCTTCGTTAGCGCCTAAACGATGGTCATTACCTGCAGAAGCAATAACTGAACGCAATAATGGACCAAACTTATGTACGCCACGAATAACCGCACCACAAAATAATAAGAAGTTCAGGTTATCATGAGGTGTTTGACCGGGATCTAATAAATTACCCTGAGTCGCATTACCGACTGACCAGTTAACGTGTTTACCTGAACCATTGATACCGGCAAAAGGCTTTTCGTGTAACAAACAAATAAAGCCGTGCTTCTTAGCGGTGGCTTTTAGAGTGGTCATTAATTGCTGCTGGTGATCAGCGGCAACATTGGCTGCTTCAAAATAAGGGGCAATTTCAAACTGACCCGGTGCCACTTCATTGTGGCTGGTCTTAGCGGGAATACCTAATTTATAAAGTTGATCTTCGATGTCCTGCATATAAAGTTGAACGCGGGCAGGAATAGCACCAAAATAATGGTCATCAAATTCTTGCCCCTTCGCAGAAGGTGCACCAAATAAAGTTCTACCCGTTAATAATAAATCAGGGCGGCTATTGGCAAAGTTTGAATCAACTAGGAAGTATTCTTGCTCAGCACCACAGCTTGAATTCAATGGTGCGATATCTGTTTCGCCCATTAAAGATAGTACCCGGCTACCGGCTTTGTTCATTGCATCGTTAGAACGTAGTAGAGGAATTTTCTTATCTAAAGCTTCACCCGTCCAAGACATAAAAACACTTGGAATCATTAGAGTCGCACCGATTTCAGTTTCCTGAATATAAACCGGGCTAGTGGGATCCCATGCAGTATAACCACGTGCTGCATTAGTCATACGGATACTACCATTAGGGAAAGATGAACCATCTGGCTCGCCCTTAATCAATAAACTACCGGTGAATTCTGTAATGGCATTACCATCAGAATTGGTGATAATAAAACCGTCGTGCTTTTCAGCAGTCGCATGTGTCAGTGGGTAAAAAATGTGTGAGTAAAATTTAGCACCTTTAGAGACAGCCCATTCTTTCATTGCTGCTGCAACAATATCAGCATTGGATGAATCTAGCGCTTCACCTGTCTGTACTGTTTTCTTAATGGCTTTAAAAGCATTTTTGGAAAGAGAATCTTCCATTTTTGCAAGATTAAAGACATCACTTGCCCAGATCTCACTCAGAGTACCGGCTTTTTCCATTGCTGCGCTTTCACGATTGGTAATTTGGTAAATTGCCTGAAGGCGTGACTCATTTCCACTCATTGCTTATTTTCCTCTACTGTAACTAATAGATAGCTAAAAAATTTAGCTTGTATGATCATGTTAACTTTAAATCTTTTGAGCAATTATTGTACCACCATTGCCCAAAGCTAATAACGGCATTCTTTAAGGCGTCATTAAACGAATCACCATATCAAAACACAGTGTTCTTTATACTCAAATCTGGTTTTTTTGCCCTAAAACAGTGCGAAATTCAGCGCTGCTTTATAATTAAGGACTAGAATCATACTGCGATTTTCATCAAAAGCCAAATATAGCCGTGATACTTGGGCGTACAATCATTCTTTAATTTTTATAAAGAGGTCTTTTCTTGGCCAAAAAAAGCCATCACATGAAATTCAGGTGACGGCTTTTTTAAGCTAAACTAAGCTGAGATAAGTCTCAGCCTATTAAGCACTTATTTTGCAGCAGGCGCAACTGGTGCAGGTGCTACAGGAGCGGGTGCAGCAACAGGGCGAGGATAATAACCATATCCCTGCTGTTGGTTAGCATAGTTGTTATAACCATTAAAACGGTTATTCATGTCATTGCTACCATTATAGTTGCTATAAGCATTACCATAAGCTGAACCTTTAGTGTTGCCTTTGCCACGACCGCGACCACGTGCTTTGATAGTGATTTCAAAATCACCATCCATATCACTGTCCATGCTACCATCACCCCAACCATTGCCATAGCCATTACTAGAAGCATTGTTGTTCATGTTGTTATAGCCATTGCCATTCCAGTTGGTGTTTGAATTGCTGTCATCACCCCACCAAGCACTTGCTGTCATAGAAGCAATAGAGGCTGCGATAGCTGTAGCGATCATTAATGTTTTCATTTTATACTCTCCAGTACGTTTTTTATTTTAATGTGTAAATTCCTTACAACATGCGCTCAGTATATTAGATAGTATTAATATAAGCAACATTTAATATTCTTTTTTTAGATTTTTTTATTCTGTGTCATGATTGACCTTGAGGGTGATAATAACTTCAAGATCCTGCTCCTTAATCGCCAGGACTTCATGACCATTAATGCGACACCAACTAGGAATGTCCATTTTAGTACCCGGATCGGTACAGGTCACCGTCAGCAATTCACCGCTTGCGAGTTCCAGCGCAGCATCCTGAGTACGGATCACCGGCAGAGGACAGAGCAAGCGGCGAGCATCCAATTGATGTGCTTCACTGTAGTTTTCATCGATACTCATATTACCCATTCCCTTTTAATCGCATCGGCAGCCATGGGTGCAATCGTATGTTCCTCTTCAGTGCCATTTGCCTGACGCACTTTTAATATCACTTCCGAGGCATTTTTTCCCTGACTATAACGTGCCACTAAGCCCAAAGCCTGTTGCAGTTCTTCATCACTTTTAAATACACCATCAACCAGACACAAAGCACCATGATGACTGGTCGGAAAAATACTGACAAATTGATTTTTGTAGCCTTGCATAAAGTTGTTCTCACCCTCTTCACGACCAATGATCACTTTTAAGTGCGATGCGAGGCGGAAATGACGTCCCATTTTTAGCATAATAATATCATCCAGCTCATATTCACGGGTCGGACGATTGGTCCACATATCCTGCAACTTGACGGCATAATTTTCATCGGTCAGCATACAACAACCCCCTGCAGGCTGGGCATAGTCTTTGAATCCATACTGAGCCGCCAGGGCCATTTGTGGCTTACGGGTACGGCCATTAAAATCAAACATTTTGTCCCGATCCAGCCAACCCTCACGCTCCGGCAAGGTCGCAGGTAATTGCTGTGCGCTTAAGGGTCTGACCAGCAAGTCATCACTTCCAGATTCTTTGGCAACAATCGGCATGGTTTCCCGACGCTGTGACATCGGACGCTGCCCTACCACTTCACCTGTTATAATGAAGTCAAAGTCATTTGCTTTGATCCATTCCACTGCTTTTTTCACCATAAAGGTTTTACAATCTAAGCAGGGATTAACGTTTTTGCCATAACCATGCACTGGGTTTAGTAATACGTCTTTGTATTCCTCAACCACATCAATGATATGCAGTTTAACGCCCAACTGCTCAGCCACCCATAAGGCATTATTACGTTTTTGCTTATCCTTATGTTTTTTTCTAACGGCATGCGTATGACCTTCAACACAAAAACCGGTAAAAAAGTTAATCCCTTCAACATGGATGCCCTGTTCCTGTATGACTTTGACCGCTAACATGGAGTCCAGACCACCGGAGATTAAAGCCACGGCTTTACGTTGTTTTTCTGCTGCTTGTTGTTTCATAAACGACCGCTCTACTCATACTTTATATTAGGAATAAAAAATCAAGCGGCTATTATAACGAAAATTTGCTTAAAAAGAGACCAGTTATATAAGTGGGATACGATATAAGATTCAGGGACGCTATAACGCCCCTTTATTAAGAGGAGAGGAGAGGAAAGGTGATGATTAAAGCTTGATAATAGCCTAATTAGTGCTCATCCGTAAATAGGTTTTTTATATAAAGAACCGTAGGGTGGGCATGGCTTTATCTGCCCACGCTGACTCAAGCGCTTATTATGAACACTTTCAGCGTGCCCACCCTACGGTCAAAATTAACAAATAATTTTAGAATAAACGGATGGACACTAATTAAAAACGCTTTTGTTTAAAGTCACTCTGGGCAAAGGGGCATTAGAACGATGCACATTACTTTTTTTACGAAAAGCGATAATTTCTTCTTTGCTGAGATACATTTCATAAGCTAACTGTCGGTGCTCCACACACAAACCCGCCTTACGAATAGCAATAGTAATTTGAGTCGGTGTATATTGCACTCGATCGCCATATAAGGCACGAAGCTGATAGGGGAGCTTGCTATGGTAGGCTCGTTGAGCTAGATATTGTCGGGTATTGGCAAGCAATTTAAGCATGATTAACCCCATTATTTATAACAGCGCTATTCACAACAGTTCTTTCAAGATCACTATTGTGCTTCATGATGTCATTATATTGCTTAGATAACTTTCGATCCCAAAGCCAGAAGGAAATCTGACTTCTAATCTGTTCTTTAATGGCTCTTAGACCAAATTGTGGTCGCGATACCGCTGAATACTGCTCGATAACCATAATACCTCCTTGTTTTACCTGATTGGCTCTTAGCCAATCAGGACTTTGCTGGTTCTCTGCGGCTCTGCTCCGCTTTAAATGAATGCAGTTTTATTTTTCTTTTCATCCATTTGTCTACTGCTCAGTCTAATGGATCTAACTTTTATGCAAAGATTGGGGAATACCCGCCAGCACCAAAGAACGTGATGAACATCACAAAATAAAACAACTTTAAGCCGTGGAATTTATTTGTCTTATAAGTCAGTTAAACCTACAGCCAGTGATGGATTTAAGGTATAATTACGACCATTTTTATGCACCCAACTTTAATAAACTCATTAGAAAACAAATAATACAATGTCTAAATCGTCTACAAATATGCCTTCATCCGATCCCATGGATGTGTCTACCTTTCAAGGTCTGATACTATCCCTACAAAACTACTGGGCAGAGAAGGGCTGTGTCCTACTGCAACCCTATGATATGGAAATGGGTGCAGGCACCTTTCACCCCGCTACTTTTTTGCGCGCCATTGGCCCTGAGCCCTGGAGTGCAGCCTATGTTCAGCCTTGTCGTCGCCCGACAGATGGCCGCTATGGTGAGAATCCTAACCGCCTGCAACATTATTATCAGTTTCAGGTAGTGATTAAGCCGTCACCACTGGAAATTCAGGAACTGTATTTGGGCTCGTTGAAGATGCTGGGCTTAGATCCTTTAGTGCATGATATTCGTTTTGTTGAAGACAATTGGGAATCGCCCACGTTAGGTGCCTGGGGTTTAGGCTGGGAAGTCTGGCTTAATGGTATGGAAGTCTCACAATTTACCTATTTCCAACAAGTGGGCGGTCTTGAATGCAAGCCCGTTACCGGTGAAATCACTTATGGTCTAGAACGGATTGCCATGTATCTACAGGGTGCAGAAAGTATCTATGATCTGGTCTGGACTGATGGTCCCTTGGGCAAAGTCACTTATGGTGATGTTTTTCATCAAAATGAAGTCGAAATGTCGACCTACAATTTTGAACAAGCTCCAGTTGATGCTTTGTTCACCCAATTTGATCACCTAGAGGCAGAAAGCAAACGCTTGATTGAAGTCAATCTGCCCTTGCCTGCTTATGAAATGATGGTCAAGGCCTCTCATGCATTTAATCTGCTGGATGCCCGTCATGCAATTTCAGTCACCGAACGAGCACGCTTTATTGGCCGGGTTCGGGGCTTGTCCAAAGCCATTGCTCAGGCCTATTATGATCGTCGTGAAGCCTTGGGCTTTCCTATGCTGAAAGCTAAAGCTTAAAAACTAAGGCTTGAAAAGCATTTGTAGCAATTTACTATCGTGTTAAACATATAAGAGTTAAAACCGTGTCAGATAAAAAAGATTTACTCATAGAATTAGGAACTGAAGAGCTACCACCAACGGCATTAAAAGGCTTAATAAAAGCCTTTAAAAATGGCGTGGCAAAAGGACTGGATGAAGCGAATTTAAGCTATGAAACAATAAAATCCTATGCCACGCCACGTCGCTTGGCGCTCTTAGTCAGCCAATTAGATGTTTGCTCACCAGACAAATCCATCGAACGCCGTGGTCCGGCATTACAGGCGGCCTTTGATGAAGAAGGCTGTCCAACTAAAGCGGCTCAAGGTTTTGCTCGCTCCTGCAATGTTGAAGTAGAGCAATTGAGTAAATTAGAAACCGATAAGGGTGCTTGGTTGGCCTATACCCTTTCTGAGCAAGGCAAGCCCAGCGAAGCATTAATTCCCGCTATTTTTCAGACCGCCTTAGATAAACTGCCTATCCCTAAGCGTATGCATTGGGGCGATTTAGATGCCATGTTCGTGCGTCCTGTCCATTGGGCAATCCTTTTATTGGGTGATAAAATCATTGAGACCAAAGTACTGAGCGTATCAACGTCCAATACCACAAAAGGCCATCGTTTTCACAGTCCTTTAAACATCACGGTCTCAGCTCCTGCTGATTATGAAGCATTATTGCTCAATCAGGGTATGGTGATTGCTGATTTTGATAAACGCCAAGCCCTTATTCGTCAACAAATTAATGACAGTGCAGCCACCGCTGGCGGTACTGCAGTCATTGATCAAGATTTACTTGATGAAGTCACCAGTATGGTGGAATGGCCAAAAGCCATTATGGGTGAGTTTGAAGCACATTTTCTCGATGTACCTGCCGAAGCATTAATTTCAGCAATGAAAAAGCACCAGAAATATTTCCACTTGCTGGATAAGGATGGGCAGCTCATGCCGTATTTCATTACCATCAGCAATATTGAAAGCACTGACCCCGAACAAATAAAAAAAGGCAATGAAAAAGTGATTCGCCCACGTTTGTCCGATGCTAATTTTTTCTGGTCACAGGATAAAAAAGCCCCTTTATCTAATCATCTAGAACGCTTAAAAACCGTCGTCTTTCAAAACAAGTTAGGCACTGTCTATGACAAAACCCAACGCGTTACCCAATTAGCCAGTATTATTGCTCAGTCTTTGGGTGCAGACGTCAAACAGGCAGAACGCGCAGCGCAATTAGCTAAATGCGACCTGATGACCGAAATGGTTAATGAGTTCCCTGACCTACAAGGCATTATGGGACGCTATTATGCACACAATGACGGTGAAGACGATGCCGTTGCCATCGCTTTGGATGAGCAGTATATGCCACGCTTTGCTGGTGATCAAACACCTGCTAGCAGCATCGGGCAATGCCTATCCATTGCTGAACGCATTGATACACTGATGGGTATTTTTGCCCTAGGACAAATCCCCAGTGGCGACAAAGATCCTTTTGCACTAAGACGTGCCGCCCTAGGCTTATTACGCACCATCATTGAGAATAAATTAGTCCTGGATGTGCCCGCATTACTCGCTCAGTCGGCATCACTTTTTCCCGCTGACATTGAAGCCGCCAAGGCTTGTCAAAGTGTTTATAAGTTCATGCTGGATAGACTCAAAGGCTATTTCGCTGATCAGGACATTAGTATTGATGTATTTGATGCGGTATTGGCACTCACACCGCCTCAACCTTATGACTTTGCCTGCCGTATTGAAGCCGTTAAACAGTTCAAGCAATTAGAAGCGGCCGAATCTCTCGCAGCAGCGAACAAGCGTATCGCCAATATCTTGAAAAAGTTAAAAGGTAATATACCCACGGCGATCAATGCAGACTTATTTGTGGAAGCCGCAGAAAAACAATTAGCCGAGCAATTAGAGAGCATCACTCAAAAAGTAGCGCCACTCTTAAAAGCATCACAATACACTCAGGCATTAACAGAGTTGTCCGAACTAAGAACAGTTGTTGATACTTTCTTTGATGATGTGATGGTAATGGCCGATGACGAGGCACTGAAAAACAACCGTATTGCCTTGCTAGGACAATTACAGGGACAGTTTATTCAGGTAGCTGATTTATCATTATTACAAGCTAACTAAAACCGTCCATGTCACGCTTAATTATTTTAGATCGCGATGGGGTAATCAATCAGGATTCGGATAATTACATCAAATCTGTCGCTGAGTTTATACCCATTCCTGGTAGTCTGGAAGCCATTGCCCGTTTATGTCAGGCAGGCTATTCAGTGATGGTAGCAAGCAATCAATCGGGCATTGCACGACAATATTTCAGCCTTGAAACCTTAAACGCCATGCATGATAAATTACAGTCCTTATTAGCACCATTGGATGCTAAGATTTCCGGCTTTTATTTTTGCCCGCATGGCCCCGATGATCACTGTGACTGTCGTAAACCTCAACCGGGTTTAATCAATCAAATTGCACACGATTTTTTTACTGATGCAACAGCCGACATTTCACAACAACTGATTTCACAACAACTGACTGACGTATTTATGGTAGGTGATTCACTGAGTGATTTAAAAACAGGTCGCACTGCCGGAACTAAAATAGCACTGGTAAAAACCGGCAAGGGTTTGCGGAGTTTAAAAGCCATTGCCGAGGATCGCTCCAAAGAATTTTCCCAATTGCCTGTTTATAATGATTTAGCTGATTTCACTCAACAGTTATTAGAAACTTAAATATTAGAAACTTAAAAAGACATTAGAGAAGTAACTATGCCTTATATCCGCTCAACCATTTACTTAGCTTTTATGTGGATCACCATCCCTATTGCCACCAGTATTTTTTTATTGGCCTACCCGGTGCCCTATAAATATCGTTCAAAACTCATTTCCAGTTGGTCAAGTGCAACCTTGCATGTACTGCGTTTTATTTGTGGACTAAAATTTGAAATTAGTGGCAAGGAAAACATTCCTGATAAGCCCTGTATCATTTTTTGTAAGCATCAATCCACCTGGGAAACCATGGCCTTGCAATTACTCTTCACTCCCCAAGTTTGGGTGTTAAAACGTGAATTATTATGGGTACCTTTTTTCGGTTGGCAACTGGCATCAATGAAATCCATTGCCATTGATCGCAGTAGTGGTAAAAAAGCCTTGAAGCAAATTGTTGAAGGGGGCACACGACGCCTCGAAGAAGGCAATTGGGTGATTATTTTCCCCGAAGGTACTCGCAAACGTCCCGGAGATAAGCCCGATTATAAAATTGGTGGTGCAATGCTAGCCAACAAATCAAATTTTGATGTACTGCCGATTGCCCACAATGCCGGTGAATTCTGGCCCAAGGGACAATTCGTTAAAAAAGCTGGCACCATAAAAATGGTCATTGGCCCAGTCATTAAAAGCAGCGAACTCAGCACCAAGGAAATTCATAAGGCCGCTGAACAATGGATAGAAAGCACCCAAAATGCTATCTATGAAAAAACCTATTAAATAAATCCGCTTTGAGTATGTAAGTGACAGGGGTATAGTAGTGTTCATCGTATAGGGAAGCAAACAATGAAAACATCAAGCCTGTATATTGCCTCTATGGAACCTCATTCTGGAAAATTGCTGATCACTCTGGGCATGATGGAATTGCTCAGTCGAAGAATTGATAAAGTTGCCTTTTTTCGCCCTGTGATAGAAGTAGCTGATGGTTTAAACAATCTTGATTACCCACAAAGCTCCGCCATATTTCGATAATTATAGTATAATTATACTATAATTATACTATAATTATACTATAATTATACTATAATTATAGTATAGATTATGTGTGGAGTAGAATGATGTCAAAAAATAAAATTCAGTTTCAAGAAGGTTATAGTTTATTTGAGCTTTTTAATGATTATGGCACTGACAAACAGTGCCGACAAGCCTTATTTAAATGGAAATTTCCTGATGGATTTGTTTGCCCAGAGTGTGGCAATAAGACTTATTGCACTCTAGAACATCGCCATCTTTATCAGTGCCACCATTGTCATCATCAGACATCAGCAACCTGTGGGACAATATTTGATAGTACCAAACTGCCTTTATCTAAGTGGTTTTTAGCGATTCATCTTATGACTCAATTGAAGACAGCGGTTTCAGCATTAGAATTAAAGAGACAGCTTAAGGTAAGCTACAATACAGCCTGGAGTATGAAACAAAAGATCATGCAGGTTATGAAAGAACGTGATGACAGTAAACCTTTATCAGGCATCATTCAAATTGATGATGCCTACTGGGGTGGTGAGCACAGAGGCGGCTCCAGAGGTCGTGGTTCAGAAAATAAAACACCGTTCGTTGCAGCCGTTTCTACTAATGAAGATGGACACCCGATTGCAATGAATTTAAATGTGCTTAAAGGGTTTAAATCCAGTGAAATAAAACGATGGGCACAAACTCATTTAACACCTGGAAGTACTGTTTACTCAGATGGGTTAAATTGTTTTCCTGCGGTTAAAGAAGCTGACTGTAAGCATGTTCCAATCGTCACGGGTGGTGGTGCGGCAAGTGTTGATAAAATTGAGTTTATCTGGGTTAACACTATGATAGGTAATATTAAAAACTCTATGAAGGGAAGCTATCATTCCATTAACTCAAAACATTTACCTCGGTATCTTGCTGAATTTTGTTATCGGTTTAATAGACGCTTTAACTTAAAAGACATGATGCCAAGGTTTTTATGCGTGGCGATGAAAACGCCACCTATGAATGGAAAGCTCCTAAAAATGGCGGAGCTTTATGGGTAATCAAGTAAACAATAGTAGCAATACTGATACAGATATCGAGCTCATACGCAATCTCTATTGTCCTGATATGCCTTATGAAGATTGTTATGCGTTTACCGTAGATGAAGTCTCACAACTCTCTTCACAGGGTCGCATAAAAGAGTTTTATGCCAGCCTGCTAAGCCACTTTAACCGCTTGAAACAAGACTATGATTTTATTTTATGTGAAGGTTTAAATAGTCGTGGGTTTTTAGCCTCTTTTGATATGAACATCAATTTAAATATTGCTAAAAATCTTGCCTGTCCCTTTGTCAGTGTTATTAATGGCGCGACTCAAAGCGATAAAGATATTCAGGAAGAAATAAATATTGCCGCACGTCTCATTAAAAATTCCGGGTGCTTTCATTTTGCTTCCTTCGTCAATCGCATCCCCAATAAAAGCTTGCTTGGAATTAATCAGCACGATATTTCTAATAGCATAGCACCCACTTTTTTTATTCCCGAAAAAACCGAACTGGATAGCCCTTCATTAGCTGACATTAAAGCCGCCTTAAACGCAAATTGTGTCATGGGTTCAGCCGATGATCTCTTTCGCGTTGTAAAGCAAGTTAAAATTGCTACCATGACCGTAGAGCATTTTCTCAACTATATTGAAGATGATGATTTAATCATTGTTGGTGGTGATCGAGCTGATATTTTACTGGCATCACTCACGGCCTTAGCATCCAATAATTTCCCTAATCTGTCGGGCATACTACTAACGGGTGGTTTCACACCACAAGACAATATGCTCAAATTACTCAAGGGCATGACTCTCACCGTTCCCATTTTATCGGTGCCTTATGATACCTTTAAAACCACTAGTCAGGTGGAAAAAATAGCGGCGCTTATTAATCATGAAAATAAAAGAAAAATTGCTTTAGCCCTAGGTCATTTTGATGCCCATGTCGATGCACAAGGTATTTTCGATCAGGCCAACATTCATGTTTCTAAAATTATGACACCCATTATGTTTGAGCATAATTTGTTTGAACGAGCCAAGGCAAAACGCATGACTATCGTCTTGCCGGAAGCAACGGATGAACGTATTCTCAGAGCTGTTGAAATATTATTACGTCGTCAGGTAGCACATATTATACTCTTGGGTAATGAAGCAAGCATTCAAGCTCAAAGTGCATCTTTGGGACTGGACATTCAACCAGCCACTATTATCGATCCCGAACAATCTGAGTATCTTTCTGACTATACCCAAACACTTTTTGAATTACGTCAGCACAAGGGACTCACCCTGGAAGGCGCTGCCGATGCGATGGCTGACTATTCTTATTTTGCCACCATGATGGTACATAAAGGACATGCTGATGGTATGGTTTCCGGTGCTATTCACACCACCGGCGACACCATTCGTCCGGCCTTACAAATCATTAAAACCACTGCTGATATTTCCATCGTATCCAGTGTTTTTATGATGTGTCTGGAAACCCAAGTACTGGTCTATGGAGACTGTGCCGTTAATCCCGACCCCAATGCCTCACAATTAGCCGAAATTGCCATTAGCTCTGCTCAAACCGCCGCAATGTTTGGTATCGAACCTCGTGTTGCCATGCTTTCTTATTCCACTGGAGGCTCAGGCAAGGGTGCTGATGTGGATAAAGTACGCGAGGCAACCCATATTGCCCAACAAACACGGCCTGAACTATTGATTGAAGGTCCAATGCAATATGATGCCGCTATTTCACCGGATGTAGCCCAAAGTAAATTACCCGATAGCAAAGTGGCTGGCAATGCCTCGGTGTTTATTTTTCCTGATTTGAATACGGGCAATAATACCTATAAAGCCGTACAACGTTCATCCGGTGCCATTGCCATTGGCCCTATATTACAAGGCTTAAATAAGCCAGTGAATGATCTCAGTCGCGGTTGTCTAGTTGCAGATATTATTAATACCGTTGCCATCACCGCAATACAGGCTCAGGAACAATGATTATATTAGTACTGAACTCTGGTAGCTCTTCATTAAAATATCAATTGTTTGATATGCCTTCAAAGCAGGTAATCACTTCGGGATTAATAGAACACGTTAGCGATCATCAACAAGCTGTTAAAACAATGGAAGCCCAATTACGCTCAGGGGGTCACATAAAAAATCTGGCCTGCTTAGCTGCTGTCGGTCATCGAGTGGTACATGGTGGTGAACAATTTCAGCAACCCGCTCTAATTGATCAAACGGTTATTGATACTATCGAGCAATTATCTGCTTTAGCACCACTGCATAATCCAGCCAATTTATTGGGTATTAAAATGCTCCAACAATGTGCCCCCGATGTGCCTCAAGTCGCCGTTTTTGATACCGCATTTCATCAAAGCCTCCCCGAAAAATCTTATCTTTATGCCCTACCTTATGAACTCTATGAAAAGCATCAAGTACGACGTTATGGTTTTCATGGCACATCACACCATTATGTGACTCAACAGGCTAGTCAGTACCTGGGGGAATCCCAATTAAAAATCATCAGTCTACACTTGGGCAATGGTGCCAGTGCTTGTGCTGTTTTAAATGGTCAGTCTATTGACACATCAATGGGACTCACCCCTTTAGAAGGGCTGGTTATGGGCACTCGAAGTGGTGATATTGATCCCGCCATTGCCTTTTATCTGGCTAAAAAAACTGATCTGAATATTGAAGCGCTGGATGAGTTACTGAACAAGAAAAGTGGTTTAAAGGGGATCTGCGGTCAAAGTGATATGCGTACAATTACTGACCTCGCTGAAAAAGGGGATGAACTCTCCGAACTCGCACTACAAATATTTTGTTATCGAATAAAAAAATACATTGGTGCCTATATCGCTTCTCTTAATGGCTTAGATGCCATTGTTTTTACTGGCGGCATTGGTGAAAATGCCAGTATTGTTCGGCAATATTGTTGTGATGATTTACAATACTTTGGTATTGAAATTGACCATCAAAAAAACAAACTTACAAGTAAGCAGATTAGAGAAATTCAAAGCACTGCCTCTACAGTTAAAATTTTAGTCATTCCAACCAATGAAGAACTTGAAATTGCTCAACAAGTTTACGCGCTTTTAAAAAATAAAAAGTGTTTCAACAAGCCCATGCATTGAAAGTTAGACCCTATTATATGTAAATTTTCCATATTGGTTAGCTAATATCTGCTTTAGTGGAAAATATACTTGTCTTTTTTATTTATTCCTTTATTTTCCATGTTTAGGGGGGTAATATCAGTTTAAGTGGAAAATTTTGCATTAAAAAAGATCGTTATGCTTCAAATGCAAACAAACAATATACTTTTAGATACACAATCATGACAGAAATTATTTGGACAGATTATTTAAAATATAGAGTAAAGCTTCGTGGCTTCACTTTAGAAAGTATTGAGGATATTATTAGATATAGCAATGAAAGATATTTTGATACTTCTACAGACAGATGGGTTGTTGTTGGTAAGGATTCAAATATTTTGGTTATGATCCCCCATGAAATTAGTGATGAGGGATCAATCACTCCGATAACTATTCATGCGACAACACGACAGCAAATTAATTATAGAATAAAAAGCGGAAGGTTTAAAAAATGAAAGAATCACAGTTATCCTATTTTAAAGAAGAAGATATTCTCCACCTTTCAATATCTGAAGAATCTGAAAGCGGTAGTGTCGAAATAAGCCCTAATATTACAGCTGAATTAAATGATAAAGGTGAACTTATTGGTATTGAAATAATTGGTGCAAGTGACTTTTTAAGAGATTCAATTTTAGAATCAACTCAGGCAAAATTATTACACTTAACGGATCATGTGGCATAACCAAAAAATGCATCGGATACAAAAAGACGCACCGATGATTTAAGTGTTGGCTTATCAAATTTCACCACGCAAAAGTAGATATTGATATCATATAATCCATTGGATTACAATCTAAGTCATGCAAATAATCGTTGAATTACCAGAATACGCCAAAAGATCAGATAAACTACTAAACGAATCTGAATCAAATTGCATTATCAATTACTTGGCTGTTCACCCTGCTGCTGGTAAACTCATGCAAGGTACTGGTGGTATTCGAAAATTACGATGGTCATCGCAAGGCAGAGGAAAAAGTGGTGGTATTCGAGTGATATATTACTACCATAATCAATCAATGCCATTATTTTTGTTAACTTTATTTGGCAAAGGTGAAAAAGATAATCTCACGAAGGGCGAACGTAATGATTTAGCAAAATTTACATCACTACTTATTTTAAATTATGGCGGTAAAAATTGAGCTCAGCATTTGATAGCATTAAACAAGGTCTTGAAGAGGCATTGGATTTTTCAAAAAGAAATTCAACAAAAGCTATAGTGCATAAATTTACACCTCTAGATGTAAAAAACATTCGTGCAAAAACCGGCATGACTCAAAATGAATTTGCCTCAGCATTTGGTATTAGTGTTAGTACTCTTCGGCACTGGGAGCTAGGAGATCGAACTCCTCATGGTCCAGCCTTAGTCTTACTCAATGTTGTTGCAAAAGAACCTCAAGCAGTTTTGAATGCTCTAAGCAACTAAAAGCCAAATCGGGTAGCCAAGGGTTTCTCTCCCTCAGCCCCCACACCACCCCTCATGCGGATCCGCAAGGGGCGGTTCATTAATGCGGATAATGAATAGCAATCCATTTCTGTTTTAAAAACGATATTTTTAGCCACCCAGTGCGCCGAGCTAAATCGGTAAGAAATTGGAGGTGAAAGCCCTCTATCCGGAAAGGGTTAGCTCCCCACCGGAACTCCGAGTCATGGGCGGTTATTCGTAAGGGTAATGGTTAAGCGTTGACAGGGGAAAATATAGGCTCAGTATTGAGCTCCGAAATCAAATTCAAGAACGCTGACCTTGTTGGGTGAAGGGGAAGGCAATACATATAATAGCGATAATTTAAAGCGAGTTATTATGTGGTTCTTCGGAGTCAGAGACCTGGTGCATGTACTGATGTTTCTTACGCGGAACTCGGGAGATCCTATCAGCCACCACAGAGTACCGTGGTGCGGTTAAGGAAAGTGATAAACATAAGCTTAACATGAACGCTGTTAGGAAGTCAGACAAGGTAATAGTAGTGAAGAAGCAGGCGAACAAAGTAATTGTAAAGAAAACGGTGGAGTTTGTGGAGCGAAGTACCTTGACAGAGAGAAATTCTGTCGCTGCCATTGTGACCAGAACACAGAGTCTGGGGTAAGCAATGAGTAGTTTGCACAGGATACGAAAAACGGCGAAAGCGAACCGAACATTTCGCTTTAACAATTTACTGCATCATATCACGCCCATGTTACTCAAGAATGCTTATGACAACCTGAACAAAAAGGCTGCCCGAGGTATAGACTGTGAAACATGGCACACGTATGGATTGGGACTGTCAGATAAGCTTCACCGTTTGCACAGCAACATTCATGCGAGACGATATAAACCACAGCCCTCAAAACGGATAGGGTTACTCAAATCAGATGGCAGGCAGCGTCCCATCGGAATTGCGGTCGTGGAGGACAAAGTCGTCCAGCAAGCCTTGGTTTGGGTGATCCAATCTATCTACGAGGAAGACTTTCTGGGTTTCAGTTATGGGTTTAGACCCAAAAGGCACCAACATAAAGCACTGGATGCATTATTTGTTGCACTGACTGATAAACGAGTCAACTGGGTTATCGATGCAGACATAAAAGGTTTCTTTGACAACATCGACCATCACTGGATGATGAAGTTCTTAGCACACCGAATCAGTGATAAAAGGATCTTATCATTAGTTGAAAAATTGTTAAAAGCAGGCGTAAGTGATGAGGGGGTATGGTCAGCGAGTGAAATGGGAACTGCACAGGGCTCAGTACTATCGCCTCTGTTAGCAAATATCTACCTGTTTTATGTGCTCGATCTATGGATAAATAAATGGCGAAAACAAGAGGCTTTCGGAGAAATCTACATTGTGAGGTATGCCGATGACTTTGTCATCGGCTGTGAATATCAACACGAAGCAAGACAACTTCTGAACAAGCTGAATGAACACTTAAAGCAGTTTAACCTGACATTACATGAAGAAAAGACCAGACTGCTGGAATTTGGTCGGCATGCGAAAAAGAATAGAGCAAGGCAAGGAAAAGGGAAGCCAGAAACGTTTACATTTCTTGGTTTTACCCATATCTGTAGCCAACTCCTTTCCATCGCTCAGACTCACACACCCTTATCCCAATCAACGTTTTTACGTTTGACTCGATGTAGGAGCCGGATGCATTAGTAGTGCAAGTCCGGATCTGTGCCGGAGGGCTGTATAGGATGGTAACATCTTTGTAAAACGGTGCTTTACGGCGATTCATTTGATATCAAAAGATGGGTGGCCAAAACCACCGAAGTACAAAGCAAGCTGGGTGAAAATATTGTGCTGACTTATTGCTACACGGGAAAGCTGTCCCACATTGCTCAGGAGTTGCTACGCAAGAAGGGTCGGGCATTATCTTATAATCTAGGTAGCTTGGAGCGTGCGAGTTCAGTTTTGGCCTTATAAGTAATTATTGTCTTTCTTTTTGTTTTAACCACTGCCGAATAATTTTATATGAATCATTAGATGGGGGGCCATTACAAACTAGCTTAAATTGGTTGATATCAAAGTTATCACCGTTACGAGAAATATGTAAAGTCCCTCGCTCCGGATTGATAACTTTATAAATATAACTTTTTTCCTCCAGTAAAGATGAGCCATAGCCTGCGACACAATGATGCATAGCTCTTCCTTCACTGGCTAAAGCAATATTGTTTTTGATCTGAATAATATTATCTGTATCGCCCAAGGGACAAATAGGATAATAGACCGTATTTGAATTTAGGAATTCTTTTGGGTGCAGATCTTCTAAAACGATGAAAATAAACAATAAATTCAATAGTTAATGCTTGAAAAATGAAAAGAGAAAGATCAAAATATTGTTTTATAAGCTTCTTAGTTTCATAACCCAATAAAAAGACCTCTCTCATGAACATAGCATACCTAAATTCAAACGATTATTCATTCTTTTTTGGTGCTCAGGATCAACTTGAACAGTTGATTAAACAATTACAAACAGATAAACATAAAAATTGTGAACATGGTGACATAGAAGATTTTATTAACAAGGAAGGTCAGGAAATTTTAAGACGACTACTGCAGGGCTGGCTAGATTTAAAAGCCGCCAACGAGGAAAAAAGAAGCTGTGTTAACACCGTTTCAGGAGACAAGCTGAATTATGTCCGTACAAACACCCATCGTTCGCTGAATAGTTTGTTTGGTCAGGTCACTGCCACCAGAAATGGTTATAGTCAAAGAAATAAAGACAGTTTATTTCCTATTGATGCTGAACTGAATTTATCAACTAACAGTTACAGTGATGGTATTTATTTCAGAGTGTCTAAAGAAGCCATTCGAGGTTCATTCGATGATGTCGTTGAAAGTATTGATAGTACAACTGCTGGTCATGTGCCCAAAAGACAGTGCCTCAATATAGTGAGAGATGTTGCTCAGGATTTTGAAGGTTTTTATAAGAAAAAACGATTTATTGAACCCGAAAAACATCAGATTTTCTGGTCTTAACCTTTGATGGAAAAGGGATAGTTATGCGACCTGAAGGTTTAAGAGAATGCACAAAGAAAAATGCCCAGAAGAATAAGAAGCTCAAAAGTCGTCTGAGTCAGGGAGAGAAAAAGACCGAAAACGTATGGCACAAGTGGCTGCCGTTTATACCGTACAATCTCATATTCGTGCTGCTGAATCTATTATGAAAGTAGCAGAAGATGATAATGTCGTTCCTTTTCGAACCCCATTAGAAATAAGCGGGTTTGGGCGAGTGTTGAGCGAGAGGCAGAAACTGTTATTGAGGAAGCATTTCAGGAAGCACTACAAAGAGATCCAAAACAAAAGAGGGAATGGGTTATTTTAATTGATGGTTTACCTCACCAGATCAAACTCATCAAAAAGTGATGAAGAAACTGAGCATCAAAGCAACTATTGTAATGGACTTTATCCATGTCTTGGAATATCTCTGGAAAGCAGCTTGGTGCTTCTTTGATAAAGGTGACGAAGCGGTTGAGGAATGGATAGCTGAAAGAGCAGTCAAAATACTTAATGGCCATTGTTCACAAGTAGCCAAAGGGATCAGACTCAGTGCCACAAGACGGAAAATAGAAAGTAGAGAAAATATTGATAAATGTGCTGATTATTTACTAAAAATAAAGAGCGGTTGCAGTATGGCATCGCATTAAAAGCGGGTTATCCTATTGCCAGTGGCGTTATTGAAGGTGCATGCCGTCACCTCATTAATGACCGACTTGATATAACCGGTGCTCGTTGGAGTCTGCAGGGAGCAGAAGCAGTATTGAAATTACGCTCACTAAAATCCAGTGGTGACTTTGAAATGTATTGGAAGTTTTATAAGAAAATGTCAAAAAAAGAAATTATGATTTTTTAGAGGTTAACAACTTTGGGTAATGAATTTTGTCGTTTTAAAGGAACTACACCCATAAAAAATAAGGCATCTGAAAGTTTCGTCAATAGTATGGGATTTTTACAAAAGATGATTCGAGAGATTGGTGAACCTAAAGGTGATAATTGGCGAGTGTCGATGCAAGTTATTTTTCTTCTACAACCAGATGACACTTTTATTAATGGTAATTCACTTATTATCGCTGACAAGATCAGCAACACCGGGGAAATCTTAAATTAGAGCGGTATGCAACGGTTTATGATTCCGATGGTGAGATCCTTGGTGCAAGTTATAAAAATATGACTCCTTACACTTATTCATGCGGGCTACTGAAATCATGTACCGATTTATCCGCAATGATTTTAAATTCGGGCCAATCGCTTTCTAGCAAAACTAAAATAGAAACCATTCCTGATGAGGATCCTGTTAATATTCCAGCAATGCTTATTCGTTCCACCGATTACTGATGTGTCAACACTTTTCCGGACAGTTTTCTAAATATTTTTTTGGCTGTTTCAAGTGATTTTTGTCATTTTGTATTTCCTATCATTTTAGTTTCTCATGTTAACTTTAAACAGATGAAGAGAAAGGGCTTTGCCCTCTGGAACGATAGAGCCGTTCCATTCACCCAAGGTATTTTCACAACGGTAATGATCCTGTTACAATATCTTCACGGCACAGGCTGAGGAGCCGATGGCCGTCAACGGTAATGGGCGGCATTTATGTCGCCTTTTACCCCTCTTCAATCAATCGATTTAAGCTATTTCCTGCTGTATTTCATAATCGACTGGTGACAAATAATCATTAGCCGAATGAAGTCGCTCCCGATTATAAAATACCTCAATATATTCAAATATTGCCTGCTTTGCTTCTACTCTGGTTTTGAATCGACAATGGTGCGTCAATTCAGTTTTCAAACTATGAAAGAAGCTCTCTGATACAGCATTGTCCCAGCAATTTCCTTTGCGGCTCATAGACTGAATTATGTTATGATCCGACAATATTTTTCTATGACTATCAGAGGCATATTGGCTACCTCGGTCAGTATGCCAAAGCAATCCATCCATTGGTTTACGCTTCCATATGGCCATCAGTAAAGCATCATTGACTAGCTTGGCTTTCATTCGCTCATCCATCGACCAGCCAACAATTTGCCTAGAGAATAAGTCAATGACAACCGCTAAATATAACCAGCCTTCCTTGGTGGCAATATAGGTAATATCACCCACATAGTAGCGATCAGGTTGAGAGACAGTAAACTCTCTTTCCAGTAAATTTGGAGATATACGCTTATTATGCTTGGAATTAGTCGTCGCTTTAAAGCGTCTCTTCGTTTTACAAAACAAACCGGCTTTTTTCATTAATCGACCAATTCTCCGGCGGCTTATATGAACGCCTTTTTCAGCCAGTTTTCTTTTTAAGACGACGGGTTCCATAAGTCTTGCGACTGTCTTCAAACAGTTTTTTAGCTGCTCAGTAAGCGCTTCATTTTCTTTCTCTCTATCCGTTTTAGGAGAGCTAACCCAATCATAATAGCAACTACGGGAAACATCCATAAAACGGCACAGAATCGTTACCGGGTAATCTTTAGCCTGATCAGTTATCCATGCGTACTTCACAAAGTTTCCCTTGCAAAGTACGCTGTGGCCTTTTTAATAAATCACGCTCCTGAATCACTTTTGCCAATTCTTTTTCAGACGTTTTACTTCATCATAAATGTGTTCATCACTTCTATTGGCTACCGTCTTCACCGGTTTGGAATATTTACTGATCCAGGTATGTAGAGTATTTACATTAACACCTAGCTCCCTGGCAGTCTGAGAAACGGGTTGATCCGTCTCATTAGCTAATTTGACAGCTGATTCTTTAAATTCTGATGTATAGCTTTTATTCGGTTTTTTGTTTGATCATTCATTTTAGGTCACACTTTTTATCTTTTAGTTATTTTAAGTTGTGTGTCCGGTTAAGTATAGCCACATTAATACTTTTACTGAGCAAGCCTTGCTCATTGTATTCGTAGTGCGTTTCACCACCTTCGGGATCGATTTCTTTGACTACCAAGCCCTGTTCATTATAATGCGTCGTCAACACGCCACCATTTGAATCAATGGTACGGGAAAGCTGTTTATCATCCTCCCATTCAAAACGGTAGTCATAAATGCCATTATCACCCCATTGATGTAAACATTTTGCATCAATGGTATGTTGATCCCATTCAAAGTAAAAATTAAAGCCACTTTTTAAGGTGCGTTGAATAATGATGTGATTGTTATAGGCAAATTGTTCTTTGTGATCAGCGGCATCACTGACAGCAATCAGGTCATTATTTTGGTCGTATTGATAACTGACTTGTCGGATGCTGACAAATTGTTCATTGTTATTTTTTAAGGACTTAGGTGACGCACTTCCCTTCAAGCTCAAGGCATCAATTTGAATAATATGCTTACCATGATAATGAAAACGTAAGCCCTTGCCCCAGTCACCAAGCAATTGAATAATTTGCCCATGATCATTGTGTAAACATTGCAAGGTATTGCCAAGACGATCTTGTAGGGCTTGTAGGCGATATTGTTTATTGATCAGTTTAAAGAGTCGATCGGGTTGTTCATCTTTGAGGAATTGTAAGCGGTATTGACCATCTTCCTGTGCCGTCAAACGGATCTGTTCAATGGTGTTGGTACTATATTGTCCTTTTTGTGGGATCGGAAAGGGGATTTTTCTGCCTTCCTGATCGTGATAATAAATTGATCGCCAGTCACGACTCAACCAACCAATCAGCGGATGCGTCCAACCATGTCCCAAGCCCACATCAAAGGGGTTACTGGTACGATAGGTGCGTGACCAGTCAAATAATAGAGGCCCCGTTAGGGTGAAATCTATTTGTTGTAATAATTCTTCGCCCGTGACCAAACTAATAGGCTCACCACTGGTGGCGGTTTCTTTCACACTGGGGGTTTTCTTGTTATTGGGTAATGCGCCCGCAGTAGCGGTACTGCCGGCACTGTTGGGCTTGCGGATAATATGGGTATTTTTACGATTGGTTACTGCATTGTAGGCTTTCTTGGTGCGTACTTTTTTCAGCACCACCATAAGTTTACCTAAGATAGAGACGGCTTTTTTAGCATGGTAGCCCAGTCGAGCAACCATAGACGCACCCATTGCAACCGCACCCGCTCCGCCAGTTGCAGCGGCTAGAAGTATGCCCAGAACAATTTCAAAAGCAGCCCCACCGACCATGCGCGTGCCTTCTACTGTTGATAAGGCATCCCAATAGCGCTCTGGGAAATCCAATAAAGCTTGGCGTACCACGTCATCACTGAGTAATAAAATCAGGTTTTCAGAAGCTTCACTGGCTTCTTCATAAGTATTTTCACCCTGCGCACGGGCGGCTTTCATCTTACGTTCCAACTCATTGTAGTCACCAGTGGCCAAACATTGCATTAAATCAGCATATTCAACACCGGCTTTGGCTAAAAAACTCCCGACCGCACCAGCCATTTCAGCAATGCTTTCTGCGCCCTCACCCACACCCGTCATAAAAGCACCGGTTTTCACCAGACCTTTTTCCCACCAGGCTAATTCTTCCCAAACCATGTCCTGAAATTTTTTGTCGTTCTGCATTTGCAGAATAAATTTATCCAGTGATTTTTTAAAATCGGCACGCAGTTTGTCAGCTTCAGCATCATCCTGTGATGGGTCACCGTATTGAACCTTCACCGGTCCGACTGGCACAGCATCTTCTAGAACATAGCCCTGAGCATCAAGAATACCGCTACGGGTACTTTTATCGGCAAACGTCAGGGTATAGGGAACTTGGGAAGCGGGGGTTTTATCGATATCATCATAGCGGTATTGCAACTCGATAAAATGCGTCTGTGGACGGCATTTTATACCTGTCGGCTCGCCTTCGCGACGCGCCTGAGCCAGCGCCTCTGACATTTTATTCAGTGCGCTAGGTTTTGTTGATGTTGATAGTGCAGTACTTTCGAGAGAAGCCATTGATCATCCTTAATCAGTTGCTAGTTTTTTTATTTGTTTTGCTTATTTGTTTTAATGGTTATGTCTGTATGCTGGCAATGGGTTTTTCCGGCATATCAAGCCAATCATCCATGTCTTTATGTTGTGCGATTTGTTGCCATTGCAGATCAGTTATTTTTTCGCTGAGCATGAGTAATTGTGTATGTTCATCCGAGGAATCTGAGTCAATATTTTTTGCCCCTTCTTTTAGCCACAATGCGCTGATGGCTTCATGCCGATAGAAACTAGGTGAATAATCAAAAAACAGTGCAACACACTGACAAATGCTGGATGTCAGGCGAAAACCCAAAGCCTGCGCTTTTTTGAGCCCTAGAGCAATTAGCGGGTCAATGGATTCTAGCGGATATTGCGACAAACTTTGTGGATGCTTGTCCCATAAATACAAGGTCAGGTTATAAGTCAGGCTGGAATCCTCCTCACCGGCTAATAATTGTTCATGTTGCTCAGTGAGATGAAACCAGGGGGCTTGTTGTTGTGCTTGTTGTTGTGACTGATTTTGTGACTGTAGCCAATCTGCCGTATTGTCTATTTGCAGTGCTTCTTCGTTCTCAGTTGCATTGGGAAACCACAGTGTTCGACATGGCCCCATCAGAGCTTGTTTATCAGCCTGGCTGATTTGAGGAAAAAATTGTTGGCCAATTCGACCGTCAAAGAGCCTTAATATCACGCTTTGCTGATGGCTATTGTAAGCCAGGGCAATGCTATCCCAATGTCCGGCCACTTCTTCCAGATTAAAATCACTGCTCAGAACAAAAAAACTGGACTGTGCTTCGGGTGTACTGAACAGCCAGTGAATAAATTGGTTATCGGCAATGTTTTCGGGGGTTATTTGCACGAGATAGGGCATAACGGGAATAGATTGTTCGTTATAGCCTTCCAGTATTTCTTGTAATAAGCCGGTATATTGTTGCTCGGGATCTAAGCTGTAATATTGTTGCGGTAGTTCTGGATGATTCGCTGAATTGAACAAAATATAGAGGTTTTTTGCCATCAAATTTTGGGCAAACTGTTGTAACTGCTGCAATTGCTGTATTTGGGGGCGTAATGCCAGATCAGAATCGGTGTCGTTGCATTCAGCATCCTGCTGACGTTTGTCTTCTTCCATGATGAACATCCATTATCCTTAATAAAGTGTTCTTTTGTCTCAGTGACGGCTATTTTATAAAATTATTGCTTTCTTGTCTATCTGCCTTTTAAGTAAAAACCGAAAGCCGACACGTATCATTACGCACAGACGAAGCGACAAACTTTCCTTAAACTAGATTCATACTTAATTAAAAAAGATTAAGACATTCTAACCACACAATCTAAGCAAAGGATAATATCATGAAAACTTTAACAACTTTACTTTTCGCCGCCAGCATCACAATTGCATTTAATGCCAATGCTGAATCTGACGCTGTTTATGGCGACCCCGACATCGGTGATGTCTTTCCCATCGCCGAGGTCATGATACAAACACAAACTCCTCAATATATTGCCGACACTGGCAAAGAAGTCTGGAATGCAAGCTATGAGGAGTATGTTAACCCGGCTGATTTTAATATGTCATCACAACAAACCGTTGCCGGACTGATGCAAGAGATGGAAAACAATCCACCTGCTGCGGGTAGACAAGCAATAGGAAGTGTTTTTGTTTGGGATGAAGTAGCTGATGAGTTTCAACTTCAGTAGGCAGGAGGTTAATTAACCTGAATTCTGGTTAAATACTCACTTTGATATTCAGTTTATGCTGCTGATGCTGCGCTTCGTACCTCAGCAGCACCCTACCTCTACACATCATATATTAATGCGCTTCATCCCAATTATCACCAATACCTGCTTCGACAATTAATGGCACAGCCAACTCTGCTGCATCACTCATAATGCCTGTTATTTTTGCCACAGCACTATCCAGTAAATCTTCCGGCACTTCAAAAACCAGTTCATCATGTACTTGCATAGTCATCAATACGCCATCAAAAGGCTGTCCCGGAATCGCCTCGGTCATCAGCCATTGATACATAGCAAACATGGCGCGTTTAATAATATCGGCAGCACTGCCTTGCATGGGTGCATTGATGGCGGTGCGCTCGGCGTATTGACGGCGCTGTCCATTGCGGGAGTTGATTTCTGGAATATATAATCGGCGCCCAAACACGGTTTCCACAAAGCCTTGTTCCTTGGCGAGTTCACGCATTCTATCCATATAGTCTTTAACACCGGGATAACGCGCAAAATATAAGTCGATATAACCCTGAGCATCCTTACGGGTGATATCGAGTTGTTTTGCTAGGCCAAAAGCAGACATGCCATAAATCAGACCAAAGTTAATAGCCTTGGCACTGCGGCGCTGTTCGGTGCTGACGCTTTCTAAATCGACACCAAAGACTTCAGCGGCGGTGGCTTTATGTACGTCAAGTCCTTGTTCAAAAGCGCTTAATAAGCCCTTATCCTGTGATAAATGTGCCATGATGCGTAATTCAATTTGCGAATAATCAGCCGCCACTATTTTTTTACCTTGGGGAGCAATAAAAGCCTGTCGCACTTGACGGCCTTGTGCGGTGCGGATGGGAATATTCTGCAAATTAGGTTCAGTGGATGATAATCGACCCGTCACGGCAACAGCTTGATTATAGGAGGTATGCACCCGACCACTATTGCTATCAATCTGCTTGGGTAATTTGTCAGTATAGGTTGATTTCAATTTGGCTAATGAACGATGCTCTAGAATCAACTTGGGCATGGGATAATCTAAGGCCAGCTCTTGTAAGACAGATTCTGCTGTCGATGGCTGTCCTTTAGGGGTTTTGGAGATGATCGGTAGCGCCATTTTTTCAAATAAAATGTGCTGAATTTGTTTCGGCGAGGCCATATTAAAGGCATCACCCGCCAGTTCAAAGGCTGCTGTTTCAATTTTCTTAAGTTGTTCAGCAATGTCCTGACTTTGTTGGTGCAATAAGTCGGCATCAATCAACACACCATTGCGTTCAATATGAGACAAGACCTTCAGCAGCGGTAATTCGACTTCACAAAACAAACTTTTCAGGCCTTCTTGTGCTTGTAATTTTGGCCACAAAGTCTCATGTAATCGCAGGGTAATATCGGCATCTTCTGCGGCATAGGGTGCGGCTTGGGCAACAGGCACATCATCAAAACGCAGTTGTTTGACGCCTTTGCCAGCAATGTCTTCATATTTTGTGGTTTGATAACTGAGATATTTTAGTGCTAAGGCATCCATATTATGGCGGGTAGCGGTGCTATCCAACACATAGGACTCTAGCATGGTATCAAAGGCAATGCCTTGCAAGTCGATGCCATGATTGAGCAAAACATTGCGATCGTATTTCAGGTTCTGACCTACTTTGAGTTTATCTGGGTCTTCAAGTAAGGGCTTTAAACGGGCAAGCACTTCACTGCGATCGAGTTGTTCGGGGGCTTCGACATCTTTGTGGATCAGCGGAATATAAGCCGCTTTTCCTGTCTCTACGGCAAAGGAAACGCCGACGATTTCTGCTTGCATATAATCCAATGAGGTGGTTTCTGTATCAAAGGCAATGAGTTCAGCCTGTTGTAATTGCTGTTCCCAAAGCGCAAAGGTGTCCCAATCAGTAATACAGGTATAATCTCCCTTAACACTATTTTGTACGCTATCACTGTCAGCATCATCCAGCATATCCTGTTGGGTGCCAACAAATTCTTTGCTGAGTATTTGTGATAACCAGCTTTTAAATTCTAGCTCACTATAGAGTGCTTTGAGTTTTTCCTGATCCGGTTCGGCCATGATCAGCTGCTCAACGGTTTCATCCATTTCCACATCGAGTTTTATGGTCACTAATTCATAGGACAGTTTGAGTTGCTCTAAAGAGTTGCGTAGGTTTTCTCCCACTTTGCCCTTAAATTCATCCGCATGTTCAATAATATTGGCAACACTATCATATTGTTGCAGCCATTTAACCGCCGTTTTCGGACCCACTTTATCCACGCCGGGGATATTATCCGAGGTATCACCGATGAGGGATAAATAATCTTTAATCTGCTCGGGTGTGACACCAAATTTTGTCTTCACTCCCTCAATATCCATTACTTGATTTTTCATGGTGTCCACTAAAGACACTTTTTCATTCACCAGTTGCGCCATATCCTTATCACCAGTTGACACCACCACTTCAAGCCCCTGCTCGGCTGCTTGTACCGCTAAAGTACCGATTACATCATCGGCCTCAACCCCGGAAATGGCAATCAAGGGAAATCCCAAAGCGCGAATAACGTCATGCAATGGCTCTATCTGACAACGTAGATCATCCGGCATGGAAGCCCGATTAGCCTTGTATTCAGGAAACATATCATCACGGAAGGTTTTGCCCTTGGCATCAAAAATCATTGCCACACGCTGGGTAGGGTAGTCATTGCGCAAGCGTTTGAGCATATTCACCACGCCATAAACAGCCCCGGTTGGCATGCCTTTGGAGTTATTTAAACCCGGCATGGCATGAAAAGCACGGTACAGATAGGAGGAGCCATCGACCAGAATCAATTGCTTATCGGTGGTGCTATCTGACAAAGTTTGGGCTTTGGTTTCGACTGAACCGGGCATAATACTTAAATCCTTGGAATGATTATTTTAGTGTTTAATTTTCTTTAAGGGCTAGGATTATACTGCCAAATGGGAAGCAAATGGCGAATTGTAGAAAATTAATGCAGAATAAATAGAGTGGCGTTAAACAATTGTTTTAAACGATATCTTGTAGCCTTACCTCATTGGATAAAAATTCAATAAATTCTGTTTTCGTCAGTGGCTGGCTATAGAGAAAGCCCTGCAAATACTGGCAATGTCTGGACTGCAAAAACGCCGCTTGTTCAGGTTCTTCAACGCCTTCGGCTACCACATTTAAGTGCAGGCTTTTGGCCATGGCAAGAATGGCATCAACCAAGGCTGCATTTTCTTTATTATTGGGCAATTCAGCAATAAAGGAGCGGTCAATTTTTAGGGTGTTGATGGGAAATTTTTTTAAATAGCTTAAGGAAGAATAACCAGTACCAAAATCATCAATGGACAAACCCACACCCAACGAACGGATTTGCTGTAATTGATTCATGGTTTGTTTATTATCATCGACCAGCAGACTTTCAGTGATCTCCAATATCAGGCGATGTGCATCCAAGCCTGTTTCTGCCAAAGCCAATTGCACCATAGCAGGCACATCCTGTTTTTGAAACTGACAACTAGACATATTAACCGTCACTGCGGGTGCATGGGTGGATATTTTTGCCCAACCAGACGCTTCTTTACAAGCTTCACGTAAAATCCATTCACCCATGGGTAAAATAAGCCCGACCTCTTCGGCAAGGGGTATAAAGTCAATGGGTGAGATGAGTCCTTTTTGTGGATGATTCCAACGCACTAAGGCCTCAGCACTGCTCATGACATCACTATTTCTATGCATTATCGGTTGATAGTGAACGGATAATTCACCATTTTCCAAGGCCTTATGCAGATCGTTTTCTAAAATTCTACGTGCCTGTGCTTCTGCATCCATGTCCAGGGTGTAAAAATAAAAACCATTTCTGCCGTCATCTTTAGCACGGTACATGGCGCTATCGGCATGACGAATTAATATCTCGCTGCTATCACCATGATCGGGATAAAGAGTAATGCCAATGCTGGCGGACACAAAAACATTATGTTCGCCTAAGAAAAATGTCTCTGATAGACATTCCAGTAATTTATAGACTGTATTTTCAATGCTTTCCTGATTCAGGACATCCGCTATCACGACCGCAAATTCATCTCCCCCTAAACGGGAAATGATGTCTGACTCGGCTAAATTGTATTGCAAACGTCTAGCCGCTTCTTTGAGTAAAGCATCACCCAGAGCATGCCCTAATGAGTCATTCACATGTTTAAAACGATCCAGATCAATTAATAGCAAGGCAACTCGACTACCATCCTGCTGTGCTCGATGCAGTTCATCAGTAAAGCGTTCGATGAATAAATGTCGATTAGCCAAACCGGTCAAGTCATCAAAGTTTTGCATCAAGTGCAACGATTGATGAGTAGAGCCCCATTTCTTAGTCATTTTTTCTACCATATAAATCCCCGGCAAACAAAGTCCTAAGAAGAGCAAAACAACAAGTATCGACAACTCCATAAATGAATCCCAATGAGTATTAATAT
This sequence comes from sulfur-oxidizing endosymbiont of Gigantopelta aegis, assembly GCF_016097415.1. Classification (NCBI taxonomy): domain Bacteria; species sulfur-oxidizing endosymbiont of Gigantopelta aegis. The sequence goes on along the minus strand of NZ_JAEHGE010000001.1, from coordinate 807,947 downwards.
CAGGAATGACATAAGAGCTAGCATCAGTATCATTAAGAGGCAGTATAAATTGGAAATAAAGAAAACTAATTACAACTCCCGCAGCGGTGAGCGCAGGAATAAAAAAAGCTAGAATTATTTTTTGACGTACTGATAATTTAAACATTGACCACTTTTATAGTATAAACCCTAGAAATATTCCGAAAACGCGTCAGATGATTCTGACAAACTTTCAACCAGATGTCTATGCATGTAAGCAATAATATTGACATAGATCTTGTTTTTTAAATACTTACGAATAATAACTATAGTAATACATTAACAACATAAGAATGGATTCTTTCTTAAATGACTCAATTTGCAAATAATAACCCACCATGAATTATTCAGCATAATTGACTACAATAATAGTCAGACCCCTTTTTTACATGTTCAGGAAAAAATAATTTCGATTATGAATAAATCCAACTCACGCGACCCCTCATTTATCCCCCTAAAAGAGCCCTCATTGAATAGTGAGACTTGGCGCGTGTTTCAAATTATGTCTGAATTTGTCAATGGCTTTGAGCAATTGTCACAAATAAAGCCTTCCGTCAGCATCTTTGGCTCAGCCCGCACCCCCAAAGATCACCCAGATTATCTCTTGGCAGAAGAAATTGCCCTACTCTTATCCAATGCGGGATTTTCAATTGTCAGTGGCGGTGGTCCCGGCATTATGGAGGCCGCCAACAAGGGCGGGCAGGCGGGCAAATCAGAAAGTATTGGCCTTAACATTGAGCTACCCCGCGAACAAACCCCCAACCCCTACCAGGATATTTCCTTATCATTTAAGCATTTTTTCTCCCGCAAGGTGATGTTTGTCAAATATGCAACCAGCAATTCTCGCTGAGATGAACAATTGAGTTGTAGTGGTACTTACCAAGCAGAAATAAAAAAACTTTTCGCAGTAACTTTAGCAAAATTAAAAAAATCGAATAAAAAGCTTGCATTTTGAGAAACAAGAGATCAAACTCTTGTTTTTCAATTGGTTGAATGACTTCATGTTAAAAAATATTTCCCTTTTATATGCTTGGTACTGTGAATTTTGGCCTCTTTAAGTCAGCAAAAAAAACATTTAAGTTTTTCTGCCCTGAAACAGGCCATCTCATTGCACTTTCATGCAATCAAAGATAGCCGAGTACAAGGAAAGTGTGATTACAGTCAACATGATGTGCTTATGAGTGCTTTTGCCTGCATGTATTTTCAAGATCCCTCTTTAAGTGAATTTCAGAAACAGATGGAAGAGGAACAGAATCAAAATAATTTACGCACTCTTTTTAATGTTGAAAAAATTCCTAAAAATAGTCAACTAAGAGACATTTTGGATCTCATACCCTCTAAAACATTTGCACCTGCATTTAAAGATTTATTTGAACGACTCAGACGACATAAGCATCTTGAAGAGTATGCCATATTACCCAACACATTGCTTTGTGTTATTGATGGCACGCAATATTATTCCTCTAAGCAAATCCATTGTGACTGTTGTCTTCATAAAGAACATAGAACGGGTGAAATAACCTACAGTCATGCTGTTTTACAAGGTGCCATTATGCACCCCGATAAAAAACAAGTGCTCCCTGTCATGCCTGAAGCAATACAAAATACGGATGGTACAAAAAACAGGATTGTGAAAGTAATGCAGCCAAACGTTTTATGCCAATCTAAAAAAAGCACATCCAAGACAAGGATTTATGATTTGTGGTGATGGTTTGATGTCACATCAACCTATGATAGAAGATATAATTGAAGAAATGATGCATTATTTATTGGTTGCCAAACCTGGTGATCACACATATTTATTTGAATGGCTTGAAGCATTTTCTGAACTCCCATCAATGGACTGGATTGACGAAAAAGGGCACCAACATCATTATCGATGGAAAAATAATGTCCCTTTACATGGCGAAAAAATGCCATTGAAGTTAACTTTTTGAATATACCCTCACCAATACCGCAGGGAAAATTATCTACCGAAATAGCTGGGTCACCGACATAAAGATCAGTGAACATAATATTCAAACAATGACCCAGGCGGGTCGATGTCGTTGGAAAATAGAAAACGAATGTTTCAACACATTAAAGAACCAAGGCTATCACATTGAGCATAATTATGGTCATGGGAAGAAGCACCTGAGCTTTAATATGTATCTGTTAACCTTGCTGGCTTTTTATTTCCATCAAATTTTTGAATTAACCGATGGGGCTTATCAAGCTTGTCGTAAAAAGTTTGGCTCTAAAAAATTAATGTGGGAAAAGTTCAGAGGGGTTATTACCTTTTTGTGATGGACTCCTGGGAACATTTAATGGATTTTTTATTGTACAGAGACGATTATGAGGAGATGAGACCTGTAAAAATAAGAAAATAAACCTATTTTAGGGAAAATGCGTCGATTAAACGCAGCATCTCCCGTGCCTGCTATTTAGAAAGAAAGAACAAAAAAAATTTTAAAAAGCATCAGGCAAACAAAAAATGCTGTTTTCAGCTTAATTCATAAGAATAAGTTACTTCACCGAGTTTTGCTGATATGCAACCGCATACGTTGTTATGCCCGGTGGTTTTGGTACACTAGACGAATTTGCAGAAATACTCACCTTGGTACAAACGGGTAAAACACGCAAAATTCCAATTATTTTAGTCGGCACTGAGTTCTGGTCCGGCTTATTGGACTGGTTTAAAAATCGCTGGTCAATGCCGGCACTATCAGTCAGGACGATTTATCGCTGATTCAGGTCATTGACGATCCACTGGCCATTGTCGATGCCATTTTTAACCATTACGAATACCGCTGCTTTGATATGTCGGCAGAAGAACATGAAATAATGCTGGACTTATAAACGCCTAAGCGTTTTAATCCGCGATGCAATAATTGATAATGAGGACTTTCAATGACTAAAAATACTTTTCTGTTGTTTATCAATGCGCTTTTGATGACATCACTCTTTACTTTCAGCAGTGCAGTTTTTGCTGCCGGAGAAGCTGATGCCAGCAATGAAGAAAAAAGCTTAAGCCGGATGATGACAAGGTCAACCCTCTGGAAAACGTTGATATTAATATCATTAAACGTGATGACAAAACCATTGAAACCCATAGCGTCAATGGTGTGGTCTATAAAGTCAAAGTCATTCCAAGTAGTGGCCCTGCTTATTTCTTCTATGATACCGATGGTGATGGCTCATTAGAAACACGTTCCAATCGTGAACTCAGTGAAACCACCGTGCAACAATGGAAAATATTTGAGTGGTAAATGGCTGTTTACACCTCACTGTCTCGCATCCAAATAGAGCAATTATTAGCACCCTATAAACTGGGTGAGATCAAGCACTATGAAGGTATTTCTGATGGCATTGAGAACACCAATTATCGAATAATTACCGACACCTCAAACTATATCCTCACCATATATGAGCACTTCAATGCAGAAGAAGTGCCCTTTTACCTACAGCTACTGGCCTTTCTTCGTAATCATGACATACCCGTGCCGGAACAGGTCAAAAAGAATCAAGCACTCGGCTTCTGGCAGGAAAAACCTGTCGCCGTCTTTAAGTGCCTTCCCGGTCAAAGTCTCATAAAACCTAAAGCCCATCATTGCCAGCAAATAGGCACGGCATTGGCGCAAATTCACCGTATTGGGCAAAATTTTCCAAGCACTCAACAAAATGCCTGGGGAGCAGGCTGGCTACAAAGCACCGGCAAAACCCTATTAAGTCAACTGGCTAAAGATGATGCCCGCCTACTGCAAGATGAACTACTTTTTCAGCAACAATATGTACTCAACACAGCACATCAATCTTTACCTCAGGGAATAATTCATGCTGATTTATTCCGTGACAATGCCCTTTTGAGCATCAGCAACTCAGCGGTATTTTAGACTTTTACACGGCCTGCAATGCCCCACTTATCTATGATTTAGCAATCACAATCAATGACTGGTGTCTTAAAGAAAACGATACCAGTGAAAACTATCTGGATTTTGCTAAATCTCAGGCACTGTTCACGGCTTATCAACAGCTCAGGCCTATCACGCCTGAAGAAAAACTTTGCTGGTCACCCATGCTCCGCGCCGCTGCACTTCGATTCTGGTTATCACGCCTAATTTACGCCCAATCCCACAAAGACGCGGAATTAACTCTGGATAAAGATCCTGATGTGTTAAAATGCCTATTAATACAACATCGTGAAAATATTAATTTTTGTCAGTCAATTTTAAGCACATGAAACAGCATTCAAATCAGTCCACTCAAGCTATGGAAAAACAGCCTTTTGCTATCCGGATCGCTGCTCATTTGCAACGTATTACCGTGTTCGCCGGTCAAAGCATCGCTTGGCTAACTTTACTCATGGTACTCACCACCTTTGCCATCGTGGTGCTACGCTATGGTTTTGAAATGGGCTGGATCGCCATGCAAGAATCGGTTATTTATATGTATGCACTGGTGTTTCTCATCGGCATTCCCTACACCCTCAAAGAAGATGGTCATGTCCGGGTGGACATTTTTTATTGTCACATGAAGCCACGCCGTAAAGCATGGGTTAATTTACTCGGTGCTGTTTTTCTACTCCTGCCCGTTACACTCTTCATTGCCTGGATCAGTTGGGATTATGTGGCTGCCTCTTGGTCAATGAAAGAGCAATCCGGCGAGGCCGGGGCTTGCCGGGGGTTTATCTACTCAAAGCCACTATTTTACTGATGACCCTATTGCTATTGATGCAAGGCCTTAGTCTCATCCTCGACAATTCAATGGCACTTTTCTCAAGCAATAAACATTTACGTCTTTCGAATCAAGCTCCAGCGGCTGACGACTGTCAGCAGGGTGATAGCATGAATTCCAGCATTTTATAATAGGAGCTATCATGGAAGTCATCATGCCACTATTGCTATTCATAGCAGTCTGCCTGGTATTATTAATCGGCTATCCTGTGGCGCTGTCACTGGCAGGTACAGCACTGGCATTTGCTGCCATTGGTCTGTTGATGCCGGATATATTTGACCCCATTTTTCTGCAAGCCTTGCCCAACCGAATTTATGGCATTATGACCAATCAAACCCTGATTGCCGTGCCATTATTTGTCTTTATGGGAGTCATGTTGGAGCGCTCTAAAGTCGCTGAGGATTTATTAGGCTCAATGGCGGATCTCTTTGGTAGTTTCCGGGGCGGTCTGGGCATTTCAGTCATTCTAGTGGGGATGTTATTGGCAGCCAGCACAGGTATTGTAGGTGCAACTGTCGTCACCATGGGCATGCTTTCTTTGCCCATTATGCTCAAACGCGGCTATCATCCCAGCATTGCCACCGGCACAATTTGCGCTGCCGGCACTTTGGGGCAAATTATTCCACCATCCATTATTTTAATTCTCTTAGGTGATGTCTTGTCTGCCGCTTATCAACAGGCACAATTGGACATGGGTATTTTTGCTCCTGAAACGCTCTCTGTGGGGGACTTATTTGTGGGTGCTTTAATCCCCGGACTGTTATTAGTCTTATGTTATATCCTGTATATTATCGCCGTTGGCATATTTCGCCGTGATCTGATCCCTGAGGTGACGATTGAGCCCAATAATGATGGTAGCTCCATCTTATTGCGCACCCTCAAAGCCCTACTGCCGCCCCTACTGCTTATTGTCGCCGTACTGGGCTCTATTTTAAGTGGCGCAGCAACCCCTACAGAAGCTGCGGCAGTCGGTGCCGTTGGGGCAATTATATTAGCTATAAGCAAAAAGCAGCTTTCCATCACAGTATTACGTGATGTGATTTATTCCACCACCAAAGTCACCAGCATGATCTTCTTTATTTTTATTGGCGCCGCCATTTTTTCATTGGTATTCAGAGGTTATGGTGGTGATGAATTAATTGAAGAATTTCTCTTAGGTATTGCAGAAAATGATAGTGATAGCTGGCTCGCAAGCATTCTGCCTGATGGGGTTTTTGGACCCATTTTAATCGTAATGCTGGTGATGTTTTTGCTCGGTTTTATTCTGGACTTTATTGAAATTACTTTTGTGGTGGTGCCTATTATTGCGCCCATATTACTGGCTATGGGCGTTGACCCAATATGGTTGGGCATTATGATTGCAATTAATTTACAAACCTCTTTTTAACCCCACCCTTTGGTTTTGCATTATTTTATTTGCGCGGAGTGGCGCCAAAAACAGTCAAGACAATGGATATTTATAAGGGTATTATTCCTTTTATAATTATTCAGCTTTTGATGCTGGTCGCCTTAGCCTATTGGCCTGAACTGGCAACCTGGCTTCCAAGTGAAGTATTCAAATCTTAGGCCGCAATAGGCAAGGCACTTACCACATCCATAGACTTTTTATCTTTACGCAAAAACGACCAAAAAATTGATTCAGGGTATTCGTGCGCTGCAATGAGTTAATCACCCGCTTACGCCGATAGCCCACTTGATCTAAAAAATATAATCAGCGCTTTATTCTCCGGCTCAATTTTTAGTCCTAGAATTAAGGCCGCCAAACCATGCTTGCGATCACCCTTGGTAAAACTGGCATAGGCAAGAGCACGCAATATATTGGTATCCTTGGGATTAATTTGATGTGCTTTTTCAATCAGAGTAATTTTTTCCTCAAGACCACCTAGCACTTCACATAAGCCTACTTGATTACCCATAAAGCTCCGCCATTTTTAGGAGCTTTCCATTCATAGGTGGCGTTTTCATCGCCACGCATAAAAACCTTGGCATCATGTCTTTTAAGTTAAAGCGTCTATTAAACCGATAACAAAATTCAGCAAGATACCGAGGTAAATGTTTTGAGTTAATGGAATGATAGCTTCCCTTCATAGAGTTTTTAATATTACCTATCATAGTGTTAACCCAGATAAACTCAATTTTATCAACACTTGCCGCACCACCACCCGTGACGATTGGAACATGCTTACAGTCAGCTTCTTTAACCGCAGGAAAACAATTTAACCCATCTGAGTAAACAGTACTTCCAGGTGTTAAATGAGTTTGTGCCCATCGTTTTATTTCACTGGATTTAAACCCTTTAAGCACATTTAAATTCATTGCAATCGGGTGTCCATCTTCATTAGTAGAAACGGCTGCAACGAACGGTGTTTTATTTTCTGAACCACGACCTCTGGAGCCGCCTCTGTGCTCACCACCCCAGTAGGCATCATCAATTTGAATGATGCCTGATAAAGGTTTACTGTCATCACGTTCTTTCATAACCTGCATGATCTTTTGTTTCATACTCCAGGCTGTATTGTAGCTTACCTTAAGCTGTCTCTTTAATTCTAATGCTGAAACCGCTGTCTTCAATTGAGTCATAAGATGAATCGCTAAAAACCACTTAGATAAAGGCAGTTTGGTACTATCAAATATTGTCCCACAGGTTGCTGATGTCTGATGATGACAATGGTGGCACTGATAAAGATGGCGATGTTCTAGAGTGCAATAAGTCTTATTGCCACACTCTGGGCAAACAAATCCATCAGGAAATTTCCATTTAAATAAGGCTTGTCGGCACTGTTTGTCAGTGCCATAATCATTAAAAAGCTCAAATAAACTATAACCTTCTTGAAACTGAATTTTATTTTTTGACATCATTCTACTCCACACATAATCTATACTTTAATTATAGTATAATTATAGTATAATTATCGAAATATGGCGGAGCTTTGTGGGTAATCAAGTAAGCCTAAATAAGCCAGACATTTTGCTGCCGCTGCTTTACTCTGCTTATGTTTATTCAGTGCTACCCGAAAGTAAAATACCCCTTTTGAAAAGTCTGAATTTTTTAATGCACTCACTCCTTGTGAGAATTCATTGACTAATCGAGTATTCGTTTCCAAAATTTATTTTCCTTAATGTTATAGTTTATCTCTTCTAATCACTCATGAGTCTAGCATAAATTTGTTAATTGCCAAATTTATTGAACAAGTCTGCAAACTGCTCTAAGATAGAATCCATGACTTATTTATCCCATATTATTATTTTATTATTTACTTTTTCTGCAATCGCGTCAGCCGATGGCGTATCCATAAACGATAGCCCTGCTAATGACAATAACAGAGAAATGACCGGACTGTATTCCTATATGGCTGATGCCGCAGGCTTTATCGAGTGCGGTCAAAAAAAGCGTTTCCCTGTGGCCATGGAAGCAGACAACATCACCTTAGAACGTGCCTATCTTGATAATATTTATATGCCTGGAAAATCATTATTAGTGACAATTAAAGGGCATTTCAGCCTGCGTAAAAAAATGGAAGGTGATGGTCAAGAAGAAGTTATTATCGTTACTCAATTCATATCACTGGCACAACAAGAACGCTGTCATGGCGAAGTGCCTCCTGCATCGCTAGCCAACACTTATTGGAAATTAGTTGAATTGAACGGCGAACGACTTGATAGGAATAAAAACTGGCTAGCAAGCCAACAAAGCGGTGCCAGCAAAGAGCTGCACTTTATTATCAAACAAGACAGCGCCAAACAAAATGTCATCACTGGTTTTTCCGCTTGCCATCAATTTTCCAGCATCGTGACTTATGACAATGTGGCATTGCAAATAAAACCCGTAACCAAGCCGATAGGCACCGACAAAACTGAATGCCAGGCAATGCTTCTAGAGCAAAACATACAGAATATGTTACACCGTACCGATACCTATCGAATCAAAGGTGAGCAATTAGAACTTTTAGCCGGCAACCATGTGGTCGGAAAATTTATTGCAATTTACTTTTAACTTACACACTGAGCAACAAGCCCAGCAAGGCCACTGCCTCACTAATTTCAACTATTGCGCCAAGCGTATCTCCCGTCATACCATGAATACGTTGTAACATCATAGCGCGTAAACCGTAAACAACCAGCGCCACTAAAAGTATTGATGCAAAGCCAGCAAAAATCAAGTAAGCAACAACGCTTGCCAATAGGCTCAGCCACAAATAATTTTCTTCCGGTAAAAAATCTAACAAAGCACTGCCCAGACCTGAGTCACGCACATAGGTCGTAGTCATAAATAAAACAATAATTAAGGCGCGTGACAGCATGGGCACAACAATTAAAAATGCTGCATAATCGGCTTCCAATAAAGCACTCAGAGCCGTCCACTTTAAGAGTAACAATAGCACAATCACCGCGACTGCAATGGGACCACAATAGGGATCTTTCATAATCGCAAGGGTGCGCTCTCTATCATTCAAACCACCAATCCAGGCATCTGCACTATCAGCCAGACCATCAAGATGTAAGCCCCCCGTCAGTAACACCCAGACAATCAACAATACCGCCGCCAATACATCAGAGGAAAAATCGGGTGACCAAAACAATATGCCTTGAGTCAACAAAAATAATATCAGGCCGATTAAAGCACCCACCAAGGGATAAAAAAGAATCGACTGTCCGATATCAGATTGTTTTACTTCACCCTTTATGGGAACAGGAATTCGGGTCAGAAAGCTTAAAGCAATATAAAATGTGTGTAAGTGTTTATCTATCATTGTTAACATTAAGCAAGCCTGCCATGGGATTTTAAAGTACTGATAATTTCACCATCATTATAATAAATATGAAAGATTGAACAACAAGCATAAGGTACTTCGATATTATGAATTGCCTGCACCGGCATATTTAACACCTCAGCTAAAATTATTTTTTGCACACCGCCATGAGCAATGAGCAAAACGGTTTTATCTTGATAAGATTTTATACTTTCTTGCCAACGGGCCACTACACGCTGTTGAAAATCAGCAACAGGTTCGCCATCTGGTGGCGTATAGTGCAATGGGTTTTGCCAAAAGCGTTTTAAATTGTCAGATGCCTCACATTCAACATCTTGCACGGAGCGCCCCTCCCACTGACCAAAATCAATTTCCTGAAAAGCATCAATGTGGTGCATTGTTATGTTGTGTTGCGTTGCGACAGACAAAGCAAATTCAGCACAGCGTTTTAAAGGAGACGTTAAAATGACATCAATAGTGTTTTCTATAGTGGCTATGGCATTGGCCATTTGTTGCCAACCTTTTTTTGTCAATACATCATCCGTGATGCCACGAAATATTTTTTTATCGGCATAGTTTGAGCCATCCGGTTCACCATGACGTAATACAATAATAGTGGATTTTTTGTACGACTGCTCATCAGGCACTGGATTTTTCACTCACAGAGGCACTGGCAAAGCTCGCCATTTCATTTTGCAGTAAACAAGCAGAACGAATCAAAGGATAAGCCAGAGCAGCGCCACTACCTTCACCTAAACGTAAGTCAAATTTCAATAGTGGTTTAGCATCAATAAGCGCTAACACTTTTTTATGACCCTGTTCTGCTGACTGATGACTAAAAATAAGCCAGGGACGACATTGAGGATTCAGGCGAATGGCAAACAAGGCCGCGACTGAGCAAATAAAACCATCAACCAAGGCAATAATACCTTGCTGAGCACAACGAATATAACTCGCAGTTAAGGCAGCAATTTCAAAGCCACCCAGGATTTGTAAAATATTTAATGCCGAATTCATTTCTGGCTGGTGCTTATGAATGGATTGTTCAATAATATCGATTTTATGTTCCAACCCGACAGAATCAAGCCCCGTCCCATAGCCTGCTAATTCTTTGACTTTAATATTTTCTAAGGCACAAACCAGTGCAGTAGCACTACTGGTATTGGCAATACCCATTTCACCGGCAATGAATAATTGTTTATTATTTTTCTTTATCTCATCCACACAATTTTTTGCGATCTCAAAAGCTTGCAATAATTGCCCTTCAGTCATCGCCGCTTGTGACAAGAAATTTTGTGTCCCTTTAGCAATCACCTTTGACTGAACGAGAGGTAAAGAAGGTAATTCTGTTACCAGGCCAAGATTAATGACCTGCAAGGGCAAATCAAACTGCTTGGCCAATACCGAGATCGCTGCACCGCCAGCAGAAAAGTTTTTCACCATCTCAGCTGTTACTGCTTGTGGAAAAGCGGAAACATTTTCTTGTGCAATGCCATGATCGGCTGCAAAAATAACAATTTGAGCCTGTTCCACTCTGGGCTCAGTACTTCCTTGCAAGGCTGAAATTGTAGTGGCAATCGTTTCCAAAACGCCTAAGGCACCTTGAGGTTTGGTTAGTTGCTGTTGTTTTTCGATGGCCTGAGCTAAAACAGTTTGATCCAATGGGGCAATACTTGCAGTCAACCAATCAGGCATTGGAACTTCCTGCTATTGGCGAATGGCTGTTTGACAATTTAGGCTGCTTCAAGCAATGTTCCAATCCTGCCACAACCAATGTTACTCGATCACTGAGCTGTGCTAACGTTTGATGCAAAAAACCTGCTTCATCAACAAAGCGGCGACTGAGTTCCCCCATGGGGACAACGCCCATTCCAGTTTCATTGCTGACTAAAATGATCTCGGCCTGTGTATGTTGTAATTGTTCAATAAAGTGTTTTTTTTGTAAGGCAAATTGCTCTGCATCACTATGACACAATAAATTCGTCAACCATAGCGTCAGACATTCAATGAGTAATACTGTATTGGCTTGATTATATTGCTGAATGATTTTACCCAGTTCAATAGGCTCTTCAATTAACTGCCAGTGATCGGGGCGACGTTGTTGATGATGCTTAATACGAGTACGCATTTCATCATCATAGGCTGTTGCTGTGGCGATATAAATGACTTTTTGCGGGGAATTATCAGTGATTCTTGCTTCCGCCAAACGGCTTTTTCCAGAGCGTGCGCCACCTAAAATGAGTTCTATCAAAAATTTCTCTTTATTGATGTATTAGTTGGGATATTGATTAATTAATGTCCATCCGTAAATAGGACTCTTTATATATAAAACCGTAGGGTGGGCATAGCTTTATCTGCCCACGCTGATTCAATATCTTGTATTTACACTTTCAGCGTGGGCACAAAAGGCGTGCCCACCCTACGGGCACAATTATCAAATAATTTAAGAGTAAACGGATGGACTCTAATTAACGCTTACGCTTCTTTTGCAATGACACAGCGATTACGCCCTTCACTCTTAGCCTGATACAGGGCTTTATCTGCTCTTGCTAAAGCCGTCTCCGAGGTATCATTTTCCATAAACAGGCTGATACCACAAGAGATAGTGACTTTGACCTTATCACCCCGGTAATGAAATTCTAATTTTTCAATCGCGTTACGAATTTTTTCGGCAATTTTAAAGCCTCCGCCCAGCGTTGTTTCAGGCATTAGGCCAACAAATTCTTCACCGCCAAATCGGGCAACAAAGTCGGTTTCACGCAGGTTTTTACGCAACAAGTCGGCCACTACTTTTAACACTTTGTCACCGGCCTGATGGCCATAGGTATCATTGACTTTTTTGAAGAAGTCGATATCCCAAATAATAATAATTAAAGTGGTATTATAACGTTTCCAGCGCACATATTCTTGATGCAGGCGTTCATCATAGGCCATACGATTGGGTAATTGTGTCAATTGATCCAACATGGCTTTGTTTTGTGACTCGATTACCTGCTGGCGTAGTTTACCACTTTCACTTTCCAGTTGTTTAAGCTGTTGAGAAAGTTGCTTGTTTTTTTCTTCAACACGATTAACCCGCTCATTTTCTTTTTCACGATGTAAGTCAATATGCGTGAGAATTTTATCCAAATGTGATTGTACTGCCTGTTCAACTTCACCAATATTATTAAAAGATGAAACAGAGTCACCAATACTTTTTACCTGCTCTTTCACCACATCACCCAGATCCAGACCATTTTGATAGGACTGTTTATATTCCACCAAGTTATTCTGTAGATACTGGTCAACTTCAGCTAAACGTCCTGTCAGGCTTTTCAAGAAACGTTCAAATTGTTTTTGCTCTTGTTGCACATTACTGCGCATCTTACTGATCAATGCTGCAATGGATTTAAGTGCTTTGGGGAGTTGCTCAGTGGAGACACCCTGAGCAAAATTTTCTTTTAGTTGCTCAGCATTTTCTTTAACTTCATCTTCCAAAGGTAAATATTCGATAAGACGAATGAGTAATTCATTATGCTCAACATTATTAATTGAGTTGTTATCAGGACAGTCCTTATTGGCAAATTCAACTAGGCCAGAATCATGCAGTATTTCCTGTAAATCACCCAATAATACATGAATTTCCTTGGTGGGTTTGACTTCAAAGACTTTATTTTTTAAGGTTTCTTTCACTTCCGCACTGATATCAAGCCCATCAATAATGGACTCAAGCACATTTTGCACTGTGGCAACCACACTACTCATTTGCTCTTGATTCAGAGAAATATTATCTTCGGAGTCAATAAAATCGTATTTGTCACTGCGCTCATCCTCTGAGCTATGCATGTTGCCGCTCTCTGCTGAAGGCTTCCTCGCTGTTTTTTTACTGGCAAACAAATTCTTTAAAAAGCTTTGTTTCGCACTGCTATTACCGGCATTTTTTTCACATTCTATGACTGATTGTTGGATGATTTCTGATAATAAATCCGTAAAACCCATTAATAACTCTTTTTTCTCCGGGGCTTTTTTTGCTTTAAGGCGTTTGATAAACTTACGAGACTTTTTCTCTGCCTTACCACTTAAGCTCATTTGCTCAATTATATTTATCAAAAACCCCGCGTCTCCCTTAGGCCCATCCTGAGACATATTGTCTAATTTAATAATTTCTTTTGAAACATCTTCTAAAATCGTTTCAATAACAAGGTTATCTTTGCCTTTGCGAATAGCGGTACGTAATTGCACTAAGCCGCCATCCAGATTTTTACTATTCCCTTCTGCCGCCAATGTCAGTCTTGAGATGGCCTGCTTAAATAAGTCTTCAAGCGTCTGCCACTTTTCCTCTCGGCGCTCAATATCATCCAGACTATCGTAGTATTTCTGCTTCCACTGTAAATTTTTATCTGCCATCGTCTGCTCTACTTAAAATAAGTTCTAATGTGGCACACATCAGTTCTGCTTAAAATTGCTTCTAAGGTTTCATCCCTCTTAACTATAATAAAAAAAACACCATAAAAAAAGGCAATGAGAGTTTAAAAAAATATCAAGTGTAAATTACAAAGTAAGTGACATAAGTCAATTTCTAGGCTAATATTCTAATAAATCTTATTTTAACAATAATCGGATTTTTCCTAATAATGCATACCTCATCGCCCTCACTACGTGATCTGCACCTACAAGATGCCTCCGAACAGCAGGCTGCTCAAGATTGGCTGGCTTGGGAAAATCATCAATTAAAGCCAGGTCATTACAAGGGTCGCTTACGTGAACTTCACCTAGACTCTTTAAGTATTGTCGAAGAGAATCAAAACCAAGCGGCACATAAGCATGGACTTATGGAGAAAAACTTATGCACAATCTCCTACATTCGCCCTAACACAGAAAAAAATCGTTTCTCTGAACATAGCATCGATGAAAATGAGTTATATTTTTTACCGAGCAATACTGAGTTTGATGTTCAGATAGAAGCCAATGTAGAAACAATCTATTTCCGCTTCGAACAATCACGAGTGCAAGAACGTGCATCAGTGTTATGCCCCAAATCCTGGGAAAAGCCACCTACTGATCTTATGCTCTTTAAAGCACCATTACAAAAACAACTCGATTGTTTTGTCCGACACTTGTTTTCTACCCAGTCCATATTGCTTGAAAAATATTCTGTTGATAACAAAAAATCCTTAGATCAAATCATTATGGATCAAGTATTGTTGACCTTAGACTTTGAAAACAATCCAGGTAAAAATGCAACAGGCCTGATCGCACGACGACGTGCTTTTCACGTGGTCGGTCGTGCGCGTGAGTATATTATAACGGCTCATAATAACCAGTTATGTCCAAGCATCATTGATATTTGCCATGAAATAAAAGTTAGCCAAAGAACCTTACAGTACAGCTTTAAAATATTATTGGGTCTCACACCAATCAATTACCTTAGAATTTTACGCCTTAACTGGGCACGCAGACAACTTAAACATCCTGTTAGCAATGACACAACTGTCACGGATATTGCTATGAGATGGGGCTTTTGGCACTTAGGAAAATTTTCCAATTGCTATATGACGATGTTTGGCGAACTACCGTCAACAACCCTGAAACAAGCTTATAGATAATATTTTGCGAATTTAGGATAGCGCAATGATTTAACAAACAATAGAATCCTCTTCATAATACTAAAAATCATAAAAAGGGATTATCTATGACGATGACATTGAAAAATATGCTAACGCCGAAAAAAACAATACTAAGCACTTATATACTAAGCACTTATATATTTAGTGCCTATATCTTGCTTTCGCTATCCAGTGTGGCCAGCGCCTCAATACAATACGACTCTGGCGCCCTAACGTTTACTACAACCGACCAAAGCATGTGGGCAACGGGTGATGCCTTTGTCAAATCAGAAAGCGCTTTTCTCGGTAGTGAATGGAGCAACAAAACAGCCACAATAGGAGGTATTGCCGGATCAAGAACGACCAGCACCATTAATACCAACCCGCTATGGTTTGCATGGAAAGCTTGTAAAGCAACAGTTAGTATAATCTGTGGTGATGAACCTTCCAAAGATCGAAAAACAATAACAACTGATACACGAACCGGCGCCCAATTAAAGGTTAATAGCTCGGGCAAAGTGGGGCTGGAATTTGGCTATACCATTAATAGTGGCTCAGTTGATGCTGAGGTTGAGTTTTCTGCTCTAGCAGAACTACCCGAGCAAGCCGTCCGTCAGGGTGACATTATCAACCTGAAAACCAAAAGTTCACTGGATGCAGGCTCAATTACGACCCAATCACCTGAAATTGAAGCCTATATCAGTGCTATTATGCAATTATCCGGTTCGGTCAATGCAACTGGGTGTTTAATTGCTTTTGGTTGCACCACAGGCACTACAGCTCTACCCACCGTCAATTTAGATCAGCGTATAATCTCTATTGATCCCAATAGTGTTAAAATTCTTGACGGAATTTTACCCGGCGATGCACCATTAGCAGAAGTCCCCTTGGCAAACCAATCTCTTACCCTTGAAGGAGGTGCAACAACCACACCTGTACCCATAGTTGGCTACGCTTTAACCAACTCCTATGGTGGTGTAATTACCACTAGCTTTCCTCCTGGTGTACCTCGGATCACAACCGATTTAGCAGAAATCGAGATTCAAGTCCCCAACATAGAAACCAACGGCACGCTCAATGGTGCTGGTGAAATAAAGTCTGGTGGACGAGATGATCTCTTATCACTACAACTCGATTTGGATGGTATGGCTACCGTAATGGCAGGCCTTCCTCCTACAGGACTTAATCTTGATTTAATTAATGTTGGCGGCATTAAAATTGGTGCATCCATTGATATTATTGATGTCGATGCAGGGCCGGTATTAGGGCTAACGCAAGACTTTGAAATATTTCCCACGCTCATGACCAAACTTGAATTCAGTGATTCAATATTAATTGATGGCATGATTGGCTTACAAGATAGTTGGACAGGCTTATGGTCTGATATGCCTGAGTTTTCCCTATTAGAAACCACTACATTCTCCCCGACTTACTGGATCGATGTTATTTTAAACAATGATTTTGGCCTGGATTTAGGGTTAGTTGGCACCCTTGATGTACTCAAACTAGAGGCAGCAGCAATAATCGCCGGTGCTGAAATATTTCAATTTGGCCCCCAGAGTCTTAATGGTTTACTCGGCTTAGGCAATGAGTTATTTTCAACAGACAAACTTAACTTTTCTATCGCTAAAGATCGCTTTACATTAAGTGGTTTTAATCAGATTGCAGGCAAACAATTCACCATTAGCATTAATGTACCTGAACCCGGTATGCTTGGAATTTTTGCTTTTGGCTTGATTGCTCTAGGCTTTACTAGACCTAAGACTAAACAATCAACAGACAAGGAGTCTCTCATTGCTTTCACCCAACGGCACTAAATACATTGCCAGCTTTCTTTTTCTTATAGCTTCCCTGCTCTCTCAGGGAGCCATTGCTGCCGATAAGTTGGGGCAGTTCGGCATTCGTGGTGCCGGCCTTATTTCATGCCAAATTTATGAAAATGAGCGTAAGGCCAAGGCGGATGTCTATTTAATGGCTGCCGCCTGGATTGATGGCTATATTACTGCAACCAATGAACATGTCGATGATACTTACGATATATTGTCATTTGAGACAACCGAGCTATTAACCGAGGTGCTTGATAAGCATTGTAAGAAAAACCCCAATGATGCCGTGATCACAGTCATAAGAGCCTTATTAGCAAAGCTTCGTGATGACCGCTTACAATTTTATTCTAAAAAAATAGAGATCAGTATTGGTGAACGGCAGGTTTCACTTTATATTGAAACCTTAAAGCGTATACAGCAGCACTTAAAATCTGCTGGCTTTTACAAGGGTAAAATAAACGGAAAATATGATCAGGAAATGCTCATAGCAATGCAAGCTTATCAACAATCCATTGCTTTCAAACCTACCGGATTTCCAGATCAAGCAACGCTCTGGCGATTATTGAGAACAGCCAAATAAGTCTGGTATTAATGGTAAATATGCCATCAACCAAAGTGGTAAAGACCCACAAAAAAAGAGGTATAAAAATAAATCTTATACCTCTTTTTTATTTACCTAGAAAGAAAATTCAGCTTATTTCTTTTCACTGTCCTTTTCAATTTTCACCGCAAGGTAATCAACCACATTAAATACATTGCCATGGGTTTTTGCTAAGGTACCATTAGTACGGTACTTTCCTTGCACCACGATATTGGGTACGGACTTAATGCCATAGCTCTGGGTCATAGTTTTAGCACGGCGTGTTTTCGCTGCAACAGTGAATGAATTCAGCGCCTGATCCAATTTCTCACCACTCACGCCATTGGCTGCAAACAAGGCTTTTAAGTCATCAAATGAACGGACTTTTTTTCCTTCTCCATGCATGGCTTCAAATATGAGTGGATGCATTTTTTCCTGTACGCCAAGGACTTCTGCGGCATAATATAAAGTAGCCAAGGCTTCCCAGTTTTTGTTAAAGACCGCAGGCACATGGATAAATTCGATGTTATCAGCCTTGGTTTTTTTCCATTGTTCGATATGTGGTTCAAAACGATAGCAATGCGGACAGGCATAAGAGAAAAATTCAATCACTTCAATTTTTCCATCTGTGGGAGCTGGCTGAGCAGTCTTTAGCAACTCATAATCTTTACCTTCAGTATATTCTGCAACTGCCAAAGCACTCATGCCCAGCAAGAGAAGAAGCGTCAAAATTTTGCGCATTTTGTTTTCCTTGTTATTTATAACGTTATAAATAACGTTATTTATAACGTTATTTATAACGTTATTTATTTTGAGTTTAAAATCTATTTCTTTTAGAGTGTTAAACAGCTAAATAGTTCCAGATAACTTAAAGTTCACCATAAGAATGTAAGCCCGACAAAAACATATTAACACCAATAAAGGCAAAAAGTGTAACAAACAAACCAACGACTGACCACCATGCTAATGGTCGGCCACGCCAGCCTTTCGTCAATCTCAAATGCAACCATGCCGCATAATTCAACCAAACAATTAATGCCCAAGTTTCTTTCGGATCCCAGGACCAATAGCCGCCCCATGCTTCCGCTGCCCACATAGCACCTAAAATAGTCGCCAAGGTGAAGAAGGCAAAGCCCAGAGCAATAGACTTATACATGACATCATCGAGAATATCCAAATCAGGGAAACGATTAATGATCGCTCCGTTACGCCCGGCTTTTACCATGGAATCTTTAATCAAATATGCAACACCCAACATCGCAGCCAGAGCAAATGCACCATAGCCCACAAAGTTTGCCGGGACATGAATTTTCATCCAATAGCTTTGTAAAGCAGGTACTAAGGGTTGAATTTCGCTGGCACCACGTGAACCAAAGCCATACCAAAGTAAGAACGCCACGGCAGCACTGATCACCAATAACACAAAGCCACCCATCGTATAGGTTTTGCTTTTACCTTCGTAATAAAGATACAGTAATGCAGTAATAATTGAGAATAGGATAAACACTTCATATAAATTACTGACCGGGAAATGTCCGATATCGACATGAACTAAATAGGATTCACGCCAGCGCACTAAGAGCCCGACAAAGCCCATCACTGTGGCTGACCAAGTCATGGCTGAAGCCGTTTTATTAGTAAATTCAGAGCCTATAATGAGACCAATAAAGTAAGCAACAGTCGCAAGCACATAAAGTGCTGACATCCACATAATGGCGGACTTACTGGAGATTAAGAACTTTAGGAAGAAGTTTGTTTCACCCAAGGCCAAGTTATTACCATAAAGGTAAATGGAGAATAGTGAAATAAGTGTGACAAAAACAATATAGGCTCGCACCGGCTTCCAAAACCAACCCCAGGCGATAATGGATAGCGTGGTACCGATTAAAATACCCAATTCATAGACATCCATTTGAGCTGCATATTGCTGTAACACATAGGCAGTGGCCAAGATTAAAGCGCCTGCCCAGCCCCAATCAAAGAGACTGAGATTGCGCCAAAAACTTTGCTTTTCAAAGAGATTGTCCATTTCCTGACCTGTCATTGACATAATTCAAATACCTAATTTTATTGCGTTATTTTACACGGGTCGTAAACTGCTTATCCAGTAATTGTGAGAGTGCCTGAAACTCCATGGCAAATTCTTTCTGGTGACGGTCACCCGAACCAGCCACCAGTATTTCTGAGCTAGGCTTAGAAGCCTTATCGTCAGAATCATTGCCATCAGAGACAGGCGTAATAATAATCCAAATCCGTTTATGGGCAACATAAAACATCAGTACAATACCTATGCATAATAGCGCACTGCCCAAATAAACTAAATTTTTACCCGGAGACTTCGTCACTTGAAAGCCTGATGCTTCTTTATGTACAAAGGATTTTATCTGGAAATAATAAGGCGCACCATAATTTCCCACCACGCCCATACTATTGACCAGATCATCGTAGTATTGTTCCTGAGCCGGGCTAATATTTTCACTAATATCAACACCCTCAGCATCTAACACTTCTAAGTAAACCGATCCGAGAATAGTTTGCAAGACTTTAAAATAGGACTCTGTCACATCTTTACGCTTATCTTCCGGCACTTTATTGTTGATATCATTCAAGACTTGATCAAAACCACCCTGATTGAACAGTTCTGCTAGGCGCTGCATGACCACTGACATTTGTTTTATCATGTTCTGCATTTCAGGGGCTATATCCTGAGGTGTTTCCTCAAAATCGGGTGCCAGCGATAATAGTGCAGTCTTTGCTGCAATACGTTGCATTTCCATCGTATTGTTCAGCAAGGCACGAAAAGCAAAAAAACGCTTCAAGCTATTAGCATCATCCACGGGGATAAATAAATAACGAAAGGGTTCCGTAGTCGTACTGCGCACACCACTGAGGAAGAAATATCGCCCTTCCTGTTCTTTGGGTAGCATATAGTTAATGAACTCTTTTGCCTGTCCTGATTTGTCGCGCAAACGGAAGGTCAGACTGGGTCCCATATTTTTAAATTTACGGCCAGTTTTCTCCGCATCTGGATTCGGTTGCACATTAGAAACCTTAAATTCATCCAGCTCTAATTTGAATTCACCCTCACCCGTGGTAATAGTGCGGGTATCACCCACGACCATTTTAAAAGCACTATCCGACTGTTGTTTAAGATCCAAGGACCAGCCCTGAATATCAATCACCGAACCACCATCTTCAAAAGATGCCTGATAAATAGCATAATCTTTATAAATCAACGGATGATTGACGGCAATGGTTTTAGCAATGGTTTCACCGCTTTCAATATCTGAGATAACAACATCACTTTCAAATGATTTAGGCATGCCTGATTCGTAATATTCGATACGAAAGTCATTCAGAGTAATGGTAAAAGGGAGTTCCTGCACTAAAAAGCCATTGCGCATCTGTAAAAAGACCAGTCCTGAGGTACTGCCTTCAGGAATATTGGCATTGCCTCGAAAAGCATGGTTTTCATTGGCTTTAAGACGGCTGATATCCGGCACTTGAGAGGCAAACAAATCACGGGTTTCAGGCTTCAACTGTCCCGCTGTCTCACGTAATTTTAAATTAAAATTGCCATCATATAAGGCACTCAGACAAATAAGGATAATGGCACCATGGGTGAAAATATAGCCCAAACGATTCACTGCGCCTTTTTTCGCAGCAATGGTGATCACGCCATTGTCATTTTTCAGGCGTGCTTGATAGCCGCCATTGACTAGCTTGGTTTGTATAAATTGCGCAGAGTCCTCAACTGAACTCGAACTCTGCCATAAACCCGAGGAGTGCATTAGCTTAAGCGACTTGGCAGATACATTGAGACGAAACAGGCGCCATTCCCGCACGATGACAGGAATATAGTGATACAGACAGGTCGCCGTTGAAACCAGCAAAAAGCCTAATAAGAAGACAAACCACCATGAGCTATAAATATCATATAACTCTAGCGAGCGGAACACTTCAAACCAGAAAGGGCCAAATTGCACAATATAAGTATTGTAGCCCTGGTTTTGTTGCAAGATCGTACCAATGATCGAGGCAATTCCGATAATGACAAATAGACTAATTGCCAATTCCATTGAGCTCAGAAAACTCAGAATTACTTTTGCTAAGCCATGTTCCTGACGGTTAGAGCGTTCTCGCTCAACCGCTCGGTCAGGTAAATTCTCATTACTCGGTTTTATTTCATTACTCACATTCTAAACTCAGGTCAAAAAAAAGGGTGGTCAATGACCACCCTTTTACATACAAAAAGCATTGTAACGATTAAAGCTAACGTGTCGCGTTAATACTACCTTTTTTCGTTGTCCGAAAAAAGACTTATTTGCACACGCTTGCGTTACGACTATCGCTAAGCTCAAATCAGACGCTTATGGTTGTAAGCCCTGAATGTATTGAGCAACGGCCTTTATTTCAGGGTCACTCATACGTTTTACCGCACTACGCATCATTTTGTTAGCATCATTATAACGGCCAACCGGCGTGCTATCGGTGCTTTGTGCTGAGGCACGGAAGTCTTTTAATTGCTTTTCAATATAAACGGCCTTTTGGCTCGCTAATTGAGGAAAGCCTGAACCCGGATTACCAGTACCTGTAGTACCATGACAGGCCATACAAGCAGGTACGCCGATTTCTGCAATACCGCCCTTGTATATCGCTTCACCTGCAGTCACTAAAGCTGGATCAGCTTGACCCGCTTTTAGCTTTTGACTAGCAAAAAAAGCAGCTACGTCTTGCATGCCCTGATCATCAAGAGCCATAACCATCGCACTCATGGTTGGATCTTTACGCTTGCCATCTTTAAAGTCTTTTAATTGCTTATAAAGAAAAGTAGCGTGCTGGCCAGCCAAGTTAGGGAAGTTTGGAGTGGCCGCTAATGAGTTTCCATCAGCGCCATGGCATGCAACACAACTTGCTGCTTTTACCTTGCCTGCTTCGGCATCACCTGCCGCATGTAATGTTCCGCTTAAACCTACTACTAGGGCAGCAATAATAGCAATTTTTTTCATGGTATTACCTAAATCTTGATATTTCAAATTTTCACTCTTCATACTTGCTATCACTTTTTCAACATCTTTCATAAAGCTGAAAAATAATAGTAGGTATAAAGAGTACTCATATTTTTGTCAGTGAATCTTGTCAATTAATTACCCTGAAGGTGCTTTTTATAACATGCTCAGGGCAAATACATAGACTTACTTCGCAGCAGCAGCCATATACTCAACAACTTCATGGATCTGAGCTGCAGTCATTTGAGTGCCACCATTAGGAGGCATAGCGCCTTTACCAGAGATAACGGTCTTAACCATTGCATCAACACCGGTAGCTATTCTTGGTGCCCAAAGTGCTTTATCGCCAAATTTAGGCGCGCCAGCAATTCCAGCATCATGACAAGCAAAACATGCGGTTTTATAAAGTGCAGCACCATCAGCAACGGCAGCAGCAGAACCCGCAACAAAAGCAGCGGCAACTAATAGTTTAATTGAGTTTTTCATTTTTACTCCATAATTGTTCATTATTATTACTCCCTATTTATTATAAGGGCAACTTAAATAGTAACTTCTATAGCAATAAATATAGCGATAAAACTGCTGACTGTTCACTTGCAAGAGACTTATGCACAGAAAGCATACTGATAAAAAATTGAGGCTATTTTACACAAAACGGTGTCTCATGACCAACAATTGTTTATAATAAAGTGCTAAAATACTCAATTCTGTTGATATGTGCCAACATTTTCAGTAAAAATATCCTGTAAAAAGAATACACCTGTGGTTTGATCTCTCAATAAGCATTTATTGCTATTAATTAGTGCCTCTAGGGAATCATTTCAAATTCATATTATCATAGCTTAACTGAACAGAAACTTAACATGCCTCAAACACACACTAAACCTAATCCATATCGACGTGCTGAATTTTTGCTCAGCGTCAACAAATGGAGTCAACTGCCTTCTGATGATGCCATAGAAGTTGCCTTTGCCGGGCGTTCTAATGCCGGTAAATCCAGTGCAATTAACACCATCACTGACATCAAAAGTCTCTGTCGTACCTCTAAAACTCCAGGGCGCACACAGATGATCAATTATTTTTCTATTGCAGAAGACCTTCATCTGGTGGATTTACCCGGTTATGGCTATGCTAAAGTACCTCTCAAGGTAAAGCTGCACTGGCAAAATTTACTCGAACGTTATCTGATTGACCGCTTGGCTTTAAAAGGTGTGGTAATGATTATGGATGTGCGCCGCCCACTGACGGAATATGATTGTCTGATGTTGCAATGGTGTCAAAAAGCGCAAATGCCCGCCCATATCTTATTGACCAAGGCTGACAAATTTAAACGTGGAGCGGCACAAAACATCTTGCTGAAAGTACGCCAAACTTTGAACAGCGACTATCCCGGCACGACAGTACAATTGTTTTCAGCACTGAAAAAAACGGGCGTAGATGAAGCACGTGAAAAGTTGGATCAGTGGTTTTATCCACCAAAAGAAGACTAAGACTAACAAAAAAAGGCAAAAAAAAACCCCACCAGAGGTGGGGTACAAAAAAGGGATTAAGTGAAGTGTTCATAAGGCGTGAACTTTATGCACACTATAACTAAGACTCGGCTTTTTTCCCTTAGTTCAAATTATTTCACTTTTTTTGCAAAGCTGGGGCAGAAAATGAGATTCCTGACCAACCCGATTGCATAAAATTGCGTATATTCTGATGATTTTTCTCTTCTGGATGTTGCAATACATCATCACGATAATAGTCTCCAAAACATGCCAGCGTCTGCTCTTCAGACAGATCCTGTAATTGGGCAAAGGCAAATAATTTACACGAACCTGAATTTTCCCCTGCCGCGTTAACTAAGTCACCATTATTAAATGCTGTCTCGGTAAAATCGTATAATGCTTCAATAACCGACATCGTATCAGTAAATTCTATGCTTTCAGGCGCATCCTGTAAGATTTGTAAAAAAGAATTGAGTGTCATTGTTTCCTGGCCTTCCAATTAAGAATTAAAAATTTGTAACTATTGTATACGTACCCATAGAGTATTCGATTAAACCTAAAATAATCAGTTGAATCTACTGATTTTTTTAGGTTAAATATCTTCCATAAAATCCAACATCGCTTGATGACGAATAGTTTTACGGTGATTAGCCCACAGCTCTTTTAATTTATCCTGATCACAGATTTTCCTATCCACCAGCATTCGCGTCTGTAATTCGCCCCTAGCCTTAGTGGTCGGACATTTACTAAAGACGAATTGATTACTGATCAAATCCATAAAAGGCCCGGATTTACTGGTTGGCATAATAAAAATTAATTGCAGACCCAGGGTATTCGTCAAATAATTGATCACTTCACGGGAGCGGGATTCATCCATTTTGGAAAAAGCTTCATCCACCATCACCATACGTAAATGACTATTGCCTTCATTAAAACGAAACGCCGACGTTATCGCCGCAGAACGAATAATATAGGCGGGTGTTTCTAATTGCCCCCCTGATCCCGTACCGTACTGGCTTAAAGGAATAGGCTGTTTGCCCATAGGCTCTTTGTAAATTTCATATTGACGATAATTCCGGTAGTCGCTGATACGCTCCAATTCACGGGTCGCTTTTTGCTCATCATCATCCAGCAACATGGTCATTAATTTGTCGCGGATTTTTTGGGCATTTTCAGAGAGTTCAGCATTAAATAAAGTCGTGCCATCCCCTAAATTAGGCTGTTGAATCACTTCTTTAAAAAACCGTTGATATTCACGAAATTCAGGTACCCAACTATACGCAAAACGAAAGCTTTCCTGATCCGTCCCAAAGCGATGATGGGCTAACTCTGTATTAAGATCATCAAGAATCCGCTTGCCATCATTAATCGCCTGATATATCGAATGACAAAGATTGGTCACAAAGGCGGTATTAAAATCTTCTTTCAGACTAGTGAGTTTTTCCTGTTTTTCTGCCAATACATTGTTTTTTAAACGGTTCTTTATCGAATCCACTTCACCAAGTAGCTGATTAATGCGTTTAAAAAATTCATGGCTATGCAAGGCATAGGTATCCGAGTCATAGGCAATGGCATCGTAATTTTTGCAATGTTGATTATGCTGCATCACCGACTGCTCAATACTGACGGTCGTTTTGCCCAGTTTTTCACGCATGGCATCCAACTCCGTCAGAAAATCCATTTCTTTACCGGCCAAACGGGCACGTTCATCGGCCAGATCTAAAGTCTCTTCCGTATTAAATTCATTATGCACTGAGGCGATTTTTTGTAATTGTTCTTCCTGATGTTCCAGTGCTTGCTCTAATTGATCTTGCGCATCATCCAGCGTTTTTACTTTTTCTTTTTGTTTTTTCAGTTCAACTTGCAAGCCACCTAAATCTTTTAATAAGGTTTTGCCCTGTTGATTCAGTTCATCAAAACTCGACTTACATAATTCCAGCTCTTGTTCCAATGAATTAAAACTACTGAGATCCAAATTCGATAGGGCTGTTTCAGCCTGCTTTAAGCGTCGATGATGATCCAGCATGGTCGTAATAATGCTGACATAGTTTAAATGCTTGATAGGCTCAAGCAAGCTGAATATCTGGCGATTGTTTTGCTGCGCACGATGTAATTTATTGGCATCATCCTGCTGAATGCGCAATTCTTCCTGTTTGGCCAGCAGTGCACGTTCACGCGCCCCCTGACCAAACACCAATTCCGCATCGGGTAAGTCACAACGCCACATACTATAACTGCCGGAAGCCAAGCCATCCGGAGTGATGCCCCTCGCCGTTGAGCGCAAGGCTTCTGCATCCGACACCATTAAGACGTTGCCATAAGAAGCTTTCAGATAGTACTCAGCCGTTTTATGCTCAAACTTCATAATACTGGCAATCGAATCCGTTTTGACATCCAAACGTTTCATATCCCGCTTAGCACGACTGCCCTGAATGACTCTGGCACGATTACGATTGCCACCGGGCATATTACGCACCACGCGAATAGCTTCTGCCTCATAATCTTCTGCCACCAGAATAGAAAAACGTGCCCCACCGAGATAACCTTCTATGGCCATTTGCCACTCAGCATCAAGCACTTCAATATAATCACACAACACTCTGGGATCAGCTTGAGGACATTGTTGCTCGATAGCAATCAAAGCCGCTTGTACATAATGCGGATAGGTAATTTTATGCGCATGCAGGGTGTCAATTTCCTGCTGTTTTTGCTGCATTTTATGCTGAGTTTGCTGTAATAAATTTTCCTGGCGGGTCAGTAATTGCTGTAATTGATCGCGCAAACTAATCGCCATATTAGAGCCATTTTTACTTTGTAGCTCTTTATCATGTAATAGTGCAACGAGACGGTTATGTTCCTGTTCGGCGATGAGTGCATTATCCAGATGGTTTTCCAGCGGTGAAATGTCCACCCAGTCACTACCCAATAAGCTGTGTAAATCGATTTCTGATTTTTCTTTAAGCGCTACGACTTTACGCACTTGTGCCAGCAAGTCTTTGCTATCAAATCCCGGCAGGTCTACACCCAATGAACTTTTTTTCATTGCATCCAGCAAGGCGACACTATTTTCAGTATTCTTACTCAGCAAAAAGTTTTGTTCCAACAAAGGACGGCTTTGTTCTGATAACTGATTATTATGCTGTTCAATCGTTGCCAGCAATTCATCCTTGTCTTTAAGTGCTTTAATGCCCTGACGCTGGGCTTCCAAAGAAACGCGCTCTTGATGCGCCTGATTAAGACGATCTTCAGTAATAATAATTTTCTTTTCATGCTCAATGATATTGGCATTAATTTGCTGCTGTTCTTTTTTAGCCTTTAGATAGCTTGCTTGGTTCACCAAAGACTGACGTTTTGCCTCAGTATAATGGTTTACGATTAAATCGACCCAATGTTCAATATAGCTATGACAGAATTGCCCAGTTTGATCCAATAGGTCAATCGAGGTGATAATAAAGCGTGCATCCTGTTCCATGCCATGAATGGTTTTCATGGACTCGGAAATATCATGAATGGCATCACCCATGTCTTTATTTTCTAAAATTTCCCGTGCCACAAAATCATTAATACTTTTAACGGGCTTATAGGCCATGAAGGAAGAAAACGTTTTTGCCGCATGCATAGCTTCACGATCAGACACGGCATCATGCTTGCCCCGTAAGACTGCATACAAACGCCTTAAGTAGGGTCGCTTCTTGCTATAATATTCAACTGTTTTAGTGCCGTATTTTTTCTTTAATTGCGATTCAATTTCTGTCAGCGGAATAATATGTTTTTCCTGCTGAATAAAATCTGCCTGTTCCAACATTTCACCTTGCAAAATAAAGAAACTCAATTCATCCTGTCGGGCTTGTTTTTGCTTGCCCGACTGTTCCACGTGCGCACGAATACCCATGACTGCGGTAAAAGGTTCTGCACTTTCTCCCTGAGTGGGATGAAAGACTGCAGCTAAATAGCCATCGGTATTCCAGGGGCGCGAATAACTACCATCATCACAACCTAAGACATACGAGGCCAGAGTTCTCACCTGTTTGCCTCGACGACCACGCTGTGTGGTTTCATCTTGGCCTGGATTGTAGTTATAAAGGTTTTCATGGGCTGCTGTCATGATGGTTTGAATACCATCAGCCGCTGTGGTTTTTCCTGAGCCATTACCTCCGGAAAATAAGTTAATCGGGCCAAAATCAAAGTCCAGTAATGGTACATTGCCCCAATTGATAAAAATGACTTTTTTAACAAACATAGATATTTCTATTCAGCCTCATGCGGTACAGTTGTATTAGCATCGTTAGTTGTATTCGTTTCGCCCGACATCTCTTCAGACATCCCTTCGCCAGAAAGAGTAGCCAAGGCATCTTCACTCACAAAGCTAGTAATTGTCGGGCGAATTTTCAACCAATAGTCTTCCTGTTCTTCATCGTCACTCATTTTAAAATGAATCAAGCGCAATTGTTTTAATCTCGCCAATAAGCGATTACGTTCGGTCAAGGTTTCCGGTAGGCTACGATTCAAGAGATTACGCATACCGATGCTCAAGGCTTCCATAGCGATCATGACACAGCCATTTTCATCCATCTGGCCTTCACGCAGAGACTTGTCATACTCTGCACGTAGGACTAACACAACGGCAACATCACTTTGTGACAGACGTTGGCGAAAGCCACTATTAAAAGGCTGATCAACTTCATCGGGCAAGCCGGGGACTTGTGAGCCCGGCGGATAAATGCGCACAAAATGAAAACGTTCATCATGTTGCAGACGAATACCGATCATAATCAGGTAATCTTCCACCAGATTTTTGAGTTGTAAAAAACGGTCATAGAGTTGCTCTTCGACCTGACTTTCATCACGACATAATACGCCATAATCCAATAGGCGAATCAGTAGCTCAGAAAATTCTTCCAGACTATAATTCTTTTTTTCTAATTGTTCGGCAAATAAATCACTGATCATTTAAAGTTCATCTTTATTGGTTGGTATTTTGTCTGAAGACACTTTTTGGGGAGATAGCTCTTTTGGAGACAGATGTTTCAGGGCAATGCTAAATTCATCGAATTGTTTAAAATAACTATTTTTATTAGTCTTCCCCAAAGGCTCAACATGAAAACTAAATTCAGAGCTCATTTGGTTGACTGCACCGAGCTCAATGGCATGCGCCATAGCTAATAAATCATCGGCATTTTTCACTGGCAAGTCTGAGGTGTTAATTTGCTGATGCTGTTGCATGGCTTGCAACATATAATCTTTTAAATCCTTATTACGAATGGAAAAAGCCTGATCCAATAATTGTTGAATCACTAAGTCACGTTGCGCACTTTCATCCAGAGGTTCGTCTTCGGCTAATTCTGTTTGCACTATGCGCTTTTGTCGGCGCTCATTCAACACCACCTGGTGAGGATCCAGCAAGCGTAAACTCAGTGGTGAAATCTGTTCTGCCGCTTGTGTTAAACGTTGCTGCACTGCCTTATCATCTAGGTTTTTTAATGTCTCACAAACTGCTAGGACGTCACTTTGGTTTTGCCCACCAAGATAAGCAATTTGGCGAATAATAATATCGGCCCGTTTGGTAAAACTTTGTAAGGCACGGCGAAGAGCCGGCAACATGGTTTCTGCGGCCTTGCGCATGCGTAGTTCAATGGTATCAAGAATCGTCCATAACACCGATTGATCATCGGCATCGAGCAACTCGGGTGCAACTTGTCTCAAACGCTTTTCAGCCTGAGCCTTGAATTCTTTGCGTTTACGACGGATTTTAGCAATAACCTGATTGATTTGATCGCGATGTTTTTCAACACTATCAGCGGATAAACGAATCGATAAATCCGGCTGAAAGCGTTTTTCCATAAAGTCAAAAAAGTGTTCCGATGCTTGTTGTACCAAGACTTGAGCTTCCACTTCACGCACCAGTTCGCGTTTGCGCTCTTCTAATTCGGCAATCACATCGCTAAAGTCAGCAATAATCCGCTCAGAGTGATGTGTCAACACTTTTCCGGACAGTTTTCTAAATATTTTTTTGGCTGTTTCAAGTGATTTTTGTCATTTTGTATTTCCTATCATTTTAGTTTCTCATGTTAACTTTTTAAACAGATGAAGAGAAAGGGCTTTGCCCTCTGGAACGATAGAGCCGTTCCATTCACCCAAGGTATTTTCACAACGGTAATGATCCTGTTACAATATCTTCACGGCACAGGCTGAGGAGCCGATGGCCGTCAACGGTAATGGGCGGCATTTATGTCGCCTTTTACCCCTCTTCAATCAATCGATTTAAGCTATTTCCTGCTGTATTTCATAATCGACTGGTGACAAATAATCATTAGCCGAATGAAGTCGCTCCCGATTATAAAATACCTCAATATATTCAAATATTGCCTGCTTTGCTTCTACTCTGGTTTTGAATCGACAATGGTGCGTCAATTCAGTTTTCAAACTATGAAAGAAGCTCTCTGATACAGCATTGTCCCAGCAATTTCCTTTGCGGCTCATAGACTGAATTATGTTATGATCCGACAATATTTTTCTATGACTATCAGAGGCATATTGGCTACCTCGGTCAGTATGCCAAAGCAATCCATCCATTGGTTTACGCTTCCATATGGCCATCAGTAAAGCATCATTGACTAGCTTGGCTTTCATTCGCTCATCCATCGACCAGCCAACAATTTGCCTAGAGAATAAGTCAATGACAACCGCTAAATATAACCAGCCTTCCTTGGTGGCAATATAGGTAATATCACCCACATAGTAGCGATCAGGTTGAGAGACAGCAAACTCTCTTTCCAGTAAATTTGGAGATATACGCTTATTATGCTTGGAATTAGTCGTCGCTTTAAAGCGTCTCTTCGTTTTACAAAACAAACCGCTTTTTTTTTCATTAATCGACCAATTCTCCGGCGGCTTATATGAACGCCTTTTTCAGCCAGTTTTCTTTTAAGACGACGGGTTCCATAAGTCTTGCGACTGTCTTCAAACAGTTTTTTAGCTGCTCAGTAAGCGCTTCATTTTTCTTTCTCTCTATCCGTTTTAGGAGAGCTAACCCAATCATAATAGCAACTACGGGAAACATCCATAAAACGGCACAGAATCGTTACCGGGTAATCTTTAGCCTGATCAGTTATCCATGCGTACTTCACAAAGTTTCCCTTGCAAAGTACGCTGTGGCCTTTTTAATAAATCACGCTCCTGAATCACTTTTGCCAATTCTTTTTTCAGACGTTTTACTTCATCATAAATGTGTTCATCACTTCTATTGGCTACCGTCTTCACCGGTTTGGAATATTTACTGATCCAGGTATGTAGAGTATTTACATTAACACCTAGCTCCCTGGCAGTCTGAGAAACGGGTTGATCCGTCTCATTAGCTAATTTGACAGCTGATTCTTTAAATTCTGATGTATAGCTTTTATTCGGTTTTTTTGTTTGATCATTCATTTTAGGTCACACTTTTTATCTTTTAGTTATTTTAAGTTGTGTGTCCGGTTAAGTATAGCCACATTAGAGTATTCATGAGCATCAAGCAAATCATGCACTTCACCACGACTAAGAAAAGCCTCCAGTGCATTGAGAGTATTACGGGTATTACGATGTCGGGTACGCACTTTGGTATGATTGGCTTCGACCAAGGGCTGAGTAAACAAGCGCCCCATGCGACTAAAGGGATAGGTGGACTGAAAAGTAACCTGATCCACCTGTTTTTCAATCCAGCCATTATCCACTAGCAAATTCAAGATCCAACTAGCTTGCTCACGGGTATTTTTAAAACGAGGGGCACTAGATTCCTGCTCATTTTCTACGGATTGTTCTGCTTCTTGCTCTAAGACGGGCGCACGCGCCAAAGCTTCCTCAAAGATTTCAATCAGTTGGTTACGGCGCAAGGATTCACCATAGTCCGCATTGGCACTATAGAGGCGCTCATAAAGCAGACGCAGGCACTCAACCACCTGTTCACGGTACTTGCTGGTCAGAGTAATGTGGCTATACTTAACCGACCCGTTTCTCAGACTGCCAGGGAGCTAGGTGTTAATGTAAATACTCTACATACCTGGATCAGTAAATATTCCAAACCGGTGAAGACGGTAGCCAATAGAAGTGATGAACACATTTATGATGAAGTAAAACGTCTGAAAAAAGAATTGGCAAAAGTGATTCAGGAGCGTGATTTATTAAAAAAGGCCACAGCGTACTTTGCAAGGGAAACTTTGTGAAGTACGCATGGATAACTGATCAGGCTAAAGATTACCCGGTAACGATTCTGTGCCGTTTTATGGATGTTTCCGTAGTTGCTATTATGATTGGGTTAGCTCTCCTAAAACGGATAGAGAGAAAGAAAATGAAGCGCTTACTGAGCAGCTAAAAAACTGTTTGAAGACAGTCGCAAGACTTATGGAACCCGTCGTCTTAAAAGAAAACTGGCTGAAAAAGGCGTTCATATAAGCCGCCGGAGAATTGGTCGATTAATGAAAAAAGCCGGTTTGTTTTGTAAAACGACATCAGAGGCTTGAAGAATTGTTGGCGTTGTTCAGAAAAAAACATCAATAGGGACTAAGAATCACAGTTAAATAAAAGCCAATTGTAGCAGAAATTCTACCTAAGCGAATATTATACATCACTCCTGACCACACCATCAGTTAAGCTTGAAAAATAATTTAAACGGATGACAACAATTAGTCTTATCGTCCCTTAACGGCAGGTCACCGTGTTATTTCGAGTTAATACAAGCTCAAAAAGCAGCAACTGAAAATATCGAATTTCAGAAAGTTATTCTTTCAATAAAATGGTATAACTGTCCATGAAACCATTACATTAAGGTTGAAAAGCAATATTTGATCAAAAGCCGTTATTTTGATCAATTAAGAAAATCTGCTAAACTAAAAACAGTTTTTTGATACAAATAATGGCTTGAAACCTGTATTTTCAGGTGGTATAGTGCCCCCGAAAAACTGGACAATAGGTTAAGATATAAGAGCTAACCTAACGGGGAACAAAAAAATGAGCACAAAAAGAAAAACATTCAACAACAAATTAAAGCAAAAGTAGCCCTTGAGGCTTTGAACATGGTTCAAGGATACCCACTTTTTGAAATCATTTTATATTCAAATAATGGGTGACCACAATCTCCCCAATAATTCATTATCAAGGAAGATAAATATGTCGTGTACAATGTGTGGGATAAAAACAGACTCTGGTTGGGATGGAAAGCCTTTAGACTTATGTTCTGAATGTAAAACATTAGATGATAAAAACAAAATAAAAGACGAAGAAATAGCTGCCAGACTGAAACTTGAAAAACAACAACTAAGGGATGTGGAGCAACAAAATACGTTTAAATTCAGAACCGTTATATTTTTAGCTTTAGGTCTTTTTATTCCTGTTTGGCCCTTCACACTACCGGTAGGTGTCAAGCAAGTTGTCGCCTTTTCCTAAAATATTATTATTCTAAAGAACAAGGGCTTTGCCCTCTGGGACGATAGAGCCGTCCCATTCACCCAAGGTATTTTCACAAGGGTAATGATCCTGTTATAATTCTCTCACGGTACAGGCTGAGGAGACGATGACCGTCAAGGGTAATAAGCGGTTTATGCCGCTTTTTGCTCATCCTCATCCTTTTTCTTTGTATTTACATTAGCTTCATTGACCGGATTCAGCTTGACAACTGGGTTGTGCGTCCAGTCTCTGGTTTTGCCAGACCACCGCTCAGGGTTGCTTCTTTTTGCTGCTTCATATAACTCTCTGCGCAGCTCCAGAAGGGCTATGTCCTTTCCGGTATGCCGTTGTACAGGGGTGACGTATTTCAAGGCACTGTGACGATGTTTCGTGTTGTACCACTGGGCAAACTGATGTACCCATTCTCGTGCATCTTCTAAACTATCAAATGGCTTGGTGGGATACACAGGTGTATATTTCAAGGTCTTAAACAGAGACTCTGAATAGGGATTGTCATTGCTGACCGATGGCCGACTAAATGACGGCACGACACCCAATTTTTGCATAGTAGCCAGCATAGTAGCTCCTTTCATAGGACTGCCGTTATCAGAATGCAGGATCACTTCATGTCCTGGAGGTAGCTGCTCTGCAAATTTTGTTTACGTAAAACCCCTGCGGCCAGCTCTGATGATTCATGATCATGAACTTCCCAACCAACGATCTTTCTGCTAAAAATATCCATAAAAAGATACAGATAAAAATAACGACCTTTCACCTTCGAATATAAATAAGTGATATCCCATCAGCAATTCTCGCTGAGATGAACAATTGAGTTGTAGTGGTGCTTACCAAGCAGAAATAAAAAAACTTTTCGCAGTAACTTTAGCAAAATTAAAAAAATCGAATAAAAAGCTTGCATTTTGAGAAACAAGAGATCAAACTCTTGTTTTTCAATTGGTTGAATGACTTCATGTTAAAAAATATTTCCCTTTTATATGCTTGGTACTGTGAATTTTGGCCTCTTTAAGTCAGCAAAAAAAACATTTAAGTTTTTCTGCCCTGAAACAGGCCATCTCACTGCACTTTCATGCAATCAAAGATAGCCGAGTACAAGGAAAGTGTGATTACAGTCAACATGATGTGCTTATGAGTGCTTTTGCCTGCATGTATTTTCAAGATCCCTCTTTAAGTGAATTTCAGAAACAGATGGAAGAGGAACAGAATCAAAATAATTTACGCACTCTTTTTAATGTTGAAAAAATTCCTAAAAATAGTCAACTAAGAGATATTTTGGATCTCATACCCTCTAAAACATTTGCACCTGCATTTAAAGATTTATTTGAACGACTCAGACGACATAAGCATCTTGAAGAGTATGCCATATTACCCAACACATTGCTTTGTGTTATTGATGGCACGCAATATTATTCCTCTAAGCAAATCCATTGTGACTGTTGTCTTCATAAAGAACATAGAACGGGTGAAATAACCTACAGTCATGCTGTTTTACAAGGTGCCATTATGCACCCCGATAAAAAACAAGTGCTCCCTGTCATGCCTGAAGCAATACAAAATACGGATGGTACAAAAAAACAGGATTGTGAAAGTAATGCAGCCAAACGTTTTATAGCCAATCTAAAAAAAGCACATCCAAGACAAGGATTTATGATTTGTGGTGATGGTTTGATGTCACATCAACCTATGATAGAAGATGTAATTGAAGAAATGATGCATTATTTATTGGTTGCCAAACCTGGTGATCACACATATTTATTTGAATGGCTTGAAGCATTTTCTGAACTCCCATCAATGGACTGGATTGACGAAAAAGGGCACCAACATCATTATCGATGGAAAAATAATGTCCCTTTACATGGCGAAGAAAATGCCATTGAAGTTAACTTTTTTGAATATACCCTCACCAATACCGCAGGGAAAATTATCTACCGAAATAGCTGGGTCACCGACATAAAGATCAGTGAACATAATATTCAAACAATGACCCAGGCGGGTCGATGTCGTTGGAAAATAGAAAACGAATGTTTCAACACATTAAAGAACCAAGGCTATCACATTGAGCATAATTATGGTCATGGGAAGAAGCACCTGAGCTTTAATATGTATCTGTTAACCTTGCTGGCTTTTTATTTCCATCAAATTTTTGAATTAACCGATGGGACTTATCAAGCTTGTCGTAAAAAGTTTGGCTCTAAAAAATTAATGTGGGAAAAGTTCAGAGGGGTTATTACCTTTTTTGTGATGGACTCCTGGGAACATTTAATGGATTTTTTATTGTACAGAGACGATTATGAGGAGATGAGACCTGTAAAAATAAGAAAATAAACCTATTTTAGGGAAAATGCGTCGATTAAACGCAGCATCTCCCGTGCCTGCTATTTAGAAAGAAAGAACAAAAAAATTTTTAAAAAGCATCAGGCAAACAAAAAATGCTGTTTTCAGCTTAATTCATAAGAATAAGTTACTTCACCGAGTTTTGCTGAGAATAGAAACATCAAAGTGATTTTTTTTCGCATTGAGCGTATAATTGTCACATAATATTCAGTTTTTATTGAAGCATGCCTTTATAAGCAGGAACCGTATGGAAAACCAGAACCACAGTGACGAAACCACGCATTTTGGCTATAAAACCGTTAAAACCGGTGATAAAGTCGAAAAAGTAGCCGAAGTCTTTCACTCAGTTGCCAGTAAATACGACATGATGAATGATGTCATGTCTATGGGTGTGCATCGTATCTGGAAGCGTCTGACTATCGAAAAAAGTGGTGTGCGCCGTGGCCATCAGGTGCTGGATCTCGCCGGTGGTACGGGTGATTTAACCATTAAGTTTTCCAAAATGGTGGGCGAAAGTGGTCAGGTCATTCTGAGTGATATCAATGATTCTATGCTCAAAGTCGGTCGTGCTCGTTTATTGGACAAGGGCATCGTTGGTAATGTTGAGTATGTACAGGCCAATGCCGAGTGTCTGCCTTTTCCAGACAATAGTTTTGACTGCATTACCATAGCCTTTGGCCTGCGTAATGTCACCGATAAAGATGCCGCGCTCGCCTCTATGTTTCGGGTATTAAAGCCCGGTGGTCGTCTGCTGATTTTGGAGTTTTCCAAGCCGACTGCACCAGGACTGAGTCCCTTATACGATTTTTATTCCTTCAATATCTTACCTTTTATGGGCAAACTAATTGCCAATGATGCGGAAAGTTATCGCTATTTAGCGGAATCTATTCGTATGCATCCTGATCAGGAAACTCTGAAAGACATGATGGGCAATGCCGGATTTGAGCGTTGTGATTATAGCAATCTGACCGGGGGCATTGTTGCCCTGCATCGTGGCTTTAAGTTTTAAGCTAGTAAGTATTTAGTTTGAAGTTCAGGCTTTGGAGAGTGGGTTTAAATTTTGCAACAAACACAACACATTGATGACATTAATCCTTTACTGATCCCTTTATTGGGCGCAATGGAAGCGGGTTTAAACCAGCTATTTGCTATGGATCCTGAAACATTTGCTCGCCTGGCACATTTTAAGGGACGCATTATTGCTTTTCATATCACTGATATGAAGCAAACACTCTATTTTCTCCCCGATCAACAAGGTATCCAAATTATTAGTCACTATGCCGGTGAAGCGGATACGGTGATCAGTGGTTCTCTCATGGCTTTTAGCCAGATGGCCATGGGCGATGAAAAGTCCAAAACGGCTGCGGTCTTTAAGGGTGATATCAGCATCAGTGGTGACATTGCTCTGGGGCAGCACTTCCAGGCCTTATTCAAACAATTGGATATTGATTGGGAAGAACATTTATCCCATATTACCGGCGATGTCATTGCCCATTCATTGGGAAATTTGGCGCGTGGTTTTCTCGGTTGGGGAAAAAACACCTTGAACACCATGACACTGGATGTCGGTGAATATGTTCAATACGAGTCCCGTGATATTGCCTCCGGCCCTGAAATTCATCATTTTAATGAGCAAATTGATCGCTTACGTAACGATGTCGAACGTGCCGAAGCTCGACTAAGCCGTTTATTGCAAACCCTTGAAAATAAGAAGTCCGCAGAGTGAAAAGTATCAGCCATTTTTTCCACCTGCTCTTTATCTCGCGCGTCTTACTCCGTCATGGTTTGGATGAGCTAGTACTCAATACCCATTTATTCAGACCGTTACGCTTAGTACGCTTCCTGTCCCCCTCATTTTGGTTACGCCATCGTACTCGCCGCCCACGCGGTGAACGCATTCGTATGGCACTGGAAGATTTAGGGCCCATTTTTGTTAAATTTGGCCAAATACTCTCCACCCGCAGAGATTTACTCCCTGATGATCTCGCTGATGAACTGGCCAAACTACAGGATCAAGTGCCACCTTTTTCCAGTGACAAAGCCATAGCGATTATAGAAAGCTCCTTTAAACTACCTCTCGATCAAATCTTTCAGGAATTCGATCCGGTGCCTTTAGCCTCTGCCTCTATCGCTCAGGTACACAAGGCCACTTTGCTCGATGGCCGTGAAATGGTGGTGAAAGTTGTTCGACCGGATATTGAAAAAGTCATCCGCCGCGATCTGGCCTTGCTCTATGTCATTGCTGATAAGGTCGAACAATTCTGGTCAGAGGGCAAGCGTCTGCGTCCTCATGAGGTGGTGGAAGAATTTGATAAAAATATTATTGATGAATTGGATCTACTGCGTGAAGCAGCCAATACCTCACAGCTAAGACGCAATTTTAAAGACTCACCGCTATTATATATTCCCGAGGTTGACTGGGATCATTGCCGCAAGAAAGTCATGGTCATGGAGCGTATCCACGGTATGCCGGTCACTAATATGGCTGATATCAAGGCCATGGACATTGATTTTAAGCGCTTGGCCGAAATAGGCGTGGAAATCTTTTTTACCCAAGTGTTTCGTGATAATTTCTTTCATGCCGATATGCATCCGGGCAATATTTTTGTGTCCAACTCCGGGCAATACATCGCCATTGATTTTGGTATTATGGGCAGTCTGAGCACCGATGATCAGCGCTACCTGGCAGAAAATTTTCTGGCCTTTTTTAATCGTGATTATTATCGAGTAGCCGAACTACACGTGCAATCCGGATGGGTACCTGCCGACACCCGTATTGATGATTTTGAATCCGCTATTCGCTCTGTCTGTGAGCCTATTTTTGAAAAGCCGCTGCATGAAATTTCTTTTGGCCAATTACTCCTGCGCTTGTTTCAAACAGCCCGCCGCTTTAATATGGAAGTACAACCACAATTAGTGTTATTGCAAAAAACTTTATTAAACATTGAAGGCCTAGGCCGCCAGCTTTATCCTGAATTGGATCTCTGGGACACGGCCAAGCCTTATTTAGAAAACTGGATGAAGGAACAACTCGGTTTTCGCTCCTTCAGCAAAAAAATTAAACATAATGCGCCCTTGTGGATTGAGCAATTACCTGAGTTTCCTAATCATGTGTTCGATGTCGTACAACAAGCACGGCAAGGTAAGTTGCGCATTAATTATCAGAGTAAAACGCTGGATCGCATTGAGCAACAATTAGAAAAACAGGGTCAATCATCCGCACGCACAATGATCAGTGCAGCACTATTGATCTGTGGTGCGATTCTCTATTCATCAAATCTCTTTTTTGAGGCTCAGATAGTAGCAGGATTGGGGATCATCGGTGGGGTTTGGGCTTATTTTAAATAAGTATTGCTAGGTAATGCTGGGAGCATGGAAAAATCGGCACAAATCAAACCTTGTTTACACTTCAGGTGTAGGATGTGGTGAGTACAACGAACCGCATCAAAGAGGTACATTTAAAACCATTGATGCGGTTCGTTCCTCACCACATCCTACTAATGTAGAGATAAATTGGTTTATTTTATCTGTCCCGACGCGATCTCAGTTAAACGATTTCTTGTAAAAAATTGTTTAAAGTACCCGTTTAGCAGTATTGAGTAATTGATCGGGATTAAATGGTTTGACTAACCAGCCTGTCGCACCAGCCGCTTTACCTTCTGCTTTCTTCGCCGGGCCTGCTTCAGTCGTCAATACTAACACCGGTACAAATTTAAAATTTGGCAATTTACGCAATTCTCTGGTAAAAGCCAAGCCATCCATTACTGGCATAT
The DNA here is from genome assembly GCF_016097415.1 of sulfur-oxidizing endosymbiont of Gigantopelta aegis. Classification (NCBI taxonomy): domain Bacteria; species sulfur-oxidizing endosymbiont of Gigantopelta aegis. The sequence continues at coordinate 768,433 of NZ_JAEHGE010000001.1, read as the reverse complement.
TAACGTCGGTAAAGACGAGATCAAAACTCTGGCTTTTAGCCGCTGTCAGTCCTTGCAAGCCATCATTGGCTTCTGTTACGTCATAACCTGCACCTTTAAGGGTGAAGGAAATCATTTGTCTCATGGATGCTGAGTCATCAACTACTAATATCTTTTTGGCCATTATCTTCTCTTTAATAAACGTTTATATCTTGGTAATATTTATCTTACAGAATAATGATCGTCAATAAGTAATAATAAATCAAGCTTTCTAAAAAATTTAATGTTCAGTCCGCCAATCAATTGCTTGCTGTCCCTGCTGTTTTAAAAATTGATTGATCTGCGAGAACGGTTTGCTACCAAAAAAACCACGATAAGCCGACAAGGGTGAGGGGTGAGGGGAACGAATAACAAGGTGTCGTTGAGCATCAATCATCGCGCCTTTTTTTTGTGCATAAGCCCCCCATAAAACAAAGGCAATAGGACGTGCTTGCTGATTCAATTCATTAATCACTGCATCGGTAAAGAATTCCCAGCCCTTACCCTGATGCGCATTAGCCTGACCACTTTCGACGGTTAGGACGCTATTCAATAAGAGCACACCCTGTTCTGCCCAGGACTGTAAGTGACCACTTTGGTTCACGATACCCAAATCATCCTGTAATTCCTTATAAATATTAACCAGTGACTTGGGAGGCTTTATACCCGGCAACACTGAAAAACACAGCCCATGGGCATGCCCCGGTGTCGGATAGGGATCCTGGCCAAGAATAACCACTTTGACCTGCTCGGGCAGGGTAGTATTGAGGGCATTAAACCATAGACTTGAATGGGGCAGGATAGCTTTACCCTGTTCTTTTTCCTGTTGTAGAAACTGTTTTAGCTTCGCCATCGTCTCTGATTCAAAGACCGGAAATAATTTCTTTTTCCAGACATCAATTAATTGAATATCACTCACATTTTATTCTCTATTGTTAAGTTTTAAATCGCGATTCAAGGTATTGTGAAGAGTTTGGTTTAAATAATCCAGTTGAGGTTTTGATTGATTTGCTGGCGGGTGGGTTCAATGGCTTCAAGCTTGTCAGCCACAATGGCAATGCTGCCCTTTTGTGAAGGGTATAATACGCCCTTTAGCTGTTCATTATGTAATGAAACTGAGGTCTCGATTGAGCGATTAGGTAGCAAGAAAACGGTGACGAGCCCCTGTGGTGTGTTGAGTACCATGTGAATACCGGTATGCGCGCCAATAATGCAATGCCCCAGAAAATACACCTGACCGATAGGTCCGTTTAGTTTACCGCCATAAGAAGCCAGCATCGTATCGATGCTACTTTTAGGCACGTTCATGTGGACATCTAAGGCATGGGTATCTTCAATCACATGGGTCACAACTTCTTGTGCCAGCGCTTCACCGTTTTCACCCGGCAACAAAAATAAACTCAGACTAATCGTCATAATGATAGAGGCGGCAAGACTGCCACCCAACCAATTGCGCCACTGCTGCTGACGTGTTTTTTTCTGCTGGATTTTAAATAGAGAGAGTTGTTGGCCAAGGATAATACGTTCGGATAAATTATCCGGCACTTTAACCTGAAGGGTGTTTAAAAGACTGTGGTTAAACTGGCGTTGTTCTTTCAGTAAACGACGGTTCGCAGCAGTTTGAACCGCTTTTTGCAGAAACTCACTCACCTGACTATCGGGATCGATAATTGCTTTTTTTCTAAATTCTAAATCGTCCACTTATAAACCTCTAAGCATTTCCAGGGATTTTATTGTATTAAAATGCAGACTTTTTGAAATCTTGATGCTGACATAACTTCTGCCTAAGCTGATCACGTGCTCTGAATAATCGAGTATTGACGGTATTCAAATTTAGTGCCAGCTCTTTAGCTATCTCACTGGTTTTAAAGCCACCAATGGTTTGTAATAGCAACGGCTCTCTATACTCTTTTTCTAAGCTAAGGATAGCGCGGTGAAGTTGCTGTTGCTCTAGCATTTGTTCTGGATTGAGATTAACGTGATCTTCTACTGCAACATCTTCTATATCAACCAAATCCAAGCGCTTACGCTCAAAACGACGGGCATTTTCCCGACGTAAAATAGTAATGAGCCAGCTTTTTGCTTTTTTCTCATCTTCTAACTTATCCAATGCTTTCCAGGCACGTAAAAATGTTTCCTGAACCAGGTCATCCGCAATTGAATGATTGCTGCATAACCAGAAAGCAAAACGGTATAAGTCACTAGAATAGGCTTTCACCAAGGTTTCAAAACGTTTTTGTCTACTGACATCTTCATAGACCGTGTCTTTAGCTGTTTTCTTTCCAATTGTTCGCATTTTTATATTAAACATATTCAGATTCAATTATTTTTTAATGTTGTAGCACCTGTAATCCTATTGAGTCTATAGGATTGGCAAGCGTTATAATATTTCGGAAAATACTTACACCTCTGGTGGATATTATGCACATCTTTGCTGAATAGGCTCTGAACAAAGCCTTTTTTACGCTGATAAGGGAACAAAAAAAGAAAAATAATAATAAATGAAATTTTTTTATTTCTTCTCAGGTCTAGTAAAGTAAGCCAGTCACTGGTAAATTTTATATTAGGTCTTAAGTAAGATCTGATTTTTTGAAGAAAGCTATTATATATACCCGGAATATCATGAGTATAGGCTTATTCTTATCCATCTAACAAACACAAGGAAATAAAAATGGGAAACTCTAAAAAAACAGCTATCGTGGGTTTATTTGCACTGGCTTTTGCTACTCTAGGTGCAACAGCTCATGCTGGCAAGCCTGGCTTTGAAAAATGCCAAGGCATTGCTAAGGCCGGAATGAACGATTGTGGTACTAGCAAGCACGCTTGTGCAGGCATGGCAAAAACTGATACTGATCCTGCTGAGTGGGTTTATGTACCTGAAGGTACTTGTGCCAAGATTGCTGGTAACAAAGGCAAGAAGTAAGGCCTGAGTTTCAGTATTAAAGAGTATCAGACAAAACTGCTACTCTTTTTTTATGCACGTTTCTTTTAACTGATTCTTCTAAGTTTAACCCTTTAAAATAAGATAGAAAACAATGATAAAGACATTTTTGTTTGCCCGAAACGACCTCATGATACACGGCTTTGATTTAGTGGTTCGACTCTATCTATTGAAAGTTTTTTTTCAATCGGGTCTTACTAAAATCCAATCATGGCAGACCACGATTGACTTGTTCGCCTATGAATATTCTGTACCATTCTTAGCACCAGAGCTAGCGGCTCAAATGGCAACTGCTGGCGAATTAGCACTGCCCGTATTAATTTTATTAGGCTTGTTTACACGACCTGCTGCTATTGGCCTGTTTATCCTTAATGCCGTTGCTGCCTATGCTTATGCTTTGACTGATTTCTACAATATTATCGGCATGCTCGATCATGTTTTATGGGGCGCAATGATTTTAGTGTATATCGTTTATGGTCCTAGTCCATTATCCATTGATAGCCTTATCTCGAAGAAATCAAACGCATCAACTTAGTTGTCCGTCCTATACCCATGAGACTTGGAAATAATGCCTCAAGGCAGTGATACTTTCATGTCCTTGTCACCATATTGATGCACACTATCATGAGCTCGGATAATGACTGTTTTAACGCTCTCAGGCAAAGTCGCAGTCAGTGAACGGGTAAATGGTTGCTCATTCACATGCGGATGATAGAGTGTTCTGGTCGCCATAATATTACCCTCAGTATCCAGTATCTCCCAGCGATTGGCATAATGATCCCAACCACCATCTTCATGACGCAGAGTCACCGCAAACTGATATTGATGATTTCCCTGCGCTTGAATGTCCACATTCACCACTTCAACTGAATTAGCCCAAGAATTTGCTGTCAAAAAGAGGCAGATATACTAAAAATTGTGTTTTTCATATACTTTCCTGCGTAAATTAGAATATCATTGTATAAGTTTTTAGGTTAATAAGCTTTTAGGTTAATAGGTGGTGTCTTTTGAATAGTGGTCTTATGGTTATTGCTACAGTACTCGTCATATTGGCGGTTTATTTATTGGCTGTATGGATGTTAAGAAAATGGCTTATTCGCCGTGAAGTAAGTTGTCTCTGGCGTAGCTTAGTGCTCGCAATCCTGCTTGCCCCCGGTTTATTATTGTTTGGTGAACATGCCGGCATTCCTTTACCGGCTTTTGCCTGGATGTCAGCGGCCAGCAATGCTTATAATTGTGTTTCCCAATCTTTATTTTGCTCACTAAAGCTAAACTTGTTTATCTCCATTTTACCTTTTCTCGCAACCTGGGCTTTTATTTACATGATGTGCAAGGGCACCGATAAAGATTAGCTATTCAACTGAGGTTGCTAGGTTTATTTAAGCTTCTTTATTTAAGCTTCTTTATTTAAGTAAGGCGGTGTATTTATGCGCCAATTTATCCAGCTTCGGCGTGATAATGACCTGACAATAACGGTTTTCGGGATTAAGGCGAAAATAATCCTGATGATAATCTTCCGCTTGATAAAAGGTTTCTAATGGCTTCAAATCGGTGACGATAGGATCAGACCATTGGCCGCTTATTTCCAGTTGAGCAAGATATTGCTCAGCCACCTCTTTTGAGCCTCATTATGATAGAGAATGGTTGAACGATATTGAGTCCCTGTATCAGCCCCTGACGGTTCAAGGTCGTGGGATCATGCAGTGCAAAAAAAGACCTCAAGCAGACTTTGAAAAGAAATAATGTCGCTATCAAAACTGATTTGAATCACCTCTGCATGTCCCGTTGTACCAGTGCAGATTTGTTGATAAGTCGGATTTACTATCTCCCCATCCGCATAGCCTGAGACAACAGAAATCACTCCCTTAAGCTTTTTCATGGGTGCATCTAAACACCAAAAGCAGCCACCACCCAAGGTGATTGATTCTATTGCCATCGTATATATCCTATTATTTAAATGATTATTGAAGCATGGCTGCATTGGCAGGATAAGTAATGGTCTGATTACGTCCACTTTCTTTAGCATGATACAGTGCTGTATCGGCCTGATTGAACATGTGCTCAAAATTTGAATGACTATCTGCGCAGGCAACACCAATACTGATGGTGACTTTTAAGCCCTCTATGCGATTTCGTTCAAGGTGAGAGCGGAGCAATTCAGCTTTTTCAATGGCATCTGACTGAGTTGAATTGGCCATCAAGACAACAAATTCTTCACCACCATAACGGGCAATCAAATCCTCAGAACGGAAATTGTGGGTAATTAGCTGGCCAAATTTTCGCAGCACATCATCGCCCTTACTATGGCCATAGTTATCATTAATATGCTTAAAATGATCGATATCCAATACCAGCAAACTCAGTGGTGAGGAATGACGCACGGAGTGACTGAAATATTTGGGCAATAATTGCACCAATGAATGGCGATTGTACAAGCCGGTTAACTGGTCGGTCATGGCTAATTGGAACAATTGCTCTTGCTGCATTTTAACCTGATCAAAGAGTTGCTTGGTGGTTACCATATTGCTCAAACGTGCGGCAAGTTCTTCTTTAACAATGGGCTTCACAATATAATCATTGGCTCCCATGTTCAGTAGTTCTATCCGTCGGGTCACATCATCAAAGCCGGAGATAACCAGAATGGGGAGTTTGGAGCGGTCGGGAATTATTTTGCGGATTTCTCGCACTAGTCCCATCCCACTCAATCTGCCATCAACCAATAGATCCGTAATGATGATGTCATATTCGATGGATGATGTTTGAAATGCCTTTAATGCCTCTGCCGCACTAAAAAAATGTGCCACCGACATTTTCATCGCTTCCATCTGCTTGGTCATCATCGTGGCAACGGTTTTGCTGTCTTCGATAAACAATACCCGGGCATTAATTTCATTGCGCTTAGTCAGTATCGAATTTTTTAGATCTTTTGATAGCACTTCAATATTTGAGCGATTGTATATTTCTGTGACACCGGAGTGGTAGGCATGATCAAAAGAGTGGTCAATTTCGTTGGAGGTTAATAAAATAACCGGGATATCTTTGGTTTTTGGTGTCTTACGAATCTGTTTTGCGAGCTTGATGCATCTAGCCCACAGGGGAGGTGGTATGCGGTACAAACAAAATCCATTGTTTCTGTTTCCAGTAACTCAATGGCTTCTTCAAAATTATTGGCAATACTGACAACCAAACCTTCATTATTGAAGATTTGCGAAATCATTATTTGGTGAAAACGGGAGCTTTCAACGACAAGAACTTTCATACATTACTCAGGGCAGACAGCATCATATTTCAAACAGGAAAATAACAGCAAAGCCGAACATTATTACTAGCTTAGCTATAACCAATATAAGCTACTTCCATAAATAGGATATCTACGTCAAAACAGTCTATTACTCGCTGTAAACCCTATGAACTGGCACTCTTTGTTCGTAGTTCTTAGTGTTCTCGATAGGTTCAAGAGGTAATACCCTGCAATTCCATTTGCAAAATTTGTAACTTCTCAATAAGTCTGTGCATTTAAACAGCACAAACTTTACCTTTCAGCAACTCAGGCAGATATGGGATCAAATTTCTCTTGCTGATCCGGTCATTAATAAAATCCCAGAATGAAATTCCTTGTTTCAAACAAGTTTTCTTTAAACTGACAAAGGTATCTCTGCAAAGTTGCCCATCCTTTGAGCGTGTACTACCACTAATTTTACGCTTAATAACATATTCTCGAATATCATTTTCACTCAAATTATTATGAAGAGGAATATCAGGCCGTTCCAATACCAGCAGTAATTCTGTTTTATTTCTTGCCAATCGTTTCAGTGCCTGATTCAACGTTTCAAAGCTTCAAAGCTTGTTTTAGTCCGGCACAATTCATCAAAATGTTCAGCAATCGCTGACTTCAACGGATCATCTGGCTCAAGTTTATATTGTTTGAGATCATAAAATAGTTCCCAAATCTGAGTATGTACCCAGTTCAGTTCTTTATCATGTCGCTCATTGAGTGGTAGTATCCGCTGAAACACTCTGTCTGCATGTATCCAACATAATGCGTGCAACAAAATATCAAATTGTCCTGCATCATCACTCACAATCACCAAATCACTTGGAAAGCCACTGTTAATTAATGCCCCCAGTAAAGCGCCTTCTGTGGCAATGCGAACATGCCGTTGTGTTATGATACTATTGTTCTGCAGATAGTATTTCCAGGCTTCTTCATTATCAAAGCAAGTCTGATGACTTTGTTCAATAACGCTCAATGGCTTGTGAGGTAATTTTTCTGCTCTCATATAATCAAGTGCTGCATCGTTGAGCGTATAATCAACAGCAGCACCTCGTAACTAATTGTAGAAAATTAATCCGGCTCTTATATCGAGTACTTGAAAACCAGGCAAAGGTTTCATTGCCAACGTGAGTACAATAACCATTCTTTCCATCATGACGACTACCCGTATCATCAACATGGATATAAGTACTATTGTTGATACCGGCAGTTAGCAATGTATTTTTTCAGTATGAAAATGGTCTTTGTCATGGATTAAAATCTCATTGATCTGACCCGTTGAAATATCAAAACCTAATTCTGTTAATTGTTGTATTATCAATGGCTGAGTCACTCTCTGGTGATAATATTGATAAACGATATAACTCTGTAATGTATGGCCAAAATGTCCTATATGTGTATCAAAGCTCAATTTTCCTATACAGGTATCACCATCGGGTGTTTTATAGCGAGCCAATCGATAACGAGTATTGAAAGGCTTAATCAGCAGCTCCTGAACAAAATAATCCTGATACCTAAAAAACGTGAATGTTCTGGCAGGTTATCTGGTTTGATAACAGTGGTTTTATGAATAGCCAATTTCTTCTTTCGTTTACGACTTTTACTAGTCCCATTTCCTGAGTTGTTTTAATTGTATCATGGCTTTTTTAAGGCTCTTTAGTTTGCCCTGTGTTGATCAAACTCCCTCTCAGTTAAGATAATATTCAAAAATATTCTATTTCGATCTGAGACAGATCGACAGGATCATTTATAGGGATAAATTACATGGGGCAGTGAAAATGCAATTTTGTCCTCTAAAATGCTGTCAAGACTTTTTTGTTTTTATTTCAAGTTTTGCACAGACTTATTGAGAAGTTACCAAAATTTTATCTATCATATTGAATATATTGAAAAAAAACAATTTTTTTGTTATATTGCCCAGGTAAATTTCACCATAATGTGATGCAGTACTCATACTGAAAATAAAGCCCTTTTTAATGACCACAACTCACTTAAGTTTCAATCCTTTTCAATTGCCTCTAAGTAAAAAAAAAGGGCGATAAAAATGATGCCCAAATTGATGCCATTTATCAGCAATGGAAACAGGAAAAACTCAGAAACTATCCTCGCTCCATTGGTGACTTAATTGTCCCACTCAAAAATCCTAAGGCACTAAGCCCGGAAGAAATGGCTCAGTTAAAAGCCTTGTTACGCAAAACCAATATGGTCATTTATGCCGTAGCAGGAACAGCAGAAGAAGATAAATCCATTCCTGAGCAGTTGGGTATCCAATTGGGTATTCAGCGCCTAGACACTAATGAATGTGCTGACAATGATGGTTTCACCTCGATTCAAGTGGTTGATGAAGGCTTACATGCCATCTATATTCCCTATAGCGAAAAAAAGCATTAACTGGCATACCGATGGCTATTATAATCGTCTGTCTGAGCAGATTTACAGCATGGTTTTACATTGTGTTCGACCTGCGGCAGAAGGCGGAGAAAACCAGCTTTGGGATCCGGAAATTATTTATATCTTATTGCGTGATGAAAATCCACAGTATATCAAGGCGCTCATGGCAGAAGATGCCATGACGATTCCCAAAAACGTGTTAGAGGGCAAGCTCGTTCGTCCTGATCGCAGTGGCCCGGTGTTTATGATCACCGAAGCAGGGCGTTTGCACATGCGTAGATGACGCAACAAGCACAACAACGCTTACGGGAAATATTGACTAGCGATTCACCCTATAAATTTCAAGGACGTTTAAACGCTGGGCAGGGGCTTTTATGCAATAATATCCTCCATACCCGAACTGCATTTAAAGATGACAAGGAAAAACCGCGTTTACTTTATCGGGGACGTTATTTTGATAAGATAAATCTATAATTTTCGTCATAGTTCATAGTTCATAGTTCATAGTTCATAGTTCAGCAACAACCGAATCACTACCACTTTGAAGTGGTATAATATTTTTCTAGGCGACGAATTTTATTTTTTGCATCCGCATATTCTTGCTCATTCAGCCCGTCCCTACTCACTTCACAATGGGCATATACGTCCGTTTGTCGGGCTTGTAGATTATCTTGTGCACGTAATACTTTGCGCATAATAATACTGGTTTGCACACAGACATCGGGGCTGGTATATATTTTTTCCATTTGATGACTGAACTCTGTATTAGAGCCATTGGAAATACCTGAGACCACTAACAATAAAATCACCTTCATTAACACTGCTCCCAGGGCAATTGATGGAAACGCCAGCCACCAACGGTACTACGTTGATGATTGTCATCCAACTCACCTTCGAAGCCCTCATCAATGTTATAGACATTGTTCATACCCGATTCGAGTAATTTTATCCCGGCCTCTGCGGATCGCTTACCACTGCGACAAATTAAAATAATATCCGGGTGCTCGCCATCTTCTCCACAGACACCCCCTAAGACTAACTTGCGAATTTCTATAACGAAATTGGGGTTGATATCCCAGTCAGGTTCATCAATCCAGGCGATATGGATAGCGCCTTTAGGATGTCCCACAAAGAGAAATTCCATTGATGAACGCACATCAATTAATAAACTATTAGGATGCTCCAAGAGCATTTTATGTGCTTCTTGAGGAGTAATTGCAATCGGGCTTGCATGAGTCATGACTAAATACTCGGTTTTGTTATAATAGAGAGAAGAGGTATATTATCCTAGTATAGGTAACTTTGGGCTTTAAATAAATCAGGAAAGAATAAATGGTTGGCAGACGCAAAGACAAAAAAAAAAAAATGGATACAGGCAAGTTAGATGCACTGGTCAAAAAGTCCATAGCGATGTTAATACGCGGGAAAAAGGTTATCGTGAACAATCTTTAAATATTCACCCCTGGGTTTGTGGTCGCTGTGGCAAGACTTTTACTCGAGAAAATTTACAACTCTTAACAGTGCATCACATTGACCATAACCATAACAACAATCCTCCCGATGGTAGCAATTGGGAAAATCTCTGTATTTATTGCCATGACAATGAACATCAAAAAATGAACGAATTTGATGCCTATGGTGATGTCAATGCAGGCCAGCAGACAGAAACTGCCACGCATAATCCCTTTGCCGATTTGAAATCAATCATCGGCAAAGACAAATAAAAAGTAAGCGAGCAATTCCTGATATACCCGTGATACTTGGAAGTGCAGCGAGGCATTTTGATTTAGAGTCGATTGATTGTATAAGTACTATATGATTGAGGCTTTAAATTAAAATAACGAAGTCTGCATTTCCAAGTATCATGGGTATATGCTCTTTATCAATGAGCAGGAGTAGACAGCAGTTTTTTATTTCAGCAAGCTCTGATTTCATACTTAAAAGTTCACTTTTAAGAGCAGTGTTTTCAGTGCTTAATTGTTGTACTGACTTGATCAGAGGGGCAAAGAGGTCATTGTATCTAACGGATAAATTCTTTTCATCAGAAGTATCAACTAGGCCTGACACATCATACGTATGAATATGAAGCAACAAGGTACAAATAAAACCTATATAATGTGGCTATACTTAACCGGACACACAACTTAAAATAACTAAAAGATAAAAAGTGTGACCTAAAATGAATGATCAAACAAAAAAACCAAACAAAAAAACCGAATAAAAGCTATACATCAGAATTTAAAGAATCAGCTGTCAAATTAGCTAATGAGACGGATCAACCCGTTTCTCAGACTGCCAGGGAGCTAGGTGTTAATGTAAATACTCTACATACCTGGATCAGTAAATATTCCAAACCGGTGAAGACGGTAGCCAATAGAAGTGATGAACACATTTATGATGAAGTAAAACGTCTGAAAAAAAAGAATTGGCAAAAGTGATTCAGGAGCGTGATTTATTAAAAAGGCCACAGCGTACTTTGCAAGGGAAACTTTGTGAAGTACGCATGGATAACTGATCAGGCTAAAGATTACCCGGTAACGATTCTGTGCCGTTTTATGGATGTTTCCGTAGTTGCTATTATGATTGGGTTAGCTCTCCTAAAACGGATAGAGAGAAAGAAAATGATAATGTGGCTATACTTAACCGGACACACAACTTAAAATAACTAAAAGATAAAAAGTGTGACCTAAAATGAATGATCAAACAAAAAAACCGAATAAAAGCTATACATCAGAATTTAAAGAATCAGCTGTCAAATTAGCTAATGAGACGGATCAACCCGTTTCTCAGACTGCCAGGGAGCTAGGTGTTAATGTAAATACTCTACATACCTGGATCAGTAAATATTCCAAACCGGTGAAGACGGTAGCCAATAGAAGTGATGAACACATTTATGATGAAGTAAAACGTCTGAAAAAAGAATTGGCAAAAGTGATTCAGGAGCGTGATTTATTAAAAAGGCCACAGCGTACTTTGCAAGGGAAACTTTGTGAAGTACGCATGGATAACTGATCAGGCTAAAGATTACCCGGTAACGATTCTGTGCCGTTTTATGGATGTTTCCGTAGTTGCTATTATGATTGGGTTAGCTCTCCTAAAACGGATAGAGAGAAAGAAAATGAAGCGCTTACTGAGCAGCTAAAAAACTGTTTGAAGACAGTCGCAAGACTTATGGAACCCGTCGTCTTAAAAGAAAACTGGCTGAAAAAGGCGTTCATATAAGCCGCCGGAGAATTGGTCGATTAATGAAAAAAGCCGGTTTGTTTTGTAAAACGAAGAGACGCTTTAAAGCGACGACTAATTCCAAGCATAATAAGCGTATATCTCCAAATTTACTGGAAAGAGAGTTTACTGTCTCTCAACCTGATCGCTACTATGTGGGTGATATTACCTATATTGCCACCAAGGAAGGCTGGTTATATTTAGCGGTTGTCATTGACTTATTCTCTAGGCAAATTGTTGGCTGGTCGATGGATGAGCGAATGAAAGCCAAGCTAGTCAATGATGCTTTACTGATGGCCATATGGAAGCGTAAACCAATGGATGGATTGCTTTGGCATACTGACCGAGGTAGCCAATATGCCTCTGATAGTCATAGAAAAATATTGTCGGATCATAACATAATTCAGTCTATGAGCCGCAAAGGAAATTGCTGGGACAATGCTGTATCAGAGAGCTTCTTTCATAGTTTGAAAACTGAATTGACGCACCATTGTCGTCTTCATCTATTTAAAGTTAACATGAGAAACTAAAATGATAGGAAATACAAAATGACAAAAATCACTTGAAACAGCCAAAAAATATTTAGAAAACTGTCCGGAAAAGTGTTGACACATCAACGAAGCAGGTCGCACAACACAATACCAATATGATGGCCTGTCACAAGTGCGCCGTCGCATTGATCCCATGGGACAAACGCTGAATTATCTCTATGATAAAGAACGTAACCTTGTTGCCTTACAAAATGAAAAAGGTGAAGTCCATCGGCTCAAATATGACAAAAATGAGCGTCTGATCGCAGAAATAGGCTTTGATGGTCGCCAGCAACATTATCAATACAACCCATCAGGGCATTTAATCGCTCAAATTGACGGCTCGCTTGCCGAAACAATAGCCAATGACGCCGAACAAGCCCAAGCACCAGTCAAACCTGAATTTCAAGCCGCAGACGATGCCCTGCTGACTCAATTCCAACGTAATCCATTAGGACTATTAATCGCAAAAATCACTGCCGATGGCGAACAAACGTCATTTGACTACACTCCCTCAGGACAAGTCACTGGAGCAGAAAACAGCCAGAGTAAAATTATCTTTGCTTATGACAGCACAGGCAATCAAATTGAAGAAACACAAATCGTTGGTGAAAATAAATACAGTTTAATTCATGAGTTCGATGCTCTGGGCAATCGTATCAAAAGTACCCTGCCGACCGGGCAGGCGGTGACTTATGAATACAATCATCAACAACTCTTCACCCAAGTTGCCATCGATGGTGAAATCATTAGTCAACTCCAGCGCGATGCGCTGGGCAGAGAAATTGGCAGGCAACAGGGTAGCCTCAAGGCACGCTATCACTATGATCCTATGGGACGCTTGACCCGTCATCAAGTCACTCACCAAAAAACCAAACAAACCATCGTCCAACGAGGCTATGGTTATGATCATGCTGGCAATTTAGCCACCATTGACGATCTCACAAAAGGCAATACCCACTATCAATACGATGCCCTGAACCGCCTGACAAAAGTAAAAAGCTTTATCAGCGAACAATTTGATTTTGATCCCGCTGGCAATTTATTGGCACAGCAAAATTCACAAGAAATCGAACAAGCCATCGCTCAAGCAACAGATCAAAAGCAGAATAAAACACCCCAAGTCTCAGGCAACCGTTTAGCCTTTCAAGGTGATAGAAAATTCACCTATGACAGCCGCGGCAACCTAGTCAAAGAACTGCGTGGCAAAGGCGGGCAACTGCAAACCGAGTTCAGCTACAACGCTTCCAACCAATTAATTAAAGTCACCAAAAAACAAGCAGGCAAAGAGGAAGAATACAGCTATCAATACGATGCGCTAGGGCGACGAATCAATAAAACCACCCCAGAACAAAGCATTCACTTTGTCTGGAACAATGATGTCCTGCTCAGTGAGAGCACGACAGACAAAGAAACAAAGCAAACCATCGATGAAAAAATCTACCTCTATGAGCCCGATAGCTTCAAACCACTGGCCATCATTCAAGACAAACAAATCTATCACTACCACTTAGACCATTTAGGCACACCACAAGAACTCACTGCGCATAATGGTGAATTAGCGTGGTCAGTCCACTACAAAGCCTATGGCAACGTAGTCAAAAAAGTCGTTGAATCCATCGAAAACAACCTGCGCTTTCAGGGGCAATACTATGATGCAGAAACCGGCTTGCATTATAATCGTCATCGGTATTATGATCCCACTACAGCACGATTTATTAGTTTAGATCCCATTGGCCTATTAGGCGGTAATAATAATTACCAGTATGCACCCAATCCAGTTAGTTGGATTGATCCCTTGGGGTTAGTTGCTAAACTTAATGATTGTCCAAAAATTAATAGTGAAAAAAAATATGGTCCTCATGATTCAGGTCCACTTGGAAACCCAAATGATATTCGCTCTCCAGCCTCAACATTTAGGAGTGGTTCATATACAGAAATGGTTGCTGAAAAAGATATTACATTTTATAGAGACTATGGAGGAAAAGCATCTGCAAATGGGCGCTATTGGACTCCAGAGCCCTCATATGGCCCATTACAATCACAACTAGACAGTGCAGTCTTGCCAGAATGGGGTAACACATTAAAAAAACAAGCATCAATAAAAATTCCTAAAGGAACAAAGTATTATGAGGGTGCTGCAGCACCACAAAAAGGAACAGTGGGCACGCAACCTGAGTTTCATGGCGGTGGAATACAAGTTTTTATCCCAAAACCAAAGAAAGAGTGGTTAATAGAACAATGAATACTTTTGAATATATAAAAAATTGGACAAGCTATAAAGAGTCATTTTCTTTCTTTTTACCTGAAGGTTCAGAAGGACGTCCATTTGATAATCAGTATGAAATCATTGATATAAAAAAAATTAATAATACAATGTCAATTCAATTGACAGAAAATATTAAATTATGTTTTGAAGGAGATATTAAATATAATGATGAAGGTTGTAATTTAATTATTTTTAATTTTAAAAAGTTAAAATATATAGTCAATGGTGTGTTAGATAAAGAATTTTCTGATGGTGAATTTTGTTTAACTGGTTTTTGATTCTAAAAAATTTAAGGGGTAGAATCAAGGGGTCAGATTAACTTGATTTAGGTCACTCACCAAAAAACCAAACAAACTGTCGTCCAACGAGGCTATGGTTATGATCATGCTGGCAATTTAGCCACCATTGACAATCTCACAAAAGGCAATACCCACTATCAATACGATGCCCTGAACCGCCTGACAAAAGTAAAAAGCTTTATCAGCGAACAATTTGATTTTGATCCCGCTGGCAATTTATTGGCACAGCAAAATTCACAAGAAATCGAACAAGCCATCGCTCAAGCAAATACTGCTCAAGCACAGAATAAAACACCTCAAGTTACAGGCAACCGTTTAGCCTTTCAAGGTGATAAAAAATTCACCTATGACCGTCGCGGCAACCTAATCAAAGAACTGCGTGGCAAAGGCGGGCAACTGCAAACCGAGTTTAGCTACAATGCTTCCAACCAATTAATTAAAGTCACCAAAAAACAAGCAGGCAAAGAGGAAGAATACAGCTATCAATACGATGCGCTAGGGCGACGAATCAATAAAACCACCCCAGAACAAAGCATTCACTTTGTCTGGAACAATGATGTCCTGCTCAGTGAGAGCACGACATACAAAGAAACAAAGCAAACCATCGATGAAAAAATCTACCTCTATGAGCCCGATAGCTTCAAACCACTGGCCATCATTCAAGACAAACAAATCTATCACTACCACTTAGACCATTTAGGCACACCACAAGAACTCACTGCGCATAATGGTGAATTAGCGTGGTCAGTCCACTACAAAGCCTATGGCAACGTAGTCAAAAAAGTCGTTGAATCCATCGAAAACAACCTGCGCTTTCAGGGGCAATACTATGATGCAGAAACAGGCTTGCATTATAATCGTCATCGGTATTATGATCCCACTACAGCACGATTTATTAGTTTAGATCCCATTGGCTTGTTGGGCGGTAATAATAATTACTGATGTGTCAACACTTTTCCGGACAGTTTTCTAAATATTTTTTTGGCTGTTTCAAGTGATTTTTGTCATTTTGTATTTCCTATCATTTTAGTTTCTCATGTTAACTTTAAACAGATGAAGAGAAAGGGCTTTGCCCTCTGGAACGATAGAGCCGTTCCATTCACCCAAGGTATTTTCACAACGGTAATGAATCCTGTTACAATATCTTCACGGCACAGGCTGAGGAGCCGATGGCCGTCAACGGTAATGGGCGGCATTTATGTCGCCTTTTACCCCTCTTCAATCAATCGATTTAAGCTATTTCCTGCTGTATTTCATAATCGACTGGTGACAAATAATCATTAGCCGAATGAAGTCGCTCCCGATTATAAAATACCTCAATATATTCAAATATTGCCTGCTTTGCTTCTACTCTGGTTTTGAATCGACAATGGTGCGTCAATTCAGTTTTCAAACTATGAAAGAAGCTCTCTGATACAGCATTGTCCCAGCAATTTCCTTTGCGGCTCATAGACTGAATTATGTTATGATCCGACAATATTTTTCTATGACTATCAGAGGCATATTGGCTACCTCGGTCAGTATGCCAAAGCAATCCATCCATTGGTTTACGCTTCCATATGGCCATCAGTAAAGCATCATTGACTAGCTTGGCTTTCATTCGCTCATCCATCGACCAGCCAACAATTTGCCTAGAGAATAAGTCAATGACAACCGCTAAATATAACCAGCCTTCCTTGGTGGCAATATAGGTAATATCACCCACATAGTAGCGATCAGGTTGAGAGACAGTAAACTCTCTTTCCAGTAAATTTGGAGATATACGCTTATTATGCTTGGAATTAGTCGTCGCTTTAAAGCGTCTCTTCGTTTTACAAAACAAACCGGCTTTTTTCATTAATCGACCAATTCTCCGGCGGCTTATATGAACGCCTTTTTCAGCCAGTTTTCTTTTTAAGACGACGGGTTCCATAAGTCTTGCGACTGTCTTCAAACAGTTTTTTAGCTGCTCAGTAAGCGCTTCATTTTCTTTCTCTCTATCCGTTTTAGGAGAGCTAACCCAATCATAATAGCAACTACGGGAAACATCCATAAAACGGCACAGAATCGTTACCGGGTAATCTTTAGCCTGATCAGTTATCCATGCGTACTTCACAAAGTTTCCCTTGCAAAGTACGCTGTGGCCTTTTTAAAATCACGCTCCTGAATCACTTTTGCCAATTCTTTTTTCAGACGTTTTACTTCATCATAAATGTGTTCATCACTTCTATTGGCTACCGTCTTCACCGGTTTGGAATATTTACTGATTCAGGTATGTAGAGTATTTACATTAACACCTAGCTCCCTGGCAGTCTGAGAAACGGGTTGATCCGTCTCATTAGCTAATTTGACAGCTGATTCTTTAAATTCTGATGTATAGCTTTTATTCGGTTTTTTTGTTTGATCATTCATTTTAGGTCACACTTTTTATCTTTTAGTTATTTTAAGTTGTGTGTCCGGTTAAGTATAGCCACATTATTACCAATATGCACCGAATCCAGTTAGTTGGATTGATCCGCTTGGCTTGGTTTGTGAGGAGCGATATGCACGCTATAAACTAGAACGTGAAAAAGGGTTTTCTGCAGCGGATGCGGCTAAGTTGTCGAAATCTAAGCCTGATTATTATGTAGGGCCTGCTGGACCCGAGGCAACATTGCCTACGACAGGATATCGATATATGCGATATAAAAATGATGATGGGACGATTAATCGCTATGCACAGCAAGCGATGGAGAATAAAACTGCACCTTCTACATATATTGGTTTTGATAAATTTGATACAGGGGAAGAAGCAAGGAGCGCATTTCAAATAAAAGGTATTACTGATAATGTAGAAGGTTTGGATGATGCATCTTGGAGTGATGCTCGTCTTAGAGGTCAATTTGACACTTTACAATTATATGAAAATGGAACACCTAAAATAAGAATACCAAATTGGGCAGGAGATCAAGATATTTCAAAGTTGGAACCTGTAACAAAGTCCTATCCTGAGTTTGGCGATGGTGGAGTTGTTCAAATGCATGCTGATGGTAAGTTTATTGAATTTGATAACATAGAGGTTTTGCCGGAGAAATAATTTTATGGAAAAATATTATATTATTGCAGATGTTGATAAAAGCGGTTTGACAAATCTTCATGATAATAAATGGCCTAAATTAATAGGATATTCATTTGAAAAAGATAAAATACTCATTATGGAAGGCAGAGGACATGGATTACAAGGTACAAAGCTTTCAATAAATAAATTCAAATCAAATGATTGGATAGATGTCTTTAATGAAACTGATTCATCATGGTTTATTAAATTTATTTCTGAAGGTCTGCTTAATAATGATGACAATAAAAAACTACTAAAAAATGAAATTATAAAAAGAGGAGAACTAGTAATTAAAAGTTATTAAAAAATAAAAATGGAGGGCAGGTTAACTTGATTTATGTCGAAAATCAAGGAGGTTAAAAATCAAGCAGCAAAACTCGGTGAAGTAACTTATTCTTATGAATTAAGCTGGGAATCAAGGGGTGAATCAAGGGGTCAGAATCAAGGGGTCAGATAAGCTTGATTTTAACGCCTGATCACAGAAGTCGGTTTTGATGGTCGTCAGCAATATAATCCATCAGTATCCGATGATACTGATCGAACTCAAGCACTACCAATCTCGAATCTTAAGCCTCAAAAGGTGCAGAGACATCGAACAAGCCATTGCTCAAGCAAATACTACTCAAGCACAGAACAAAACACCCCAAATTTCAGGCAGCCTAGTCAAAGAACTGCGTGGCAAGGGCGGACACTCAAGCTAGGCTGATAATAAAAATCACCTCTAATACACTTTCAACCTGGTTGTTTATTACACCTAAAAATACGCTTAGAAGTATTTTGTGACTCTAATCAAGCTTATCTGACCCCTTGATTACACAAGGCGAATTGCTAGCAGAAAAAGCCCATGATGGCCTTACAACACATTACCAATACAATCCCTCAAGGACACATTCAAAGTACCCGACAAGGCAATGAACGACCCACAGAATACCTTTACGAGTAAGCGCTTAACGAACAGCGTTCTTTACCTTTTCCAATTCTGATTTTTTAAAATTCCAGGAAGCAATGCTTCCAGCTTTTCAACCGTATCCGCATAAGGTAATTGGGTTAATACATAGACCATATACGTATATGGCTCAATATCATTGGCCTTAGCGGTTTCAATAAAACTATAATGAACTGCACTGGCATGTGCACCCTTTGGCGTATCTGAAAATAACCAGGCCTTTCTACCCACGCAGAATGGACGGATAGCATTTTCTGCCAGCACATTACTGATATTCAACCGACCATCTTCACAATAAACAGTCAGCTTAGGCCATTGATTATTAATATAGGTGAGTGCTTTTCCTGTCAAGCTGTCGTTCGGCACTTTGCCCAGGGTGTTATCGACCCATGTTCTTATTTTCTCAAGAAGCGGCAGGCTCTGTTTCTGACGAACCTTAAATTTTTCATTAACACTGGCTTCTTTTATCTCACGCTCAATTAAATACAGCTTATTGATATGGGCCAGTGCCACATCGGCTTTTGTAGGCTTTTGATTGCTCTTTTTTCTTTGGTTGTGCCGTCTGAGAATCTTTGAATTTACGGCGAGTGTGATCCCAGCAGCCGACCGATGTGGCATTATTTTGTGCACACACGGCATTGTAACCGGCATAGCCATCGGTTTGCAGATAGCCGCTAAAGCCATCAAGCAGGCGCAGTGGTACTTCCTTCTTACGAGAAGGATCGTATTCAAACAGCACACTGGGTTGTCCAGGTGGCCCGCCACGACTGACCCACATGTATTTGTTCGAATGAGCACTGAGTCCCGGCTCTTTTAATACTTTGAGCACCGTTTCATCCATTTGGATGATGTCACCCGACAGTTGATGTTCTCGCATGAGGTTGATGAGCGGCTGGAACTGATGAGCCAGTTTAATAGCCCAATTGGCCATGGTGGCTCGGGTTATATCGCCGCCATAGCGTGATAATATGCCTTCCATTCGATACAGAGGCAAACCATCGGCATATTTTGAGATAATGATGTGTGCCATCAGGTGAATACTGCCCATTGATTTAGGTAATGGATGTTTTGGCATGACCGCAGCTTTCATTGAACGACTGTCTGTGTCATTGGTGCCTGCAAAGACGGCTTTTTCCTGGAAGTATTCCAGTATTTGGACTTTAGCTGGAATGATATCCAGCTCTTCTCTGACTTTAGTGTAAAAAACCTCAATGGCACCGGCTTTTTCTTCATCTGTCAGATCGATGAAGACAGGGACTCTTGGAATAGTCTTTGAGAAAGGCTTCCTGCCTGTTTTTTCTTTCTTCTTAGGCGAAGTGGTTTTAGGTTCAGGGAGCCCCTCATCGTCAGCCGCCTGCTCAGCTTCATCAAATAAGCGTTCCTGACCATCACTTTTTTCACTGCTGGGTGCAAAGCGTTTACTACGAGCCAGACGAAGGGCTTCTTCCAGTATTTTTATACGGTGGTTTTTCTGTTCAATGACACTCAACAATTCATTCTTGTCCGCGTGTGAAAAAGCGGAAAATATAGAGTCGTTTTTGTGGATTCAGCCTTGTTTTGCATGGCTTTATTATAACAAAAAATAGACTAAAAGTACTTAAAATACAGACTCATAATGCAATTTCTTATGCGGTTTCATGACACTGATATCATAGCCGTCTAATAGCCAGTTGATTTGTTGTCCGGTGATATTCATCAGGTCATCTTCACCCTTTGGCCATTTGAACTTTTCTTCTGAGAGACTTTTGTAATAGAGTACAAAACCGGTATTATCCCAGAAGAGGCATTTAATTTTATTACGCTGACGATTGGTAAAGGCATACAGATGGCCTGCAAAAGGATTATGACCTAATTCACATTCAACAATGGCACTGAGGCCAATAAAACTTTTACGAAAATCAACAGGCTTCAGATAGAGATACACCTGTGGCAGGCTGAGTGATGGACGTATGGCTGACTTCATTGGAACAGTCCTGCTAATTGTTTTACCAGCTGTACATTATCGGCAGTCACCCCTTCAATGCGTAGCTGATTGGGTAATTCTACAATTAATGCTGAGGTGCGGGCTGAATAGTGTTTCGGGGAGGATAGTTGAATAAAACCATTCCCCTTTGTCATCGCACTGGTTTGCGTTGTTGCACCCAGCAACTTACGCTTGTAATAGCCAAAACGTTTGATGGGTAGCCCATGTTCCTGACAATAGGATGCCTGGCTGATACTGTTTTCATTCCATTGATTAACGTGGTCTTGCCAAAATTGTTTTGAGTTGGCTTGGGTTTCTGGTTTCATTGATGTGCCTCATAATTAATCGATGGATTGATTATGAGGCAGGGGAGATATTTTTTGAATAACGCTAGATGGTTAAGCGCTTACCTTTACGATGTCATGGGACAGGTGACACAAATTAATCTTCCCAATGGTCAGGTGCAAGTTTTAGAATACAATAGCAGTGGCCAACTGACACAATATACCGACGAAGCAGGTCGCACAACACAATACCAATATGATGGCCTGTCACAAGTGCGCCGTCGCATTGATCCCATGGGACAAACGCTGAATTATCTCTATGATAAAGAACGTAACCTTGTTGCCTTACAAAATGAAAAAGGTGAAGTCCATCGGCTCAAATATGACAAAAATGAGCGTCTGATCGCAGAGACAGGCTTTGATGGTCGCCAGCAACATTATCAGTACAACCCATCAGGGCATTTAATCGCTCAAATTGACGGCTCGCTTGCCGAAACAATAGCCAATGACGCCGAACAAGCCCAAGCACCAGTCAAACCTGAATTTCAAGCCGCAGACGATGCCCTGCTGACTCAATTCCAACGTAATCCATTAGGACTATTAATCGCAAAAATCACTGCCGATGGCGAACAAACGTCATTTGACTACACTCCCTCAGGACAAGTCACTGGAGCAGAAAACAGCCAGAGTAAAATTATCTTTGCTTATGACAGCACAGGCAATCAAATTGAAGAAACACAAATCGTTGGTGAAAATAAATACAGTTTAATTCATGAGTTCGATGCTCTGGGCAATCGTATCAAAAGTACCCTGCCGACCGGGCAGGCGGTGACTTATGAATACAATCATCAACAACTCTTCACCCAAGTTGCCATCGATGGTGAAATCATTAGTCAACTCCAGCGCGATGCGCTGGGCAGAGAAATTGGCAGGCAACAGGGTAGCCTCAAGGCACGCTATCACTATGATCCTATGGGACGCTTGACTCGTCATCAAGTCACTCACCAAAAAACCAAACAAACCATCGTCCAACGAGGCTATGGTTATGACCATGCTGGCAATTTAGCCACCATTGACGATCTCACAAAAGGCAATACTCACTACCAATACGATGCCCTGAACCGCCTGACAAAAGTAAAAAGCTTTATCAGCGAACAATTTGATTTTGATCCCGCTGGCAATTTATTGGCACAGCAAAATTCACAAGAAATCGAACAAGCCATCGCTCAAGCAAATACTGCTCAAGCACAGAATAAAACACCTCAAGTTACAGGCAACCGTTTAGCCTTTCAAGGTGATAAAAAATTCACCTATGACCGTCGCGGCAACCTAATCAAAGAACTGCGTGGCAAAGGCGGGCAACTGCAAACCGAGTTTAGCTACAATGCTTCCAACCAATTAATTAAAGTCACCAAAAAACAAGCAGGCAAAGAGGAAGAATACAGCTATCAATACGATGCGCTAGGGCGACGAATCAATAAAACCACCCCAGAACAAAGCATTCACTTTGTCTGGAACAATGATGTCCTGCTCAGTGAGAGCACGACAGACAAAGAAACAAAGCAAACCATCGATGAAAAAATCTACCTCTATGAGCCCGATAGCTTCAAACCACTGGCCATCATTCAAGACAAACAAATCTATCACTACCACTTAGACCATTTAGGCACACCACAAGAACTCACTGCGCATAATGGTGAATTAGCGTGGTCAGTCCACTACAAAGCCTATGGCAACGTAGTCAAAAAAGTCGTTGAATCCATCGAAAACAACCTGCGCTTTCAGGGGCAGTATTATGATGTTGAAACCGGCTTGCATTATAATCGTCATCGGTATTATGATCCTACTACAGCACGGTTTATTAGTTTAGATCCCATTGGCCTATTAGGCGGTAATAATAATTACCAATATGCACCGAATCCAGTTAGTTGGATTGATCCGCTTGGCTTGGTTTGTGAGGAGCGATATGCAAGATATAAACTAGAACGTGAAAAAGGGCTTTCTGCTTCGGATGCGGCTAAGTTGTCGAAATCAAAGCCTGATTATTATGTTAAGTCAAATGGTGATGTATATCCAAGTGCATATTACAGATATGCAAACTCAAAGTATTCATCTATAGAGGATGTAAAAACTGGTATGTTACCTAAAAAACGTGGGGGAACATATGTGTCTTTTGATAAAATTGATGATTCTATTGTTGCTTCAGATAAGTTGCAAATACCTTATAGGCCAGATTATAGAGTATCAGGTAACACACTAGATGTTATAGATGATATAGAAATACCTAAAGGGAACTGGGGGCAGTCTGAAAAACTTGAACCAATAACAAGTGATTTTAAAAAGTTTGGCCCTGGAAAAGCAACTCAGGCTGTAATAAAGGGAGAAGTACCTGTAAATCCAGAATCATTGGAGAAATTATTATAATGAAAGAAGATGAAATAATAAATGAAATTATTAAATGTTTAGAGTTAGAATTACCTGATAAATATTTTAATTTTTTAGAGGAGTTTAAAAGGTTAGTAAGCAGAGATTTACTAAGAGCTTCATATAACATATTAGATGAATTAAAAGAAAAAAAGACTGGTCGCCTTCATTACAGTTATTAAACTTAATAAGAGATTATCAGATGGTTTTTTAAAAACTATAAGATTAACTTGATTTAAGTAATCAATCTCAAAAACTCAATTGCTGAAAAGCAAGGAATCAAGGGGTCAGATAAGCTTGATTTTAACGCCTGATCACAGAAGTCGGTTTTGATGGTCGTCAGCAATATAATCCATCAGTACCTGATGATACTGATCGAACTCAAGCACTAACCAATCTCGAATCTCAAGCCTCAAAAGGTGCAGAGACATCGAACAAGCCATTGCTCAAGCAAATACTACTCAAGCACAGAACAAAACACCCCAAATTTCAGGCAACCTAGTCAAAGAACTGCGTGGCAAGGGCGGACACTCAAGCTAGGCTGATAATAAAAATCACCTCTAATACACTTTCAACCTGGTTGTTTATTACACCTAAAAATACGCTTAGAAGTATTTTGTGATTCTAATCAAGCTTATCTGACCCCTTGATTATTTGTGGAATACTGAGCGAAGCGAACCACAAAAAGGCGCGGTGTAAAATATGTCAGGTTGAACTTTTTGTTAGGGGTTTTCATCTTCTGACTCTTCATCTGGCATTGGAATTGAAAATGATTTGTCATATTGCTGTACAAGCTTCTCAATTATTTCATGTGCCTCTGAAATTATGCGACTTGATGTTTTTTTGATTTTAAACTCGCCTCGGTGCGCTACGCCATTTCTCTGGTCATTGATATCTACTACTTGTTTTTGGATTTCTTTAAAGAATTTTTCTCTTTTTGTGCCTTTGGTGATTGGAATAATAAGTCTGTTTAATTTACCAACTAAACCATTAGCCCATTTCATTAAACTATCTACAAACTCTTTAGGTAGTTTTTGATTATTTTCTAGTTCTTCTCGTACCACTAGGTTTGCTGCTAATTCTACGGCTGTTGCGGCACGAATTACTGCCATTGAATGTTCACCACGAAGATAAAGCCCACAGGTTTTTGTCCAGTTCGATTGGATTTTTTCTTTATCTGTACGCTCATCGTATGGTTTTTTATGGAGCTTGTTGTGCCCATTGTGTTTTTCCTTTTTACCCCTAACGCCAAAATCATCGGGGCGTCTTTTTGCCTCCGATGAATTTTTTTCTTGTTATGTTAACTATTTTTCCTTTTGTATTAACTTATCACCTAATCCTGAATCTAATTGAAAAGTAGAATAATAATCAAAATTGACATTTTTTCTTTTAAAATGGAATTAATGCTATTCTTAACAAACGATGAAACTTTTTTAGATTTGGGATGGCTGTTTTAACATACCCGAAGTTATTGCATTTCGTTCTTCAAGAAGAGTGATTTTTTTCTAAGAATTTTAACCTTCAACATGTTTTTAATTTTGTTTTCGAAGTCTTCAATTTCATCTTCTATCTCTGATATTGCGTCATATCTTAAACTAAGCAAGTTGCTACGTTGAGAATCAAATAAAGCACTTTCTTCTTTTTTTCGAAAATCTTTTTTACAACGTTTTTCTTCTTTTCAAGAGAACTAATTTTTTTCTAATTTTTTTAACCTTAGGTATTTTTTCAATTCTGTTTTTCAGCACATCTACGGAAAATTCAAATTCATCAGATATTTTTTATTTAACTTATAAGCATCAATGCCAGAATACTTTTTGTAAATTACAATAGTATTTTTAACAATTAAATCGTGCACAATTTGACTGGATACAGAGCATTGCGCTTCATTCCATGTTACAACATCATCAGATATCCAGTTTGAATCATATTCAACAGGTATATCTTCAAGAGTTACTCCGGCATAATTTTTTGCTTTGGTTATACAAGCCCTTATATTTTCAATATCGCCTGAATCGCCTCCCGTTCCTTTTTCATAAATTATTGCTTTGCCATTTACAATTAACTCTTTTACCTTTTGTCCTGATACTTTACATATTGTATTGCTCCAAGTAACAATATCATCCCCTATCCACTTTGACTCGTAATTTTGAGGTGTACCATTTAGAATAATCTCGGATAACTCCTTTGTTTTAGCAATACAAACTCTAATGTTGTCAAAATCACTTGCTGCAATGGACTTGGTATGTAGCACCAAAAAAAATAAAAAAGTGCAATTAAAACTTTACCAGATATCCAATTACTATAAAACATTTTTTGCTTCCTCAAATTAGCTGGTTGAATTTATTAATATAACGATCTTTTTTAACGGAAAATTTTCCATGATAAATTTTTAATAACTGCCTAAATTTTCCACTTAAACTGATATTACCCCCCTAAACATGGAAAATAAAGGCGTAATTCAATAAACATAATAATATTTTCCACTAAAGCCGATATATGCCCTCTTAACATGGAAAACTTTCCACTAAAACAGATATTAGATGCCCTAACATGGAAAAATTCCGACCTAAGCTGAAAGTCAATTTTTAATATTTTCCACTTAAACCGATATTAGCCGCCTAACATGGAAAATTTTCCACTTAATCCCATATTAGCCAACCAACATGGAAAATTTCCATATAAAAATATAGCCTATTTAAAAATGGTGTTTTTATTCATTATGATATTTAATTCAACATTGCTGATGCGCTTCGTGCCTTAGCAGCATCCTACGTTATTCTACGTGAGTGGGAAGAATTATAGGGGAAATAAAATAGAATAGCTCTCTTGATGACACCCATCGTTTGATAGAAATAAATCTCAATCGATGGGTGTCTAGAACTACTTTCGCTATAAATACCGTTTTAATGTAAAATTTGCCTGTTTCATTGCCCGTCATCGTCACCTCGCGTAGTCTTTGGCTTGTATTGCATAAATCAAGGGGTCAAATTAACTTGATTTAAGTAACCAAACTAGTCAAAGAACTGCGTGGCAAGGGCGGACACTCAAGCTAGGCTGATAATAAAAATCACCTCTAATACACTTTCAACCTGGTTGTTTATTACACCTAAAAATACGCTTAGAAGTATTTTGTGACTCTAATCAAGCTTATCTGACCCCTTGATTTCCGACCCCTTGATTTCTGGTGACTCTAATCAAGCTTATCTGACCCCTTGATTTCTATGACCCCTTGATTTCACTTGATTTGCAACCGGTTTGTTCATCTTTGAACGTACGTTTTGCGACGTCCTTGATGCGTGCTCGGATACTATTGCCCGTTGCATAATCTACGGCACTGAGCACCCTGAGTCGTAGTTCAAAGGGCGGTTTGTTTTTTGAGGTCATTCTTTTCTCCGGTTGTGATTATAATTCTCTGATGATAATCATAAAAAAAGGGCCGTTGAAGTGACAAAATCTGTTGCAAAGTAAATGCCGGTGAAATCGAATGTTTTTTTGGATGTTTGGATGTGAATTTGAGAAAAAGAGGGATTCAGGGAATGATGATGAATGGGTTTTGTTGAAAAAATGAGGAAAAAAGAGGAAAAATGGATTAAATGAAGTGGCTTTGATTGCGGTATTGATAGTTTGCACCAGGAGGGGCTTTCATCCGTTGAAACAGTCTTTGAAGTATGGGTAGTAATTGCTGAAGCCGCTTGCACCTAGATGGAACGATTGGACTGCTTGACAGAGCCCTGGTCTTTAATAAACACTGGTAGTCCACCCGCTTATTTTGCAGTCGATAGAGCCATCGATAGGCATTTCTGGGCTCTTCAGTCCCTGTCGCTTGCTCATAAGCAGACTGAATACTTAAAGAGGTTATCAATGCATAAATAAAAATAGAAAGCTCAAGGGTGCTGTAATGCAGTAAAGGGATTTCCTGGCTCAGGTATAACTGCCAAGTACTCCGTATGAGTATGACGATTGGAACAAAAAATACGTTTGCCAATGGCTTGCTTGTCATTCTGATGCTGTTTTTTATAGATGAAACCATGAGAAACAAACTGATCCTTTTTAAGGCAGTGTTGACACTCAAGTGTGTCTGAATGAGTATCCAGTGACAGGGTAAACTGATGCATGGCTTGTAATGTGTTGAAAAATTTTATCATGTGAATAATACTAACAAAATATCACACAGAATATGAGTTTAAGTGTTGAAAAACGCTGATTAAGAGGGGAATGGCATTCAGTGCAATTAATCTGCTTTGTTGACCCCTCTAAGAGTGTCCCTGATTCTGGCACCGAGTTATTTTAGTTTGGGTGTTTAAGCGAATGGGTTTTGCACCGCCGACAACAATGAAAGGATTCATTGTATCTTTCCTTGCGGCTATCAGGCTAATAAAGCGTGTGCATCCCACTAGAAGCAACAAGCCGCCAACTGATGAATGCTTTAGGTGAGAAAATTTATAGGGTTTCCGATAGAAATCTGGATTGCCAAATTGCCGTTGTAAGTAAGGAAGTGATGGATGACGGTAAAAAAGTTGAAAAGGGAGGGTTTGTAGGGCTGTAAATTGGTAAACTACACTAGAAATCATGGGGTTATTCTGGTAAAGTCCAGTCGGACACTTTATTAGTGTGTTCTATGGCCTAGGCTGATAATAAAATTCACTTCTAATACACTTTCAACCTAGTTGTTCGTCACACCTAAAAATACGTTTGAAATAATTTTGTAACTCTAATCAAGCTTATCTGACCCCTTGATTCTATGACCCCTTGATTCTAGAGCCTGATGTAACTATCCGAAAATTCCGGATAGTTACCCTGAAAGGCACGGAAACAACAGGCTCAAGTCTTGCTTTTTGCCTTTCTCAAACAACTTAAAAAGCATTGATAAAGAATAATGATTAAGCTACACGTCACTAAAAAATTACTCGCAAAGTTCCCTGTAAACAAGCAAAGGACTTTAGCAAAACATAAAACAGACTCCCTATATCCTGTGTCTTATCGCAATGCGCCTGATGTTAGCCACGATAATGTGGTGTATTTAAAGGGTTATCAAGCAGATTAAAAACGGAGAGTATTTGCTTTACTATAAGAGCTTGTGTGAATTATGTGAATGTTGCGTATATTGTGAATTGTAGCTATACTAACCACCAGACCCTTTATTCTGGAGCACGCTATGTCGGCTGACAAAATTTTGATTTCTAATGACCTTTTACGCCTGAAACCCTTTGCTGCTCTAGAAAGCGTGCCGATGTCAAAATTGGCGCGTCAGGGTTCGGCGGTGCTTCAACAGATTGTCTCTACCTCACAGGCTATGGCGGTTAAGGTGCAGGGGCAGGGTGCAATGGTTACGCTGTCTCAACGTCAGTATGATGAAATGGTGGAATTGATTCATGCTATTCAGTTGGAAAAATTCAGCGATGGATTTACCGAGTCTCTTAGCCAGCAATTTGATGAACTGATGGCTAGGATGAACCAGCCAGATGCTGACAAGGCAACGCAAGCCGCACTATTTGGTACACCGGCAGCGCTTAATAAGGCGTATCGACCAGGTGCAACCGAGAGCAAAACTTGATACAGGTTCTTGCGGGTGTTAATGGTGCGGGTAAAAGCTCGATTGGTGGTGCGGCTATTCGCGCCGCCGGTGAGAATTGGTACAACCCGGACGAATTCGCGCGTGATATGTGTACTCAATACCCGGATAAATCGATGCAGCAAATCAACAGCGCCGTTTGGCATGGGGGTCTGCGTCGATTAGAGGGGGCGATTCGTGACAAATCTCATTTTACCTTTGAAACCACGCTGGGTGGCAACACCATTACCAACACACTACTGGATGCCATTGCTGCTGGAATTCCCGTTAATATTTGGTATTGCGGACTGAATTCGGTGGAGTTGCACATTGAGCGTGTGGCTGCACGTGTTGCGCGGGGTGGTCACGCTATTGCTGAAGATTTGATTCGGTCGCGTTATATCACTTCCATGCGTAATCTCTGTCGGCTAACCCCGGGCTTATCACAGCTCGCGGTTTTTGATAACTCGAATGTTCTTGACGATAAAGGGCGGCCAGACGTTCGACGCCTACTTTATGTTGTTGATGGTGAAGTAAGGGAGTTGGATAAAAATATGCCTGATTGGGCTAAGCCCGTAGCAGCCGTTAGTTTGCGTGGTTTAAGCTAAAGGTTGATCCTTTATAATTGACTAGTGTAGCTATTTAAACTACAAATGAAGAGCAAAAATCAAGGGGGCAGATAAGTTTTTTTTTAAATAAAATCAATAAAAAGACCTAAATTTAGGTCCTTTTACTTATTCTTCTTGTTCAATATTAAAAGTTATGGATTCCCCTGTACCGCAACCCAAAAAGGAAATTTTCCAACGGCAATTTTCTTTTCTACTTGCATGGTTTTAAGATTTATTATTGCAATGGTATTTTCCTTTGCAAGGGTAACATAGAGCCAGTGGCTATCTTTGCTGGCACGTATACCGTGAGGCCCTTTGCCTACATTAATGTTTTTTACTGTTAATGTTTTGGTGTTAATAATAGAAACAATATTATCACCAATTGCTGCTGTAGCGGCATAGCGGCCATCCGGTGTTACATCAATGCCACCATGACCATTGCCCACGGTAATAACTTTCTTTACCTTGCCGGTTGTTAAGTCCAGTACTGCAACATGATGGACAAAATCACGTACAAAGGCTGTTTTTTCATCGGCAGACAAATCTAAATTATGTGGGCCTGTAATGCCTGGAACAGGAATGACCTTGGTCATTTTACGACTTGCAGTATCAATAACAGCGATGCCTGCTCCGCCTTGCAAGGTCACATAGGCTAGTTTACCATCTTGAGTAAAGCGAGCATTATGAGGGCCTTTTTCAACTTTAATTGTTGCCACAACTTTTAGTTTGGCAATTTCTACAACACTGATATCAGCAGAACCCTGGTTGCTGATATAGGCAAATTGACCATCAGGTGTTACTTTTACACCCTTAGGTGCTTTGCCGACCTTTATGATTGCTAACTGTTTTCCACTTTTGGCGTCAAAGACATAAACTGAACCTGTCGATGGACTGGTTGATAAGAGCATTTTTGCATCCGGTGTAATGGCTGTATAAAGCATATTAGGGCCACCTTTCCAGGTACTTTGCTGTGGGAATGTTTCGATAGATGCGCTCTTTTTCATGGAGATAAAAACAGTTTCAGGAAACTCTTTTTTACTTGCCTTTGCGGTTGCTTTGGGCATTGCTTTTTGAGTATTAGTAGATGACATTGTGCTAGATTGTGGAGAATGCTTAGCAGGAAGGTTGGAAAAATAGGCGGCCAAATCAGCCATGTCATTGTCATTTAATGCCGCTGTCATTGCTGCCATGCTTGGGTCTTTACGCTCACCATTTTTAAATGCTTGGAGTTGTTTGATAATATAGGCTTCTTTTTGACCCGCAAGGTTAGGGAATTCCTGGCTGAGACCGATACCATCACTGCCGTGACAGCCTGAGCAAGTAGCAGACTTGATTTTACCCTGAGCTATATCACCGGCATAAAGATTGCCAGTGGTTAGGCCAAGCATACAAATCGCTAAACTGTTTAAAATATTATGGGTGATATTGTGTCTAAGTTGTTTTTTTTTCATGTGAATAATCTTTCCATGTGAGTGTTAATGTGAAAATAAATTGATTGAGTGGTTAAATTTAAAAGCATCGACTAGCAGGGCGTGATGAACTGATAATTTATTCCCATAATTTAAAAATTATTTTTTATGGAATAAAAAACGGGTTCATGACGCCCTGTCTAATATGAATTTCAATAAAATAAATAATGACCAAAAATAACTCAAAGAAAATTTAATGAAACCAATATTCAAGCAACTTGCTCAGCAGCAACAGCGCTTTGAGCATCTAACACGACCCTGGCGTGATCGTCTTTGGGGGGTGGCATTACGCAGAACTGAAGTGCGAAGTAAGGCTGAAGATTGGGTTCAGGAAACCTTATTAAGAGCATGGCGTGATTTTTCACGTTTAGAGGATAATATCGCCATTTTTGCCTGGTTGTTGAAAATTCTTGATCATGTGATTGCTGACGATATTCGCCGTGAAACACGCCGACACCAATTAGCTCCCATGCAATCTACGGAAGCACTATTACTACAAGAACAAAGTAGTTTATCGCCCGGCCCTTTCGAAGCAGTGCTACAAGCGCAGTCGGATGAACAAGTGATTAAGGCAATTAAATCGTTATCGGATGAATATAGTGCGGTGATCCTTTTACGAGACATTGAGGGGTTGAGTTATAAGGAAGTGGCTGAAATACTCAATATTCCACCCGGTACAGTAATGAGCAGACTCTCTCGTGGACGACGGTTACTTGCGGCAAGTATGCTCAATGATGAAGTAAAAAATACAGCGAAGATTCACTTTCTTAAACAAGAACAACGGGAGAAAACAAAATGAGTGAAGAGGTTCAGAAACTCAAAAACCGTTTCAATGACTTGCATTTTCAACTTCAGGACTTACTCGCAGGTTATGTTGATGGCATGCTGGATGATCAGGAAACCACACTCATTGAAGCACATCTGTCCGGTTGTGAGGCGTGTCGTATGGATGTCGTACGTCAACAGCAATTAAATCAACGCCTAAACAGTCTGCCTGTCACGCGTATGCCCGCAGATTTACACCAACAGCTTGATCAGGCATTGAATAATGCAGCACAAAAGGGTGCTGAAACAGAAGTAAAGACTAAAAAACAAGCTCAATGGTTAGGGGATGATGGTTTATATCATTGGTTCAAAGCAATGACTTTGCCATCTCTAGCGACTATCAGTGGTTGGGGAGTGGCGTCAATTTTATTGCTATTATTCATTTTTCCGGATGTAAAACTGGGCTCTGAAAATAATATTCCTATGATACAAGAAGTGTTAGCAGAGTATCATCAGCTCAACACCAATAGATTGCCTAATCAAAGTGTGGCATTGGCTATCAATTCACCTGCCAGTTGGCCGGATTCAAGAGTCGTAAGCCATTGGCAAACGACTATTGGTGGTGCGCCCGCAGAAGGCTTTGCAGTACGTAACGGAGATAATATCGTGTTTCAGTTTCGTATTAGTGAAGCGGTTTTTTTTCGTCATCATGATGTGCGTCAAGCGGTTGCCGATTCGGGTAAATACCAGAAAAGAACCAGTAAGCTCAAAATATTGGCCTTACCACTTAAACAGGCTGGCTTGCTGATTGTTGCACCAGAGGATGGTATGCCAAGAACGGATGAATTAATGATTAAGACGATTTAATTGATGGTGTCACTCTAGCAAAGATGTTAACTAGCTCACATTATAAGGATGTTATTAGCTTCTACTAAGCTATAGTGCTACATAAAGAAAGAAAAATAACTCTTTGATTGTAAAGGTTAATATTGATAAAAAAATAATTTGGTCGTATTCGGTAGAGGATTACCCTAGTTGCCGAAAATCGCTTTTCTGATAGAATGCTTCACATGGATTAGGAAATCCAACTAAGGAAGATGTAAGACGGAACGATAATGGAGTGCAGGGTCTAAGGATAGACCACAGGCAGGAATATTTATCTAAACAGTTGTCTATAAGAAATTGTTTATAAAAATAGCCTGGTAGGGAGTCACAAAAAAGCGACTAAAGTTTAATTACTTGTCGCTTTTTTTATGCCTGTTATTTATGTCGCTATGGTTATTCTCTTTATGGTCTCTCTATGCTAAAAATTATAAGCCCTATTCTATTGATTGTTTTTCTCTTCGGTTGCGCCGGGATTGAAACGAGACCTGCACAATTTAAAATCAATATTGCTGCTATGAAACCACTGCAATCCACCTTGATGGAACAGCGCTATCAAGTTGACCTGCGTATTATGAATCGCAGTAATGAAGAATTTTCTATTGATGGTTTTAGTTTTGATGTTGAGCTCAATGGCAAAGACTTTGCATCAGGTGTGAGCAATGAAGCATTTAACCTACCCGCATTGTCCGAAAAAGTAGTCAGTGTCGAAATTACCAGCACTATTTTTGGTTTGGTTCGACAATTTAATAGCTTTCAGAAGCTTAATACAGAGCCCTTTAAGTATGAATTAAGCGGCTCTGTTTATACCCGTGGGAGTTTGTTTGGCATCAAGTTTAATGAGCAAGGTGAAATCAATTTAAAATAAGCGCCATGAAATGAGCTTATCTAAACGAGTATATCACCACTTGTAGCAGTGCCGGTGAGACTCTCATATTCGTTACTCAGCTAACATCTCACGTTCGAGAGATAAATAGATCCCATAGGCATTGCGGCGATGAGCAGCGTCAAAAGCGGGTAGTTTTTCAAATTCAGACAAACTGCTTCCTCATAAGCTTCTGCAAAAGGCATTAGCTCATCGACCGCTGCTTTCATAATAGCCCGCACTTGTTGCAGGTAGCGTAAGGTGAGTTGTATGGCAGCGTTAGGATCTTTTGCTGCGCCACCATGACCGGGCACAAGTGCCACAATATTTTTTGTTTTAAGCTTTTCCAGCAAACTGAGCCAATGCCCGGTATCAGCACTGCCGGTAAAAGGTACACGACCTTCAAAAATAATGTCGCCAGTGATTAAGACATTGTCCTGTTTAACGAAGACAGTGAGATCGCCATCAGAATGTGCGGAACCAAGATAATTTATTTCAATGTCGATGTCACCCAAGGTGAATGCGGTATTTTTATCGATCACTTCATCGGGAATCACTAAGTAGGTATCATCATTAACCCAGGGCTCTAGGGAAAAACGTCTTTCTTCGAGACGTTGCTGAGCATTGGGGCCTTCAAGATAATCACTATAACCCGCAGGTGCGATAATACTTGCGCCTTGTTCTTTAAATACTTGTAAGCCGTAAATATGATCGGCGTGATAATGTGTAACAATGACTTTGACGACAGGCTGAACAGTGATGGCTTTAAGTTTCTCTAAAAATAATGCAGCTAAAGAAGGTGTTCCCAGCGAATCAATGACGATGATACCTTTGTTGCTAATGACTGCTACCGCATTAGAAATAAAGCCTTCATTGTCGGTGGCTACACCCGCAGGGCCTTGCACATAATAAACATGCTCAGATACTTTTTCTAAGTTCATTGTAACGTTTGATACAGGATAATTGTTTGCGTATACGAGTGAAGATAAGCCGCATAATAGAATCAAGTAGACAAATACTATTTTTAAATTGATGTCATTCATAATAATGTTTATTCTCAAAAAATGGTATGCCTTGTTATACTAATAGAACTATTGATTAATAAGGCGATTAATAATTGTTTTAACTTCATGACTATTCCAATCAATTGCCCCGGCAACTGAATAACGAATTCGTCCTTGTTTATCAAGTAAATAACTTGTTGGAAAAGCAAACACCTTCCATTGTTTGGGGAGCGATTTCTGTGGGTCGAGTAAAACAGAAAAGTTCACCGGGTGTGCTTCAATGAAAGTCGCAATATCCTGCTTGGGTTCGCCAAGGTTGATGGCTAATATCTCAAACGATTTATTGCTCAGTGTGTCATTAACGCTAGCGTTTAGCTCTGACATTGAAGGTATTTCATGCACACAGGGAGGACACCAACTCGCCCAAAAATTGACTAATACAACTTTGTCACGATAATCACTTAGCTTGTGTGTTTTATCATTTAGAGCTTTGAGTTTAAAATCATCCGGTTTAAGTGAGCCCTTATAAATACGTAACACGCCTGTTGTTTTCTTTGCCTTTGTTTGCGGCTGATTGTTCTCATTGATGATTGCTGTCGGGGCGGCCAAACTTGCAGCCTTTCTTGGTTGGGCATAAGACTGTGTTAATTTTAAACTTTGCAGAATCTGCTGACTTAAGCCCGAAGCGGTAGTAATTTCCTTTTCGCTAGCATCGGGGCGAAAAAAGAAACGATCTCGGACATTGTTGAGTCTTTTAACAAAGACATCACTGCCTCCAGTTTCAAGTGAATTAACGATGTTGCGAATACGTAGAGCCAGTGTGGATTTTTCTGGGATATAAAGAAAAAGTGGTAAATTAGTGGCATAAGTGATGGGCAATAACTTAGCCTCATTGCCTGCATCGGGTGTTTTACTGTATAGGTTAGGCGAAATAAGTATCACGCCGGAAATAAGCTTATTGGAATCGAGCTGCCATTGTCGGACTGACTCTAATAGTTTTCTTGAACCCTTGTCATGACTCAGAAGATAAATGCGCTTGTTATTCTTTTTTGCGTATTGCTGTGCAGCATGAATAAATTCGACATAGGCGATGTTAGGAATTTTTTCCAGGCTGGATTCAACAACGGGTAACATCCAGCTAGAGAACGGATCAGCAAGCCAGACTTCCACACCGGATGTTTGTAGGTCAGTTGTCAATTTTTTTAGACCATCGGTGATGCCATGTTCTGATGGCATAATAAGAAGCAGATTTTTGCCTCTTGCCTTGTAGACTTGCACTTCGAGTTCAGAGCCTTCAGTGGATAAGAGAAACTGTTCTGAATGTACTAGCAATGAGTATGTTATGAGTAGAAAAAAAATACTGAATTTTAAAAGTTGTTTCATGATTATAACTAATTGGGTGGCTTACTCAGGTGATTGTTGCTTAGAAAAAAGTTATTCAGAGGGGAATAACTACGTGTCTATAAAGTAATAAGTTATAACATTGAACCTAAAGGATTGCTAGCAGTAGCACTTAAAGTCTACTAATTTTAAGCTGCTCTTCTAACGGATAGTAAGGTCGCTTAAGGCGTTATTTCTTCTTGATATTACAAGTCGATTGCACTAAAATGCAACTATGCATATTATAGATATAAAACCCGAAACCGTTTTTCAGGCCTTATCCGATCCCATTCGGATAAGAATTATTCGCCTTCTGAGCGTCACAGGCGAAGAAGCTTGTCTTTGTGAATTTGTCGATTCACTGCTTGAGCCGCAGTATAAGCTGTCCCGTCATATAAAAGTATTAAAACAAGCAGGCTTATTGAGTGCCACAAAAGATGGCCGCTGGGTTTATCATCGCTTGATTATGAGTGCTGAATATCTGATGAATTTATACCAAACCATTACGCTGTTATCTGATTCAGAAGGACAATATGCAAGTGATTTAACACGCTTTAAACAACGTATGACGTTGCGAGAGTCGGGCCGCTGCCAAATAGGAGTACAGACGGAAAAATTTCAAGCCGAGTCTTCGGCCTCTAAGCGAGAAGCATGATGGCGGGCTGTGGTTGCGAAGTTGAAATTAAAAACAATGAACAGAAACAATTATTGTTTATCTTGCTCGCCATTAATGGCAGCATGTTTGTTGTAGAACTCATTGCAGGCATTATGGGGCAATCAGCAGGCTTAATTGCAGATTCATTTGATATGTTGGCGGATTCCTTTGTCTATATCATCAGTATTTATGCTGTGGGTAAAGCCTATGCAAAAAAACAGCAAGCTGCGCGTCTCAGCGGTTATTTTCAGATTATATTAGGTTCACTCCTGATGCTGGAAATCATACGTCGTTTTATTATGGGACATGAACCAGAGTCAAGCCTAATGATCATCATTTCCTTTATTGCTTTGATCGCCAATGTGATTTGCCTGGCTTTGATCAACAAGCATAAAAAAGGTGAAATACACATGCGTGCCAGTTGGATTTTTTCAAAAAATGATGTCATTGCTAACACGGGTGTGATTATTGCTGGTTTCTTAGTCTACTTTTTTAACTCCCCCTGGCCGGATTTATTAATTGGCGTGTTGATTGTGGCAGTGGTTATTCGTGGTGGCTTAATGATTTTAAGCGAAGCTAAAAAAGTCTAAAAAGAAATGCTGAAAATTTATTCGTTATGAATAAAAACTTTAAAAGGAATTAAAGATGAATATAGGTAATTTATTAAGCTTGAAATTTAAATTAATTAAACATTTGTTAGGGATGGTACTTTTCCTTGGTCAAATAAGTTTATCTCAGGCAGTAACGTTGCCAGAAACACCTGAACACATTCAGTATCCCCTTGTGCCAGAAGAACGCTATATCAAAGTGGACTTAAAAAACTATCCGGCTGAGCGCCTTGCTGAAATTGCCCGAGCTCGAGCTGCGTTAGAAAACAAAGACTATCCGCGTGCAGTCCAATATCAGTACTGGGCTATTCAAGTTGGTGACAGGGGCTATTATGATCTTGCTTTTTACTATGCTCGTCAGGGTAATATAAAGCAGGCATTGCATTGGCTAATCATTGATGCGCAGAAGGGCAACAATGATGTTAATTGGGTAGAAAAAGATCCGGATATGCAAAGTGTGAGATCGAGTCAATTCTGGCCCGAAATGCATGCTTACTTATTATCGATGGAAAAATACTGGCGATATTCAGGTCACCGATCTTATTCACTGATTAAACCCAAGAACTATCAAAAAAGCATGGCCATTCCTGTACTTGTGGGCTTGCATGGTAAGGGCGACAATCCTCAAAATTTTGTTCATGAACGTTATCAGAATGTTGCAGACACTTTAAATATTATCATCCTTGGTCTTAGCGGAATAACCCCTTCGGGTAAAACTGCTTTTGCTTGGTCTGTTGAGGCTGGCGATAATAATCAACATATTAATACGTATCTTGATGACATATTAAAAAAAGAAGGAGTGGTCGCATCAACAAAAGCCTTATTTGGATTTTCTCAAGGTGCTCAAGTCGCACCGCAAATATCGGCAAGTTATCCGGAACAATGGCAGGGTGTATTGGCAATGTCACCGGGCTTATACCCCGTTGATGGGCTTGAAATAGCAAACAAAAAACCGGATTTAAAGAATAAACACTACATTGTGACTAATGGTGAACAAGAGCATCATTATAATCTGGAGCTGGCTGAAAGTGATATTAAAACATTAAAATCATTTGGGTGCAGATCTTCTAA
This sequence comes from sulfur-oxidizing endosymbiont of Gigantopelta aegis, assembly GCF_016097415.1. Classification (NCBI taxonomy): domain Bacteria; species sulfur-oxidizing endosymbiont of Gigantopelta aegis. The sequence continues at coordinate 729,938 of NZ_JAEHGE010000001.1, read as the reverse complement.
AACGATGAAAATAAACAATAAATTCAATAGTTAATGCTTGAAAAATGAAAAGAGAAAGATCAAAATATTGTTTTATAAGCTTCTTAGTTTCATAACCCAATAAAAAGACCTCTCTCATGAACATAGCATACCTAAATTCAAACGATTATTCATTCTTTTTTGGTGCTCAGGATCAACTTGAACAGTTGATTAAACAATTACAAACAGATAAACATAAAAATTGTGAACATGGTGACATAGAAGATTTTATTAACAAGGAAGGTCAGGAAATTTTAAGACGACTACTGCAGGGCTGGCTAGATTTAAAAGCCGCCAACGAGGAAAAAAGAAGCTGTGTTAACACCGTTTCAGGAGACAAGCTGAATTATGTCCGTACAAACACCCATCGTTCGCTGAATAGTTTGTTTGGTCAGGTCACTGCCACCAGAAATGGTTATAGTCAAAGAAATAAAGACAGTTTATTTCCTATTGATGCTGAACTGAATTTATCAACTAACAGTTACAGTGATGGTATTTATTTCAGAGTGTCTAAAGAAGCCATTCGAGGTTCATTCGATGATGTCGTTGAAAGTATTGATAGTACAACTGCTGGTCATGTGCCCAAAAGACAGTGCCTCAATATAGTGAGAGATGTTGCTCAGGATTTTGAAGGTTTTTATAAGAAAAAACGATTTATTGAACCCGAAAAACATCAGATTTTCTGGTCTTAACCTTTGATGGAAAAGGGATAGTTATGCGACCTGAAGGTTTAAGAGAATGCACAAAGAAAAATGCCCAGAAGAATAAGAAGCTCAAAAGTCGTCTGAGTCAGGGAGAGAAAAAGACCGAAAACGTATGGCACAAGTGGCTGCCGTTTATACCGTACAATCTCATATTCGTGCTGCTGAATCTATTATGAAAGTAGCAGAAGATGATAATGTCGTTCCTTTTCGAACCCCCATTAGAAATAAGCGGGTTTGGGCGAGTGTTGAGCGAGAGGCAGAAACTGTTATTGAGGAAGCATTTCAGGAAGCACTACAAAGAGATCCAAAACAAAAGAGGGAATGGGTTATTTTAATTGATGGTTTACCTCACCAGATCAAACTCATCAAAAAGTGATGAAGAAACTGAGCATCAAAGCAACTATTGTAATGGACTTTATCCATGTCTTGGAATATCTCTGGAAAGCAGCTTGGTGCTTCTTTGATAAAGGTGACGAAGCGGTTGAGGAATGGATAGCTGAAAGAGCAGTCAAAATACTTAATGGCCATTGTTCACAAGTAGCCAAAGGGATCAGACTCAGTGCCACAAGACGGAAAATAGAAAGTAGAGAAAATATTGATAAATGTGCTGATTATTTACTAAAAATAAAGAGCAGTTGCAGTATGGCATCGCATTAAAAGCGGGTTATCCTATTGCCAGTGGCGTTATTGAAGGTGCATGCCGTCACCTCATTAATGACCGACTTGATATAACCGGTGCTCGTTGGAGTCTGCAGGGAGCAGAAGCAGTATTGAAATTACGCTCACTAAAATCCAGTGGTGACTTTGAAATGTATTGGAAGTTTTATAAGAAAATGTCAAAAAAAAGAAATTATGATTTTTTAGAGGTTAACAACTTTGGGTAATGAATTTTGTCGTTTTAAAGGAACTACACCCAATACTTATGGCTACGCTTTAGCAAATCCATTGAAGTATACAGACTCTCTTGGTTTGGATGTTTATGTATGTGGTAGACCTGCTGATTTACCATTTCCTTTGAATCAGTTAAATCATGAGTGGCTACTTACTGATACTCTAGAAAGAGGTATGGGACCTGCTGGAGGAGTTCCAGCACAGGGTGGAAATAGTGAACTTCCATTTAGTCCAACAGATATTACTGAGCATAGAGATCAATCTCTTGCTGATAATTCACATTGCGATCATGTACAAAATGTCGATGAACAGTGTGTAAATGACTCATTACAGTTGGGTCAGCCAACAGGAAGATTTGGGCCATGGAATAACTGCCAAACAACAGTAACTGATATTCTGATTAGATGCAGTACACAGTAAACGATGGAAAGTTATAACTTTCCATTAGCAAAAAAGGCATAATATCAATAATATGAAAAAGCCTATATCAGTTAAATTGTGGTATTTTATTATTGTTATTTTACTGTTCTCAATATTGTTTTTTTTATTATGGATTTATTCTTCTGTAAGCTTGGCTATGGTGTTCTGTGATAATAACTTCAGCTTATTTCATGAGCATTTTAGATGTAGGCAACCTTATATTGCATCAATTGGATTTCTTGCCAGTTTTATAGCTTTTTTAAAGGCTGGTCACATAATATTTAAAGCAAAAAGTAATTAAGAACAGCCATCAAAAGGAAAATAGTGATCAAACAATATCCCAAGGTTTAACATCAATATTAATTAAATCTCTACTACCATGAATAACAGCAATAATCAGGATATGACCCGTATTTATTTGATAAATAATACGGTAACTATGGAAGATCAGTTCACGAATATCTGGGTCATACTCTGCCTCAGGTACTTCTCTTCCTATTCGAGGATGATCAGATAATTTCTCTGTAGCTGTCATCAATTTATCAATGAATTGATCGGCATAATAAGGCGCATCCTTAGCAATATAATCCTGTATATTGCTTAAGTCATCGAAAGCAATTTCCGACCATTCAATTCTCATTTATTCAATAATCTTTTTTTTACCTCTTCATGAGAAAGAGTCCGTCCTCCCTGAGCGGCTTGTAATCCTAACTCAATTTTTTGTTTCACATAAAGCTCATACATAATATCACTTAACGTGGCTTCATCGGGTAAATGATCAATCATTCGCTTCACTTCTTCCTTAGCTGTATTGGTTTGCATAGAGTGTGCTCCTTAGATGGCTGAATTGACTTTATTATTAATATTAGCCAATTGCTGAAATTGGCTTTTTAAAATAAAGGAATCTAATACGGCTTTAATGGTTGATTTATCCTGATCGGATAATTTATCAACGGCTTCAAGCTTGCGTAACAACTCACGATCAGCAATCTGTACTGGTGTTGTTTGTCCATGATGTTCAATGGCCAGATAATCTAATGAAACATTAAAGATCTCAGCAGCTCGTACTAATACGTCAATTGAAGGCACATGAATATCCCGTTCATAACCAGAGACTTGTTTCTGATGTACATTCAGTTTTTTAGAAAACTGAGCCTGTGACCATTTATGTTCTTGTCTTAGTCGCTTAAGGCGTTCACCTAAGGTCATATTAACTCCTTATTGATAGCAAATTCAGGTCGTATTGTTCATATCCTTCCACTAGTATATTCTAGGTTTTTACACTCTTCAAGCTGTTTTTGTTGATATAAGGTATCATATGTATTACTTTATATCCATAATATGTTCCCATTGCTTACACTATAAAAGGGTCAAAATGCCACGTTTACCTGAAGAATTAATTTCTAAAATAAAAAAGATATTGATCTGGTTCAGCTGATCCAGTCACAAGGCTATAAACTCAAAAAGAATGGCCAAGATTAGGACACTTTCAGGAGACCGCTGTCAGATAAATATCACATTCATCGAGATTAAAAGTACTATAATATAATACATTAAGGCTTATTCTAGGGGTAAAGAATGATTTTTTTAAAAAAAACAAAAAAATATTGCTTGTTTTCTACAATGTTGCTTAGTGCTTTTAGTTCCTTGCCAGTATCTGGGTGGATAGGTATGGAAACTAATCTCAAAATAGGAATAATTGATATAGCTTCTCAAGCGGTTTTATATCAAGATAATTTTGATCGTCAGCCAAATTGGAAGACGTCCTTTAAGTATGGAGAGTTGAAAAGAGAAAAAGATGTACCTATAGGGTGGGATTTTGGTCGAACAGGCGAAGCTTGGCATCCAGACTTTGGTGATGTGGGAAGTAAGCCTTCACTGATGATAAATGGTAACAATCCAGAGCAAATTTACGGTGGTAAAGGAAAATCGCTCATTAGTTACACTGAGTCATATGATAATGGGGCAACAAATGGTTTTGTATTAGGCGACAATTAACTTGTCCGGTCGGCGACAACTAGCTTGGCCGGTTTGATACACTCCAGACACATTAATCGAGAAGGATTTTTATGTCTGGAAAATCAATTACCCAAGAACAGGTCAAGTTATACATGTCACATCGAAAACAACCGAATCACACTCAAGCTTCATCAGCAGCCAAAGCAGGATTTTCAGAAAGATCAGCGCGACGCATTGATACAGGTAAGCACCCCGGCGGCACCACACAGCCCAGACAGTACAAAACTCGAAAAGATCCCTTAAATGGTGCTTTTGAACAACATTTAGTGCCCTTACTTGAGATTGAGCCCAAACTACAGCCCATTACCTTATTAGAAGCACTGGAAGAGCTAGAACCCGGTCAATTTGACAACACTCACCTAAGAACACTGCAACGCCGAGTCAAACGCTGGCGTGCTCAGGAAGGACCGGAGCAAGAAGTTATTTTTCAACAAAAACACATTGCCGGTGATATGGGTATTTCAGATTACACCTGGGCTAATGAGCTTAAAATCACGATTGACGGAGAAGAGTTTAAACACAAACTTTATCACTACCGATTGGTTTATAGTGGCTGGACTTATGTTCAAGTTGTCTTAGGTGGAGAGAGCTTTGAATCTCTTTCTTCAGGCTTACAAAATGCGCTATGGCAATCAGGCGGTGTCCCTGTAAGCCACCGAACCGATAGCCTAAGTGCTGCATTTAACAATCATTATGAACAAGAAAAGCTGACCGAGCGTTATGAAAAATTATGTCAATACTATGGTATAAAAGCCACTCGAAACAATAAAGGCATTGCCCATGAAAATGGAGCCATTGAATCCCCTAATGGTCATTTAAAACGCCGAATCGAACAAAAGCTACTCCTTCGTGGCAGTCGAGATTTTACCGCCTTATTGGATTATGAAGCCTTTATTGATGACATCGTTCGCCAAATAAACATACGCTGTAAAACACGATTTAATGAAGAAAAAGCACACTTAAAACCGCTTCCCAGCCGCCGCACCAATGGCTTTAGTGAGCTCTATGTTAAAGTCACCACAAGGAGTACCATTTCAGTTAAACGAGTCACTTATACCGTACCCTCCCGATTGATTGGTACCACGTTATTGATCCATATTTATGATCAACATTTAGATTGTTTCTATGGTCATGAATTGACCTTAAGTTTAAAGCGTATTTATGCACACCGCCATATCCGTTCGCGTTCAATCAATTATAAACATATCATTCACTCGTTAGCCAAAAAGCCCAATGCCTTTAAATCATCGGCTTACCGAGATGATATTGTCCCAGAAGGTGATTTCACCCTGATTTGGGAAAATCTCAAACAAACGGGCATTCATGATGATGATTGCCGTTATATGGTGAGCTTGCTGTCCATTGCCGATGCCTATGATTGTGAAGCAGCGCTGGGTCGTTTTGTCTTAGCCTCGTTAGAAGCCGGCAGTCGAGTTTCCATCAAAGCGTGCCGTGACTTTTTTGCGCCCATGTCGGTTGATAGACCTCAGTACACCAGTCAGCAACATGACTTATCGACCTACAATGTATTACTGGGGAATTAATATGGCCAATGCACAAAGTTTACCGTTTTTACTCAAAGAATTACGTTTAACGACCATGGTCAAACAATGGCAGCAGGTTTCACAAAAAGCCATTGAATTAGATTGGGAGCCTGAATTATTTTTAGCCCATTTATGTGAATTAGAAACCAGTTACCGGCATGACAATAAATTAAAGCGCTTATTAAGAGAAAGCAAACTACCCATTGGTAAACAGTTATCACAGTATGACTTTAATGAAATAACCGGTGTGACAGCCCAACAGCTCAAACAAAAAATTACTCAGTTAGACTGGCTCAGGCAAGGACATAATCTGCTTTTATTTGGTGCCAGTGGTCTGGGGAAAACGCATTTAGCCGCCGCTATTGGTTACGCACTCATCGAGCAATCAGTGCGGGTTAAATTCATGAGCAGCACTTCATTGGTGCAAATGCTTCAAAAGGCAAAAGAAGCGTTATCTCTGGAATTTGAACTGAAAAAGCTGGATAAATATGAGTTACTTATTCTTGATGATATTGGCTATGTCAAAAAACCAATAGTGAAAGCCAGGTACTATTTGAATTAATTGCGCACCGATATGAACGCAATAGCTTGCTCATTACCTCAAACCAGGCTTTCAGTGAATGGGATAGTATCTTCACTGACAATATGATGACAGTGGCTGCTGCCATTGACCGACTCATTCATCATGCGTCTATTTATCAAATTGAAGGCGACAGTTATCGTAGAAAACAAGCGATGAAAGGCTTAGATTAAGTAACTTCTCAATAAGTCTGTGCAAAACTTGAAATAAAAACAAAAAAGTCTTGACAGCATTTTAGAGGACAAAAATTGCATTTTCACTGCCCCATGTAATTTATCCCTATAAATGATCCTGTCGATCTGTCTCAGATCGAAATAGAATATTTTTGAATATTATCTTAACTGAGAGGGAGTTTGATCAACACAGGGCAAACTAAAGAGCCTTAAAAAGCCATGATACAATTGTTTTATTGAAAACAACCTGTATTGATTATAGTGAAAAAATTACCTCCAATTCCAGAGATACCTGAAGAAGAAAAGACACCGGTAGTCCGATTACTCCTTGCTTTCATGGAGCAACAACAGGAAATCATTCAAAACCAACAGGTTGAAATCGATGCCCTTAAAACAGAAGTTGCTAAGCTTAAAAAGCTGCCTCCAAAGCCTAAAATAAGAGCCAGTAAATTGCCAAAGGATGATGACAATGATAATCCGACAGGTCATTCAGGAAGCAAGAAAAACAACTCAGGAAATGGGACTAGTAAAAGTCGTAAACGAAAGAAGAAATTGGCTATTCATAAAACCACCGTTATCAAACCAGATAACCTGCCAGAACATTCACGTTTTTTAGGGTATCAGGATTATTTTGTTCAGGAGCTGCTGATTAAGCCTTTCAATACTCGTTATCGATTGGCTCGCTATAAAACACCCGATGGTGATACCTGTATAGGAAAATTGAGCTTTGATACACATATAGGACATTTTGGCCATACATTACAGAGTTATATCGTTTATCAATATTATCACCAGAGAGTGACTCAGCCATTGATAATACAACAATTAACAGAATTAGGTTTCGCGGATTCAACTCTGAAGTGCAACGCAGGAAATTCCAGTTCTTGCAAATGATTTTTTCATTGCCTGGAATGGTGTTTGAAAGCCGAGTGCCTTTCTAGGTCTATTATTAAGTTTTTCCATCATGTTGTAAACCTCTTTATCAGTCACTTCTTTAAAGTCTGTATCTTTAGGAAAATATTGTCTAATCAGTCCATTAGTATTTTCATTTAACCCTCGCTCCCATGAAGAATAAGGGTGGGCAAAATAAAATGCTGTATCAAGAGCTTTGCTTACCTGCTCATGATAAGCAAACTCTTTGCCATTGTCTGCGGTAATACTATGAAGCCTGTCTTTAAAGGGTTTAAGCAATTGTATTGTTGCTTGTGTCACCCAATCAGCCTGTTTGCCATTCACTCTTGCTACTAATGTGTAAAGCGTTTTTCTTTCTACAATCGTGACCAGAGCACCACTGTGTCCTTTACCGATCACTGTATCAATTTCCCAGTCACCAACACGACGTTTATCATCAACAATCTTAGGACGGTCATCAATGGAAATTCGATTAATTATTTGTCCGACTGCTTTTACCGTTACTACCACGCTTTTGGTATTTCTTTCCCTGACGCCTTAAATACTGATGTAAATCACCACCTTGCTTCTTATCATCCCATATGTGTTGATAAATACGTTCATGGCTAAGAAGTAGCATTTTGTCATTCAGTAACCAACCTGATATCTGTTCAGGACTCCACTGGTGCTGTGAAAGCTTTTCATCAATAAGGGCAATCATGTCATCCGTCATTTTAATTGCTTTAGAAGCATTGTAGCGACGCTTAACGGCTTTTTCTTGAGCTTGCTTAAATCGATAGCCACGTAAACCAGCGTTGCGTTTAATTTCACGGCATATAGTAGATTTACTCACCTCAATCGCCTGAGCAATTTTAGACTGGGAAATGCCATTTTTAATCTCAGTCGAAATGTAGTATCTTTGTTCTTGTGTCAATTGCTTGTAAGTTCTCATAAGTCACTTTACTCTTGCAGGAGAAAATGGCCGATTTTACAAGCAATTGGCCATTTTTTCGAGCAAATCATTGCTGTACTTATGATTTTTTTAGTAGCGCCGTCAGGCGCGTCGCTGTCTCATGAAATTCCCGGGGTGGCCATCGCTACGCTCGGCCACCCCGGGAATTTCATGAGCCAGCGATAAACCAGCAAATATCACAAATACAACCAAATAGTGTTGCACTTATGAGTTGAATCTAAGTTTTGATATTTCAACGGGTCAGATCAATGAGATTTTAATCCATGACAAAGACCATTTTCATACTGAAAAAAATACATTGCTAACTGCCGGTATCAACAATAGTACTTATATCTATGTTGATGATACGGGTAGTCGTCATGATGGAAAGAATGGTTATTGTACTCACGTTGGCAATGAAACCTTTGCCTGGTTTTCAAGTACTCGATATAAGAGCCGGATTAATTTTCTACAATTGTTACGAGGTGCTGCTGTTGATTATACGCTCAACGATGCAGCACTTGATTATATGAGAGCAGAAAAATTACCTCACAAGCCATTGAGCGTTATTGAACAAAGTCATCAGACTTGCTTTGATAATGAAGAAGCCTGGAAATACTATCTGCAGAACAATAGTATCATAACACAACGGCATGTTCGCATTGCCACAGAAGGCGCTTTACTGGGGGCATTAATTAACAGTGGCTTTCCAAGTGATTTGGTGATTGTGAGTGATGATGCAGGACAATTTGATATTTTGTTGCACGCATTATGTTGGATACATGCAGACAGAGTGTTTCAGCGGATACTACCACTCAATGAGCGACATGATAAAGAACTGAACTGGGTACATACTCAGATTTGGGAACTATTTTATGATCTCAAACAATATAAACTTGAGCCAGATGATCCGTTGAAGTCAGCGATTGCTGAACATTTTGATGAATTGTGCCGGACTAAAACAAGCTTTGAAACGTTGAATCAGGCACTGAAACGATTGGCAAGAAATAAAACAGAATTACTGCTGGTATTGGAACGGCCTGATATTCCTCTTCATAATAATTTGAGTGAAAATGATATTCGAGAATATGTTATTAAGCGTAAAATTAGTGGTAGTACACGCTCAAAGGATGGGCAACTTTGCAGAGATACCTTTGTCAGTTTAAAGAAAACTTGTTTGAAACAAGGAATTTCATTCTGGGATTTTATTAATGACCGGATCAGCAAGAGAAATTTGATCCCATATCTGCCTGAGTTGCTGAAAGGTAAAGTTTGTGCTGTTTAAATGCACAGACTTATTGAGAAGTTACCATGAAGTCATTCAACCAATTGAAAAACAAGAGTTTGATCTCTTGTTTCTCAAAATGCAAGCTTTTTATTCGATTTTTTTAATTTTGCTAAAGTTACTGCGAAAAGTTTTTTTATTTCTGCTTGGTAAGCACCACTACAACTCAATTTTTCATCTCAGCGAGAATTGCTGGTTAAAGAACGAATAATTACTAATAAATGACTTATTCCCTTACAGTCAGAAATGAAGCTGAATTTGATATTTCAGAAACATTTAATTTTTATGAAAACCATAGGCTTGGTTTGGGGCATGATTTCATTCTTTGCGTTGACGCGGTGGTTTAGGTCACCCATCATTTAATCTCAAAAGATGGGTGGCCAAAACCATCGCCATGATGACCCAAGGCAGTAGCTAAATGTGTTTACCCTGAAACCCTAAGCTCAAATCAAGCACAAAAGCCAAATTGACAATAGTACCATTTTACGGTACTATTTTATAATGAAGCGTAAACATCAAAAAACACTTGAATTGATCTTCTCACATCCAGTAAGTGCAAATATTAAATGGCGTGATATCGAGTCATTATTAACGGTTCTTGGCGCCGAGTTGATTGAAAGAGAAGGCTCTCGTGTTGAATTTTTTTGTTTGGTGAAGTCCGTGTATTCCATCGACCTCACCCCCGCCCTGATACAGATAAGGGAGCGGTTGCAAGTATTCGACAATGGTTTAGAAATAACGAGGTAACACCATGATGAATTTAATGGAAATTAATGGCTATAGAGCAGCCATTAAATACGATCCAGAAATTGAGATGTTTCGAGGTGAATTTATTAGCTTAAATGGCGGCGCAGATTTTTATGCTAGCAACATTGAAGATTTAAAAAAAGAAGGTTTAATTTCACTTAATGTTTTTCTTAAAGCATGTAAAGAACGAAATATTGAACCAAGAAAAGAGTATTCAGGAAAATTCAATGTCCGAGTCCCAACAAAATTACATGCAGACATAGCAACTAAAGCAAGTGCTGAAGGAAAAAGCTTAAATCAATGGGTGGTTGATACTTTAGATAACGCAACACATGTATAAAACATGATATTGGTATTTATCAATATTTATTGCCACCCAGTGCGCCGAGCTATTTTGGTTTAGGCCACCCATCTTTTGATATTAAATGATGGGTGGCCTAAACCACTAAGATAGCGTGAGTTATTCACTATCCAGGATAAGTTGGCCTTACGTTGTTTTGGCTGCCAGCCAATCCAGCGATCACGTGGCGCTAAAGCGCGTGATGCACCATACAACATAATGCAGCCAAGGTATTGACCATTGGCACGAATAAAATAACGGATGGCATAATCAAAGGGGTGTTTATATCCAAGGGGGTGATATCGTTCAATATACTCATTCCAAAGATGTCGTTCTTTATCATTTGTTACGGGTTCAACCGAAACAGGGCTGATTACTTTGAGAGTCACCTCTAAAATATCAGGTGTATCTGTCAGTGAGGTATTTGTGGGTGATGAACGCTTCACTGCACCTTGAGAACGCTTTTGTGGTAATTGAATCAGTCCTTGTTCTTCCATTTGGATAATCAATTCTTTGCAGGCACGTCGTTTGGGAAAACCGGAAGCAGTAAGCCAATTTAGGTTTTCACCGATCGTTTCAAGCAATTCTGATTGAGGTAGGGTTGGAAACATTCTGAAGGTTTGTTGGATGAGTTGAACATCCTTGTGATCAAATTCTCGACCACTTTGCCTAAAAATTAATTCTTCTGAGATAGAAATAAGTTATCCAATAGACAGTTATTCAGACTAAGTCTATCAACAAAATTTTGCTGGGTATAGCATTTTTTGCGAAAGGTTTTTTTCAAGATGCTTTGTAAGCTATACTGTGGCTAGTGTTATCAGATGTGCTTCAGCACTGATCCCATGAGCATTTGTTTCAGCTTATTATTTGTATTACACTGGGTTTAGATCATGGGTGGCCAAGACTGGCCAAGACTGGCTCACTTTGATTCACTTATAAAACGGACATCCGGAACTAAATAAGGTAGATCCTGGGGTGCCAGATCAAACAAGCCCGCCCTGGAGGACTGTGTAAACATCAGAAAAAGTACCATCACTATTGATATTGCTTTCATTTTTCTAACCCGCACAACAGGAAAGTTGCTTAACATCTTTATTGAATGTTTGTGCCGTTAATTTCAGTCCTTCCACCATCGTCAGATAAGGGAACAACTGATCAGCCAGATCATTAATAGTCATGCTATTGCGTATTGCCAGTGCTGCCGTCTGAATGATTTCACCACCTTCATTGGCTAAAACCTGACACCCAACAATACGACCACTGTCTTTTTCTGCCACCAGTTTAATAAAACCACGCGTGTCCATATTCGCCAGTGCACGCGGCACGTTTTCCAGATCCAGCGTGCGACTTTCGACTATCAGTCCCTGAGCACTAGCCTGTTGTTCGGTTAAACCCACGGTACCGACTTGCGGCTCGGTAAACACCACGGCAGGCATCACCGTCAGATCAATAGCAACATCGTCACCGGTCATGTTTCGTGCGGCACGAGTACCAGCCGCCGCCGCGACATAAACAAACTGTGGTTGACTGGTACAATCACCTGCGGCGTATATGTTTTCTATATTCGTGCGCATATGATCGTCAATCACAATACCACCACGTTTATCCGTTTTGACCCCAATCTTATCCAGATCCAGTGCCGCAGTGTTCGGCGCACGACCGGTGGCGACCAGCAATTGCTCACCCCGGACTTCACCCTGATTGGTTTGCACAATAAATTGCTGACCATCATGATTGACCGTATCCGGTGAAGTATTTAACATCACCTTGATCCCTTCATCTTCAAATGCAGACGCTAAGCCTGCACCAATGGCCGGATCTTCTTTTGATAAAAATGTCGAACGGGCCAGTACCGTCACTTCAGCGCCCAGATGGCGAAATGCCTGAGCCAGTTCCAGGGCCACAACCGAGGCACCGAGAACGATCAAATGTTCCGGCACAGTTTCCGAGACCAAGGCCTCGGTGGATGTCCAAAAAGGTGTATCCTGCAAGCCGGGAATATTGGGTATTGAAGCACTGGCGCCAACGGCTAATAAAATACGATCAGCTTGTACTTCTTTCTCTGTACCATCCGCTTTTGTGACAATTAATGTCCTTGCATCCTTGAAACGCGCCATACCCCACAGCAGATTAATTCCAGGATTACTTTCCAGAATACTTTCGTATTTGGCATAACGTAGTTTTTCCACCCATTCCTGTTGCTGTGCCATCATTGCCTTACGATCAATCTTTGGTGTATTGAGTGGCAAACCTCCAATTGAATGATGCCCTTGAAGATGGGCTATGTATGCGCCACGGATAAAAATCTTCGACGGCACACAGCCAACATTGACACAGGTGCCACCAATCACTTCCGCACCTTCAATGATGGTCACCTGTGCCCCTTGCTCCACGGCTTTAATCGACGCAGCAAAAGCACCGGAGCCAGTACCGACAATGGCAATATGCAAATCACTGTCCCCGTCACTACTTGTGGCAGTGTTATTATTCAATAAAGTGGCGCCATAACCGGTGGCTTCAATTGTTCTAAGCAACTGCTCGTTATTGACCACACCTTGTGTCTCGACACTGGCCAGCCCTTCATCATAGGAGACCGAAGCGGTGATACCTTCGAGGGCATTTAATGCACTTTGTGCACTTTGAGCACAGTGGTCACAGGTCATGCCGGTGATTTGTATATTAACTGTCTTCATATAAAGAATCCTTGTGAATGGTCTTGACTTACTTTAGTTATAGTTCATTTTGCTTATTGCCTGGATTATTATTTACAGTTTGGTTACAGTCACATTTTTTATTGAATTGACCTGCAAACCATTTTGCAACCGTAATAACAGCCATAATCACCAGGAACCAGAACACCAGCATGAAAACCATGCCGAAACCATCCATAAAGGGCCATACTGAATTCATCATTTTTATCTTCCTCTGTTAATATTTAAAATAGTCAATCGTTGATAAATAATTTATCGTAACTGGTTGTTATTCACTATTTCAGTGTCGATGGATAACCCGCATTTGCTGTTGCCTCGGTTAATAGCTCAACATTTGTTTCAAATGGATCGAAGGTGACGGTCACAGTTTTGGTTTCGAAGCTCGCTTTTGCTTCTATAACACCAGGCGTTTTTTCCAGTGCCTTACGAATGGTGATCGGGCAGACATTACAGGTCATACCCGGAACATCCAAAATGATGGTTTTGTTTTCACTCGCTTGAGCTATGGACATAAAAGCGGCACTCATTAGCGCAATACTCATCAGAAAAGAAAAAAATAGTGTACGTGTCATATGGTTAATCCTACAATTAAATAGTTAATTAGCAATACTGCTCTTTATTCAAACAATGCAATGCCGTAGTACGGAAATGTCAACAAGGCAATCAGTAATACGGTCACTGCCCAGAAAATAATCTTTTGGTTGCGTAAGGTGCTGGGTACAGCGCAGGCATCTCCAGGGGCACACTGTCTCGGAGCCAAATAAAGCTTGTGAAACGCCAGGAACAGAAATGCCAGGGTTATACCGATAAAGATGGGTCGATAAGGTTCCAGTGCCGCTAGCGAGCTGATCCAGGTTCCCCCTATCCCTAAGGCAAGCAATACCAACGGGCCAACACAGCACAGGGATGCCCCGATAGCCATAATCACTGCTGCGATCATGGAACTAATGTTACTCTTCGTCGTTATGGATGCAGCCTTTGACATAGTTTTATCTCCTGTTATCTTGAATATGTAGCAAGTTTAAACTCTGTACCTAAGTACAGAGTCAAGCTTTTTTTAATAATTTTTATAAATGAATGTCCTGAGAGATTATGAATAAGTTTTTTAAGTGCAGAGAATTGGCAACAAATGGTGGTGTTAATGTAAATTATTTTATTTGTATTCTTCAGTTTGTTTTGAATGGTGATATTGCTGTTTGTAATGAAATATAGCTTTCAGTAATTATCAAATATAAATAACAATCAGTAACCTGTATTTAGGTTATAGATGTAAAGCAAAATCAAGGGGTCAAAAAATCAAGGGGTCAAAAATCAAGGGGTCAGATTCATTGATTTCCACTGAGCCAGCTTATCAGTCAGATAGATGAGCAGAACAGAGAAACACGACTGGCATATGACCCCTATGGTCAGTTAATTCAAATTGACTGACCATCCGTTATGTTTATGATATGGCATCGGGTCGTTTACAAGGTGTTGCCCGAATAAATGGGGTCAGAGACGAATTGTTTTTCAAAAATCAAGGGGAAAAATCAAGGGGTCAGATTCATTGATTTCCACTGAGCCAGCTTATCAGTCAGATAGATGAGCAGAACAGAGAAACACGACTGGCATATGACCCCTATGGTCAGTTAATTCAAATTGACTGACCATCCGTTATGTTTATGATATGGCATCGGGTCGTTTACAAGGTGTTGCCCGAATAAATGGGGTCAGAGACGAATTGTTTTTAATGTAGGTTTTAGCTTAATCTCGCAAGATCTCATCAGCCTGTAAATCCTGTCGTTTATGGATCACGGCTAGCACTTCAATATAACTGGTTTTGATCTCATAAATAATTCGATAAGAATAAAGCGATAGCTCACGAACGACATCTTCATTCAATTCTGACACCTTATATCCTTTATGAGGTAAAGCATCTAGACCGATGGTTTTTTTAACCAGGGCTTCAGTCACTCGCTTGGCATAAAAGGGAGAGTCCTGGCTGATATATTCATAAATACTGTGAAGCTGAGCTTTGGCGTGGTCAGTCCACTTTACCACGACTGAATATCCTTAAGCACTTCTTTAGCGGATTGAGTTTTACCCTGTGCCGCATCTTCCTGCCCTTTGCGTATATTCTCCAACACATAAAGCCGATACATAATTTCTTCTATATCTGTGTTGTCCGGCAGACGCTGGATCACATCGAGAGCTTCTTGCTTTGCGCTATGAGATTGCATGATCAAATTCCTTAAAAAATTAATAACTATTCTGTTTCAGATCTACATCGAGCACTGTTGTTGCTTCAGTACCGTATCCAACATCTCCATAACAAACTTCTGCTTTGCCCTTGGCAATAACGCCACTTGTTCAATTTGGCGTTGTAGCACCGAGGCAGGCCCACGTTTAGCATTACTTTCTTTGATCCCTATAAGTTCATCCACAGGCACAGAAAACAATTTAGCTAAAACAGGCAAGAGAGAAGCTGGAAGCTTCCGTCTGCCTGCTTCATAAGCAGCAATTACCTGTTGTGATACACCTAACATACTCGCCAGTTGTACCTGAGTGATATTAATCGCTTTGCGATAGTCGGCCATTCGTCGGCCAAGTACCTGAAAAAATTCTTTGTCATCGTTTGTCATGAGTTTATCCAGCAAGCTGTAACTGATAGAGTCCATAGTATACCCCCTGTTTGGGATGACGTTGTTATTGATTCTGACAATACTACGAAACGTAGTATTGTGCAACCAAGTTATTTTTTTGTAGTAAGTCTTGACAACGTTTTGGAGTTAAACCTTATGCCACGATTACCTGAAGAATTAATTAGCCAAATAAAACAGACTATCGATCTGGTTTGTCAGGGGTCTCCTGAAAGTGTCCTAATCTTGGCCATTTGAAAATGTCATTTCTTCTTCTGCTTTTTCTTCCCAATTTTTAAAAAAATCTTTTGTTCTACTTGGATTTTCTTCTGTCTTCTTCCGTTCTTTTCTTTTGCTGTACTTTTTCTTGCTTTTCCTCAACTATCTCAGGTAGAGGAAATACTCAATGCCACGTTCAGGAACTTGCAAGTGCTTGCACTGCCACACTTTTTTCAAACCCAACCCCCGCTCTAAAGGTCGTCAGAAATTCTGCTCAGCACCTGAGTGTCGACAAGCCAGTAAGGCCGCCAGTCAAAAAAAATGGCTGCAAAAACCTCAAAATAAAAACTACTTCTGTGGCACTGTCAATGTCCAGCGTGTTCAGCAATGGCGTTCCCAAAATCCAAAATACTGGAAAATTGTACAACAATCATTGGATAACCCATTACCGTTACAAGATACCTTAATCACGCAAGCGATTGATATAAAAAAGAGAAAACAGACGATCTTAACGCCAATGCGTTACAAGAGATCTTAAAGTCCCAACCCACTGTTTTAATAGGATTAATTGCACATCTTATCGGTAGTACGTTACAAGATGACATAGTCGAGAGTGGTCTGAAACTGCGAGAATTAGGCGAGGATCTTTTACTCAACACTCACCTAAAACATGGAGAAAACAATGACCGAGCATCCTATGCCCAATCCAGGGCAATTACGTCAAATCCCCTCTCAGTTCAGTTGGATCGATCACCGCCTGGTTCGTGATGGCCACTTTGAGTCTTGCTCTTGTGAATCAATGGCATTTTATTTATTTTTACTTACCGTTGCCGATCAAAATGGGCTGAGTTATTACTCACAACCGAGCTTAATGAAACAGTTGAATATAGGGACATTAAAGTTCACTCAGGCACGAACAGAACTCATTCAGGCCAAACTAATCACTTATAAACATCCTTTGTATCAAGTCCTATCTTTATCCCCATCAGCCAAATCTGACCCCGTTAGACAAACCTCATCTTCACCTGTCCACATAAAACAAATACTCAAACAATTAAATGCTGGAGGCCATCATGATTGATTATGAAGCCTGGTGCCGTATGAAACAGTATCAACAGGATAAGCTGAACGTAGGTCAGATTGCACAAAAGATGGATTCAGATCACCGCACAGTAGAGAGCTGGCTACAGGAAAAACATTATCGACCACGGAAACCGGCAGCACAAAACAGCAAACTCGATCCCTATAAGGATGATATTGTCAGTTTGCTGGAAAAGCATGCTTATACGGCGACTCAGCTCTTTCAACGAGTACAGGAGGAGGGTTATGACGGGAGCTACTCTGTGGTCAAACGTTATGTTCATCAGGTTCGACCCAAACGAAAGCCCGCTTTTTTAACCTTAGCCTTTGCACCAGGTGAAGCTGCTCAGGTTGACTGGGGCCTGTACAAAACCATTCAAGTGGGTGAAACCACTCGCAAGCTGAACTTCTTTGTGATGGTGTTATGCCATTCCAGAATGATGTACGTAGAATTCACTTTATCACAAAGCATGGAACACTTTCTGGCCTGTCATCAACATGCTTTTGAGTTCTTTGGTGCCGTGCCGGAAAAAGTCATGATTGATAATTGAAAGACGGGCGTTCTCTCTCGCCCTGCAGGAGAAGATATTGTTTTTAACCCTAAATACTTAGACTTTGCACATCATTATGGTTTTAGAATTAAAGCCTGTGGCGTTCGTAAGGGCAATGAAAAAGGTCGGGTTGAAAACGGGGTGGGTTATGTCAAAAAAACTTCCTCAATGGCCTGGAGTTGACTCAGTTTGAGATCTTGAATCCAGCCATTAAAATCTGGATGGCTGACATTGCTAATGTGCGCATCCATGGCGAAACCCGAAAAAGCCAGTGGATTGTTTGCCTGAAGATGTGCAGGCCATGCGCTCTTTGCCCATTAACCGATATGACATTGCACGGATTGAAACCGTCCGCTCGACCAAACTGTTTCGCATCAGTCTGGATTCTAACCGCTATTCAGTGCCCGCAGAATATGCCAGCCAGTCACTGACCTTAAAAATCTATCCCGAGCGACTTTGTGTTTATGATCAGGAAAAACTCATTGCCCGACACATTCGCAGCTTTGAGCGCCATCGTGATTTTGAAGATCCGGACCATCCCAAAGAATTGCTAGCCCAGCGCAGACGTTCAGAAGATCAAAAACTGTTTCAACGTTTTATTGCACTGTCACCTCGTGCCAGTGATTACTATCAAAAGCTGGCTCAGAAGCGTTTAAACCCTAAAGTTCATGTGCGAAAGATTGTTGGCCTCAGTGAAATCTATGGCATTGAAGCCACTGAACGAGCCATGCTGGATGCCTTTGTCTTTGAAGCCTTCAGTAGTGAGTATGTGGCCAATTTATTGGAACAGCGACTCAACAAATTACCCGAAGCAGGTGCTTTGCATTTAACCCGCAGTGAAGACTTACTCGACATTACGTTAGAAAAACCCGACATCAATATTTATCAACCTAAAGAAATCAAAGGAACAACTTATGACTCAACCATCCAGTTTGAAACAAAACAATCAAACAAAGAAGAAAAGTGAAGCCATTCAAATGATGCTTGATATGCCCACACTGAAAAGAAGTCGAAAGACTACTTGAACAGTTGAAATACTTTAAGTTGCCTGGTATTGCCGAGCATTATGAAGAGACGGCTTTAAAGGCTAATAAAGACAGTTGGTCTCATGTTAATTACCTGACTCAGTTAATTGAGTTGGAAAATAATAGGCGACAGGAAAGAGCAATTGAACGTAAAGTGAAAACGGCTCGATTCCCATTTGTGAAAACACTACAGCAGTTCAGTTGGAACTGGCCAAAGAAAATTAATCAACTGCAGATCAAGGATCTCTTTCGGCTACAGTTTTTAAAGCAACACACTAATATTATTTTACTGGGTGGCGTTGGCTTAGAAAAACGCATCTGGCCACCGCCTTAGGTCATCATGCCTGTCTCAATGGAAAACGGGTCTTGTTTACAAATACGGTGGATGCCATTAACTCACTCATTGTGGCACAGAAATCGGGTCGTTTGAAACTGGAAATGCGCAAATACATTAAACCTGAAATCCTCATTTTAGATGAACTGGGCTACTTACCCATTGATAAGAATGGAGCCGATATGCTGTTTCAAATCATCTCTGGTCGTTATGAAGTGGGCTCAACGGTGATCACCACCAATCGTGCCTTTAAGGACTGGCCAGAGATCTTTAACAATGACAGCACATTGACCTCAGCATTGCTGGATAGATTACTGCATCATGCTCAGACAGTGGTTATTGAAGGAAAAAGCTATCGTATGAAAGATCAGATTGAAAGTTAAAGGGAAGTCATTCAAATCCCAGATCATGACTTGATCTGGGAGTCATTGAGGTGATCTGGCCGAAACAATTTCAAATGGCCAACTCTTTACAAATTCACGAGACCGCTGTCAGATTATTTTAGGTTTAATTCTAGTATGGTCTTTGATACTTGACCGGATTCTGATGACTCCTAGATAAATATCAGAATATATATTTGACAGTTAGCTAAGGCTGGACTAATATGAGCGTATTGCTTAATAAGTCAGGAGCGAGTATGGATGATGTAATATCAATGCATCAAGCAAAAAGTAACCTGTCCCAACTGGTAAAAAAGCTTCAAATGGGGAGGAGATATACATCGGTGCTTATGGGAAAGCTGAGGCTAAATTAGTGCCATTAGATACTGGATGTAAACAAAAAAAATCATTGGTTTACTTAAAGGGGTAATCAATGTGCCGGACGATTTTGATGAGTCTTTGTCAAATGAAATTATAGCTGAGTTTGAAGGGCAATAATGAGGGTTCTATTAGACACTCATATTGCGTTATGGGTTATGGCTGGCTCTAATCGAATTAGCTCAATACGTGATGTGATTCTGGCTGATGAGAATGATGTTTATATTAGTACTGCCTCTTGGTGGGAGTTGGCTATAAAAATTGGTATTGGCAAATTTGAGGGGAATTTGTCTGAAATTAGAATGGCTGCTAAAAATAGCGGTTTTATTGAATTACCTATTACTGGCGAACATACTGAATCTGTTTTAAACCTTCCCCAGTACATAAAGATCCTTTTGATCGAATATTGGTTGCACAAGCGATATGTGAACCAATGCGATTAATTACAGCTGATAGCAAACTTGAAGCTTATAGTGAATTGATTTGGAAAATTAAATAGCCCGACATTTTTAATTTCAAAGCTAAATTTAAGTATTTTTTATCGGGTATTATCACTTAGATTCAACTCATAAGTGCAACACTATTTGGTTGTATTTGTGATATTTGCTGGTTTATCGCTGGCTCATGAAATTCCCAGGGTGACCGAGCGTAGCGATGGCCACCCCGGGAATTTCATGAGCCAGCGACGCCTGACGGCGCTACTAAAAAAAAATCATAAGTACAGTAATGATTTGCTCGAAAAAATGGCCAATTGCTTGTAAAATCGGCCATTTTCTCCTGCAAGAGTAAAGTGACTTATGAGAACTTACAAGCAATTGACACAAGAACAAAGATACTACATTTCGACTGAGATTAAAAATGGCATTTCCCAGTCTAAAATTGCTCAGGCGATTGAGGTGAGTAAATCTACTATATGCCGTGAAATTAAACGCAACGCTGGTTTACGTGGCTATCGATTTAAGCAAGCTCAAGAAAAAGCCGTTAAGCGTCGCTACAATGCTTCTAAAGCAATTAAAATGACGGATGACATGATTGCCCTTATTGATGAAAAGCTTTCACAGCACCAGTGGAGTCCTGAACAGATATCAGGTTGGTTACTGAATGACAAAATGCTACTTCTTAGCCATGAACGTATTTATTAACACATATGGGATGATAAGAAGCAAGGTGGTGATTTACATCAGTATTTAAGGCGTCAGGGAAAGAAATACCAAAAGCGTGGTAGTAACGGTAAAAGCAGTCGAGGACAAATAATTAATCGAATTTCCATTGATGACCGACCTAAGATTGTTGATGATAAACGTCGTGTTGGTGACTGGGAAATTGATACAGTGATCGGTAAAGGACACAGTGGTGCTCTGGTCACGATTGTAGAAAGAAAAACGCTTTACACATTAGTAGCAAGAGTGAATGGCAAACAGGCTGATTGGGTGACACAAGCAACAATACAATTGCTTAAACCCTTTAAAGACAGGCTTCATAGTATTACCGCAGACAATGGCAAAGAGTTTGCTTATCATGAGCAGGTAAGCAAAGCTCTTGATACAGCATTTTATTTTGCCCACCCTTATTCTTCATGGGAGCGAGGGTTAAATGAAAATACTAATGGACTGATTAGACAATATTTTCCTAAAGATACAGACTTTAAAGAAGTGACTGATAAAGAGGTTTACAACATGATGGAAAAACTTAATAATAGACCTAGAAAGGCACTCGGCTTTCAAACACCATTCCAGGCAATGAAAAAATCATTTGCAAGAACTGGAATTTCCTGCGTTGCACTTCAGAGTTGAATCCGCGTCATTTGAATGAGATGGTGATTAACAAAATAATGACTCCAAAATTTATTCAGGAAGATAGTGTTGCGACTGCTATTCTACATAAATTTATTGATCAAATAGATTTGCAAGCTTTATCGATGCGAAAAAATGCATTGTCTTTTACAACTGAGGGATCCCCACGAATTTTTTAACAAATGTCAACAACTTGTTGCGTAAAATTTGAAATATTTTCAAAAACCATTTTAATTTCCTTCTTTTTAATTTTATACCGTTTATCTCGAATAATTTGAATCCCAATATAAACGTTAGAAAGCACAGTTCTATGCCTGATTGTATTGGCTTGTAAGTCATAGTGATATTTTTTATTCACAGCAACTTTGCCAATACACCAAAGTAAAAACTGTGTCAGTGCTGCGACTAATAATAAATTATTATATCGCTTTGCAGATTTAGATTTTGCTTGTGCAAGACCAATACCATACTGTTGATTTTTTGTATCTCTGAAACCTTCTTCAATTTGCATGCGAAATTTATACAGCCTAACGACTTTCTTTGGCTTGTTGATTTCTTTAGGTAAATGAGAAACTAATAGCCAGGGTTGTTTTGCTTTTTTTAGAATAGTAAAGGCTCTTTGCATCTTGAGAAATTCCTCCACGTTTTTTCTTTTTATGTTTTCCCTTTTCAGTCCCATGAAATAAAGTACCCTCACAAGGAAATGCTGTGCTTTTGCTATAGAAGATCGTACCTAATCCTGTTGGCGTTGTGGTCGCTTGCTTCATTATAGTAGTACAACCTTCAAATTTTTCACCCTCTAATGAGATCTGTACATTGCCCCGAACTCGACCAACCCAAAACCATCCCTTTGCTTCAATTGTTTCAAACCAGGGTGTTTTAAAAATTGCATCGGATAAGATAATGGGTTGGCAACCCTCTGGCAATATTGCTTCAAGTTCATCCAGAAAAGTATTATGAACCTGAGTATTATTCAATTTCTTTTCTTCGAAACATTCTTCATAAATAGTAAGTGAACGACCACCCATTGGTATGGATATTCTGAGTAGTTGAAAAATTTCACTACCTGGTATTGGCGACCAATCAGCTATAAGAACAGGGTGCTTTTGTTCACCAACCAATTGCAATGTCAAATACTGATAGAGATCTTTACGTTCATTGTGCAGGTGTATATTGCCAATTAATCTGTCCATTCTTTTGATATCATGCTTTGTTTTCGTTTTTGAATGAGCCCTCAAGTTTCTGCCCAAGCCAGTCACTGTTACCTGATGCTCAGATATTGCTGAATTAACACCTGCGATGAGTGCCTTTAATCTGATTTTATGCATATCAGGGCATGCAGATAATAATTTTTTATGTAATAATTGTGTTGCTTTCATGGCGTTCTCCAAATTGCTTTGTGGTGAACTAATTTGATCATAGTTCGCCATGAAAGTCGATCAATTTCTAAAATTTCAACGAGTTACTAAAAAAATTCGTGGGGATAACTCAGCTTTTACAATAAAAAAAAATAACAAACTGTGTAATAGGTTATTTAATTATAATGCTGATCCTGAGTATCAATGGTCTTGTCTTGAACAGTTAGAGACTGAATATAATATTTTTTCAATTAAGCTTGCGAAAGATCATCATTATCTCGATGTAAAATATGAAAATTCAAAACTGATTTTTAATAAAGCACAAGATGCTTCTGGCCTCTATATGTCTGAAGTATTAGTACGAGAGTGGCTACAACGACCGATCATATCAGCAGATATTAAACATTGGAATCAATTGCTCAGTATAAATAAAAATTGTTTTGAAGATGGTGGCTTATCGTTAACGGATAAGCCAATAAAGCCTTCTGGTTGGTCTGCAGAACAAATTATGCAAGGATTAATTTCTATCGGTCAGGTATTACAAACACCACAAACACTTAGGCAACTATCAAGTCAGTGCTTTTTTTCAGAATCTAAATTTTTAGATAATCGTCAAGTATTAATAGAAAAATTGTATCCATCCTTATTGGTTAATTTAATCACTCGCCCTGTTATATTGAATTGTTATATCCCAAACCAGTTTCATGAAGTTTTATTTATTGAAAATCAAGATACTTTTATAAAAAGAGTCAATAGTCAACCAGAAAACCAGCTGCTTATTTATAGCGCGGGCTTTCGCGCAACTATGAAATCAGTTCGGACCGAGAAAGGAGTTGTTTTTAGTCTCGTTGAGTCGGAGTTTGAACAAGTAGTCTTTGAGCAGTTTAAACAATGGTGGTTTGGAAAAACAGATAAGTTATTGCCCTGTTATTTTTATGGTGATTTAGATTATTCAGGCTTGGGTATTCTTGGTCAATTGAGAAAACAGTTTCCTAATATAGAGGCATGGAAGCCAGGTTATGAATTATTATTAGAAAAATTAAAAAATGGATACGGTCATACTCCAGAACAAAGTAATAAACAGGGACAAAAGATGCCTGATTTAACCGGTTCTCAATATGCAGATAAAGTGTTACTGGTAGCGTTGAAAAAATATTTACGATTTGTTGATCAGGAAGCGGATTAAAAACCTGCCTAAATAATAATTTAGACAGGTTTTTAAGACAATTTTTAATTAATTATTGTGAGACACTCATTGTTTTATTACAGTTGAAATTCATCCGCTGTTTCGTCCCACTGAAAAACATCCTGAGATTGGCTGCCGGTAGCAGGAGGATTGTTATCCATTGACTGCAATGCGCTGGCTACGGTCTGATTTGGTTGAGTGCTTAGATTGAAATCTGCTGGATTCACATACTCTTCATAAGCAACACTCCAAACTTGTTCACCGGTATCAGCAACAGTTTTCAATGCTTGTGTTTGTAAAGTAACCTCTTGCATAGGGAAGACATCGCCCATGCTGGGATCACCGTAAACAGAATCTGCATTAGCATTGAAAGAAACGGCGACGGTTGCTGCGAATAATAAAGTGGCTAAAGTTTTCATGATAGTATCCTCGATGTGTTTGTTTGCTTAAGACTTAAAGTTTGTCTTGCTATGGGAACTACTATACATCAGCGATACTTTCAGGAACCTTGCACCAAGATTAAAGATTTTTAATTTTTCTAAAACTTAAATTCTTTGCAAAAACTTTTTATAAAAGACATTTGCAAAGAATTAAGAGCATTAAGTTATAATATTAGGCTGCTTTATGTTCATAGAGATGTACATCTCGTTGAGGATAGGGTATGCCTATGCCCGCTGCATCTAAACGTAATTTCACTGTTTCATTCGCATCAAAATAGACATTCCAATAGTCTTCAGATTTGACCCAGACCCGAACAAAAAAGTTAACACTATTGTCTGCAAGTTCACCAACAACAATTAAATGGGTGGGATCTTTTAATATGCGTTGATCCTTTGCGACGATGTCTTCAAGAATGGTGCGCACTTCTTTTAAGTCTGCGTCATAGGAAACGCCCACAGTCAAATCAACACGACGAGTATCCTGAGTGGAATAATTGATGATGTTGTCGTTGCCCAATTTATTATTCGGTATGATGATGGTCTTATTATCAGGTGTTTTTAAGGTGGTAGTGAAGATTTGTATCACTTCAACTTTACCCACGACACCGGCTGCTTCAATAACGTCGCCTTCTTTAAAGGGACGGAAGATAATTAGCAGAAAACCAGCGGCAAAGTTCGCTAATGAACCCTGCAAGGCAAGACCAATGGCCAGACCGGCAGCACCTAAGATAGCGATAAATGAGGTTGTTTGTATGCCAACCTGCCCTAATGCCGCCATGACGATAAAGATCATAACGCCCATATAAACAAGGCTACTGGTAAAGCCAATGATCAAAGGATCAACCCGGCTTTTTGCCATCATTCCCTGAACCATTTTTTTCACTATATTGGCAATGAACTTACCAATAAAAAAAATCAGCAGGGCAAAAATAAGATTGGGACCATATTGTATGACTAAATCCAGCCCGGCATTGAGCAATTCGGATGATTTATCAGGATCCATTAATTCTGTCACTGTGTTAGCAACATTCATTGCTTCGGCTTGTATCGCTTGTTCTGGCATTTATTCTCTCCATATTTTCTCTCCATTTATTGAATTAACAATGCAATAGGGATAATTTTTATTAAGTGTTAAAAAACTGAGCTTGGATAGTAGCAAATTTGTTTTAGACATTATAGGGATGGCTTTACAAAACATCTATTTGATGCTATCTTTACATCAAATAGATGTTTTTGGAGGGGCAATGTCAGCCAGTCAACATAAACTACTTAGTGAATTAGGACTTAACCCTGATTCATTAAGTGATAAAATTGAATACATTCGTTCTGTCAGAAAGGGCTTATCCGGTGTGGTCGTTAAAAACACAGTCAAGTTACTGGAAAATAGGGAACTTATAGTACGCATCCTAGGAACAACATCCAGCAATTTGAATCGCTATTATCGGCTTAAAAATATGAGCAGAACGGATAGTGAAGAAATGCTCGACACCATTCGCGTATACGATAAGGCTGCGCGAGTATTTGGTAGCATGGAGCAGGCAAAAGAATGGATAAAATCACCGATTCCTGCTTTATCCGGTGAAAAACCAGAAGATTTATTTGATACCTTTGAAGGACGCAAGTGGGTTGCTCAGGTCTTAGGTAAAATTGAATATGGTGAATTTGTTTAATGCTGCTTTACCGTATTGCTCCGGAGTCTTATTTAGAAAATTATCAGGGCTTGGGTGCAAGCTACAAAGACGGGGCGAGGTGGAATAAGGCGGGTGAACCGGTGCTTTATTTTGCCTTGTCTTCGGCAACGGCTTTGTTAGAAATGGCAAATTATATTCCGTCACCGTATTTAGTGCCCAAAAGTTATCGACTGGGTGTTTACCAATTGCCAGATGATATTAAATACGATACTTTAAGTGATAAAAAACTGCCTGATGACTGGGCAAAATTTCCTTATCCACTCTCAACGCAAACATTAGGCTCTCAATGGCTTGCGAAAAATAAAGCATTGCTAATGATAGTGCCAAGTTGTGCAGTGCCGGGTGGCTTGGAAAAAATAGCGCTGATGAACCCTAATCATCCCTCCAGCAAAAAAATAAAGTTAATTAAAGCACTCCCTGATTTATACAACAAACGCACCTTCTCAGGTATTAATAAATAAACTTCACAAGCATTTTGGGTATAGGCTTATTCATTTTCATGTTTTACCAGCACTTGTAATGATTGGTCATGGCCATATTGCACCTGAAATGTAATCGGACGGCAACAAACCTGGCAGTCTTCAATGTATTCCTGTTCAATATCGCCTTGTTCAATTAAGACATCAATGTATTCACCGCAATAAGGGCAGGCGATAGTCGCTTCTTCCTGATGATTCATGATTTTGCTTTGTGACGTATTTTAGGGCGAAAATAATTAGTGTTTTGATAATATTCAGGCGATTCGTTTTCTTTGGCCCAGCCAGGAATACCTAAGATAGGTAACGGAGAAAGGTAGCTGGAATCAGCCAGTGAATTATTGGTCTTAATGTCAGATGACAATAATTGATCTAGCTTTTTATATTGACTCATTTTGTCACATTGAAAAAAATTATCATCCACTTCAAGGCAATAGGCTTTGCCGGTAAAACCGATAAAGGGCGTAAAGGCTTTTTCATACATGCCATGACCGAAGACAAAGGCACCGATACTTTGTTGCTGCCTACTCTCAGAAAAGCCATCTTTAGAAAACCAGTGCGAACGAGCCTGTAAAAACACACTTTGCCATTGATGATCTTTCAGGGCTTGAAGGTAAGTTGGGTTGCTACTAGCAATAATGATGCCGGACTCGTCCAAGTGGGTAATGGCATCTCGGGCTGGCGTTCTTTTTTTGCCGGGCTGACGTTCGAGTTCCTGTATATGCAGGGAATTAAGTAGAATTTTTGTTTGGGGAAATAGCACCCAGATAAGGGCATTAAACAAGTCATGCCAGTTTTGTTCACGGGTACTGATAATGCCTTTTTTGTAGACACGTTCTTCATAACCCATATCAGGAAATGGTAATGTCTCATCCTGAGGATGCATAGCTAATGTATGGCCGCTGGATAAAATGACTGGCTTATCCAGTAGTGCCAGCAAGCCCTGACTACCCGGCCAATCAGTCCAATTGCTCTGTTCTAAGAGCAATTTTAAATCAGCAAAAATTAATGACTGCTCAAGAAAATGACTATCCCAATCATTGTTGATATTTTTAGCCATGGCTGAGAGTATGCTTATTCGTTGATATAAACACAGAGATAGGCGACATCTGTGGTCATTTTGACATCAAAGGATTGCTTGGCTTCGACTCTGAATGTTTCGCCGCTTGTATAAGTTTGCCAAGTATCAGCACCGGGCAATTTAACCTGCATTTCACCGCTGGTCACTGTCATTAATTCAATGCTACTCGTACCAAAAGTATATTCACCTGCTGCCATAACGCCTGCCGTCGCATCACCATCAACACTATTAAAGGCAATGGACTTTACCTTGCCGTCAAAATACTCATTTACTTCAAACATAAAAACTCCAGTTTACAGAATGTATGTGCTTCAACCTAAAAAAATCAGTTGAATCTACTGCGACCGCCTTATGAACTGAATCTTAAGGATTTTCCAGAACATTTTGACTTCACCCGTAGGGTGACTACGAATAAAGCCCAAATAACCTGTAAAACCCTTAATCTTCAGCACCTAAGTCGCTCTCGCTACGATTCAACTGATTATTTTAGGTTCAATAGACAAATTTTACTCGATCTCTTGATGCTTTAATATTGAAATACACTAAATTAATGAGGATTTTTTATTATCAGGGTTTCTCTCTATATATTCTTGTATTATTTTTTGTAATAATTTCATGTAACTGACATTTAAATAACTTTTTAAATAACTTTTTAAATAACAAGGATTGATAAATGTTCTAGTAATTCAGTTGTTTATAGCTAAAGACAAGGATGTGGTATATGGATATAAAAACTTCTGCAAGCAAGCAAGGTGCTGACTCTGCCGTTTTATTTCGGTGGGGACTTCTCCGTGCCGCCTTAATCTCAATCATCTTGTTATCCATGCTGGCCATGTCAGCCACTGTCTTTGCCAGCTATGAAATTGCTTTAAAACGTCTTAATGAGGGTGATATAGCAGGCGCATTAACACTTTGGAGCAAATTGGCTGATGCAGGGGATGTCAATGCTCAGTATTCCGTGGGGGTGCTGTATGAGCAACGTGGTGAGCATCAATCACACCAGAAAACAATTCATTATTTGAATCTGGCTTCCAAGCAAGGCATGAACAAGGCTCAGTATACGCTGGCAATGAAATATTTTGCTGGCTATGGTGTTGAGCAAGATTTTAATAAAACCATTCAACTCTTACTCAAAGCGGCCGCTCAGGATTATCCTGAGGCGCAATATCAATTAGGCCGTATGGCCTCTGATGGGCTGGGTTTCAAACAGGATGCGACAGAGGCGATTCGCTGGTATTTGCTGGCAGCAGAGAATGGTTTTGGTCCAGCTCAACATACACTGGCATCTCATTATATGACCGGCAATGGGACGATGACCAGTGTCGATAAGGCTGTTTTTTGGCTCAAGCATGCGGTAGAGCAGGAAAATATGCTGGCGCAAAGAGATTTAGGCTTTTTGTATATGCAGGGCATGGGCGTAGAACGAGATTTTGCTGAGGCGGCGAAATTGTTAAACAATCCGGCGACCTTAGGCAGCCCCGTGTCACAATATTTATTAGGTCAGCTTTATGCTAATGGTGGTCAGGGCTTAGCGAAAAGTATTCGTCAGGCTAAGCACTGGTTTGCTGAGGCAAAAAAATCAGGCTATCCCAAGGCCGAGGCTGCTTTAGCACAAATTGCCCATCTGCCGTCTGAGCCGGAAGCTGAAACTGAACTCGCAAATGCACCGGAAAAAGCACCTGAACCTGCTAATGAAGCAGAGCAGGTTTCAGAAGAACTGGTTCAATTGGTTGACCCGGAGGCTGAAACTGCCGATAAACAGTTTTATGATTTTTATAACGAAGATTTGTCGGCCTATCGCTCAACTGCAAGAACCAAGGATGATGGCAAAGATAACAACATGGCGGCTTTGGATGATTGGCAATATCTAGATGATGCTGTAGTCAATTTGAGTGATGATAAATTGGTTGACTATAAGGATATTGATGCGCAATTTGATCAAGCATTTGCCGCGCAAGCAAAGTCCTTGGGGGGGCGAGGTAATTATAAACGCATCTTTGGCTTGGCGCAGGCTGGGGCTGATTATGAACTCAGAGCAGTGCGTAAATATGAGCCGAGTCTATTGCCTAAACAAATTGGAACAGCATCAGAGACTAACAAAAGTAATTCAAAGGCGATAGTTTTTCAGCGCTATAATCGCTCCGGTGAACCACAACAATTGGGCTTTTTTAGTCGTAAGGTGAAGCCTGTCTCT
Source organism: sulfur-oxidizing endosymbiont of Gigantopelta aegis (assembly GCF_016097415.1). Classification (NCBI taxonomy): domain Bacteria; species sulfur-oxidizing endosymbiont of Gigantopelta aegis. The sequence goes on along the minus strand of NZ_JAEHGE010000001.1, from coordinate 699,859 downwards.
AAAGCATTAGATAAGCCTTTGCTTAAGCGAGTCGCTAAGCCATCAGTGCCATCAAGTTCGACAAAAAAGGCCGTGCCAAAAGTACCGTCAATGCTGGTGCAACAAGCTAAACGGCCTAATCGACCTGCTCCTGTCTTGGCTAGCTTAAGCAATATAGATAAGAGCAATGAAACCGATCAGGCACGCTTTAGCAAATTATCAGGTGATAACTTTACGCTACAAATTTTACAGTCAAATAATCCCTTTAAGGTAAAGCGTATTTCACAAAACACCTCGGGCATTGCTGATAATAACTTATATTTTTTATCGGTAAATAAAAAAAATCGTCCGCTTTATTTAGTGACTTATGGTACTTATGCCAATAAAGAACAGGCTAAAAATGCGGCAAAGTCATTGCCTCAATATGTTGCCATAGGGACACCCTGGATTCGAAAAATCAGCAAAGTCCAACAACAAATTGCTAATTTATAGAGATATTTAGGACATAATTTTACGCTATCGTTTTATGATGGGTCTGTTAAAATGGTTATTTAGTCATTCCATTATGAGCGATCAGTGGGCCTCTCTTGCCAGTAAAAAAGTTGCCATTAAAAAAACAATTCTTTAAAGACAGTGCCTTCGGTTGGGATGGACTGTCTACTTTTATTTTTTCCAATATTTTATTACTCCTCACCGTCGGTCTGGTTTTTTTGTATTTGCTATGGCAGACAACGAAAACAGCATTGCAAACAACCACTCAGTTGCCGAAGACAAACGTTCAGAGTATTTTAGTCGCGGGTCTGTGTTTAATTAATAATGCTCCCACTGAAGCATTTAAGCGTCGTTTGAATCGAGCCTTGTCATTATTGCAACAACAGCAGTCGGATAGGGGGTATGCTGGTAAAAAAGCCTCTCATTCAATGAAAATCATTCTACTGGGTGGTATGACGGGGGCTAATACGATTTCAGAATCCCGTGCTGGTGCAATGTATTTAAAATCACAGGGCGTCAGTGAAGCGCAAGTGATTATTGAAGAAAAGTCACGTCACACTCTGGAAAATCTGCAACACGCTCGTGCTTTGCTATTCTCATCATTATCGGCACACGAACAATCACACAAGCAATTAAACGAGCAATCAGGCGCCCATCAAGTCGCCATTATCAGTAGTCGTTATCACCTCTACCGAATCCTAACCCTAGCACAGGGACTTAGTATGCATTTATCCGCAGTGGCGGCAGAAGAGCGCTTCGAATGGCGTGTAAAGTCTGTTTTTCGTCTACTCAAAGAAGCCTACTATCTGCATTGGTATTGGAGTGGTAAACTATGGGTCAAATTAACAAGTAACAAAAAGAGTTAGGCGCGTCTTACATAATCGCTCTAATAGGTAGCCCAAGCCATGAAAAACTTGTATCAGGAAGCAAAAAATTGCTTCTTATGTGTCAATCCCGATGAAAAACTCGCATTAAGCCAACAAATCGCCTCAGCATGGGATGCTGGCCTATTAGAGTGGCAAGAAGGTGATTCCCTTTCTCAGGATGCACCGCTACAGCTTAATGAGCCGGGACGACAGTCAAAACCTCTGCTCGTTGAAGTGAGCAAGTTAAAAAATCGTGGTTTTAAATCCATTCAGCAACGTGCCTCATTGATCCATGCTCTGGCACATATTGAATTAACTGCTGTGAACCTCTCCTGGGATAGTGTTTATCGCTATCGCCACATGCCCAAAGAATATTATGATGATTGGGTTAAAACAGCAAAAGAAGAAAGCCTGCATTTTAATTTATTGCGTCAGAGTCTCAGAGATATGGGCTATGACTATGGTGATTTTCCCGCGCATAATGAATTGTGGCAAATGGCGGTAACTACGGCAGATGATCTCATGGCACGTATGGCCATTGTGCATCGGGTGCTGGAAGCCCGTGCCCTCGATGTCATCCCCTTTTCTATGGGCAAATTTCGTGATGTGGGTGATCCGCAAACTGCCGATGCCCTGACCATTATCGCCAATGATGAAATTGGTCATATCAATGCAGGGACTCGCTGGTTTCGTTATCAATGTGAACGTGAACAACTTGATCCGGATAAGATGTTTTTCACTTTAATAAAAAAATACCTGAATTCGACGCCGAGAGGCCCGTTTAATCGTGATGCTAGATTAAAAGCAGGCTTTAGCCTTAATGAGATGCAGGAACTGGAACGCTTGGATATGGAATTCAAACAAGCAAAAAAAATGCGCCAGCAAGCGACTTAACACCATCTCTAGCCATGAGACTTGGAAGTACAGCAGGTATATCAATAGCTTTTCTAGTATTTTGTTCTAGACTTAAGGAGTCATAGTAAAAGGAACAAGGTATTTTGGAACAGCCAAAGAAAAGAATTAGAATCGGCGACCTATTGGTTGAACACAAGTTGATCTCTGAGGGTCAGTTAAGTGCGGCATTGGCTGATCAAAAAACATCGGGGCGCAAATTAGGGCAGGTGTTAATTGAAAATGGCTATATTTCTGAGCAAAAATTTCTCTCTTTTTTATCCCGTCAACTGAACGTCCCCTTTATCGACTTGAGACAATACCACTATCAAACAGAAGTGGTGCGCCTCCTGCCTGAAACGCTGGCACGGCGCTATCGTGCTATTGTCCTGGCGGATAGAAAAAATGGCCTATTAGTGGGCATGGCTGATCCGTCTGATATTTTTACCTATGATGATATTCACAAGGTACTTAAGCGTCCCATCACTCTGGCTTTGATCAGAGAAAAAGATCTGTTGGCGGTAATGGACAATGTGTATCGTCGTAAAGATGAAATCAATTCTCTGGTCGAAGAGTTAGATGAAGAATTATCTGAAACAGATATCGATCTGGAGCAATTGGCACAAAGTGATGATGTTGAAAATGCTCCGGTCGTGCGTTTATTACAAACCATTTTTGAAGATGCCTTACAGGTTAATGCCTCGGATATTCATATTGAACCAGATGAAAAAGTATTGCGCATTCGTATGCGTATCGATGGGGTGCTCAATGAGCAGGTAATGAATGAAAAACGCATTGTCGCAGCCTTGGTCTCCCGGCTGAAATTAATGTCTGGCCTTAATATTTCTGAAAAACGCTTGCCCCAGGATGGGCGTTTTCATATTAAAATCAAAAAACATTCACTGGATGTACGTCTATCAACCATGCCAACCCAGCACGGTGAATCAGTGGTTATGCGTTTATTGGATCAAAGTGCCGGTATTCTAAATTTAGATCAATTGGGTATGAATGCTGATTTGTTAACACGTTTTCGCAAATCAATTCATCGCCCACATGGTTTAGTATTACTGACCGGCCCCACGGGCAGCGGTAAGACTACCACCTTATACGGGGCTTTAAATGAGCTCAATAATAGCGAAAAAAAAATCATTACTGCTGAAGATCCGGTGGAATATCGATTGGAGCGCATCAGCCAAGTACAGATCAATGCCAAAATTGGTCTGACTTTTTCCAATGTTTTACGCACCGCCTTGCGCCAAGATCCGGACATTATTCTGATTGGTGAAATGCGTGATCCAGAAACTGCAGACATAGCTATTCGTTCGGCTATGACGGGTCACATGGTACTTTCCACCCTGCATACTAATGATGCGATTAGTTCCGTATATCGCTTGCAGGATATGGGCGTAGAGGGTTATTTAATTGCGACTTCGCTACAAGCCATTGTGGCACAAAGACTGATAAGAAAAATTTGTGAAAATTGTAAAATTGATCATGAGCTGGATGAGCATGAAATGAGCTGGTTACAAGGGGTGATGTGTCAACACTTTTCCGGACAGTTTTCTAAATATTTTTTTGGCTGTTTCAAGTGATTTTTGTCATTTTGTATTTCCTATCATTTTAGTTTCTCATGTTAACTTTAAACAGATGAAGAGAAAGGGCTTTGCCCTCTGGAACGATAGAGCCGTTCCATTCACCCAAGGTATTTTCACAACGGTAATGATCCTGTTACAATATCTTCACGGCACAGGCTGAGGAGCCGATGGCCGTCAACGGTAATGGGCGGCATTTATGTCGCCTTTTACCCCTCTTCAATCAATCGATTTAAGCTATTTCCTGCTGTATTTCATAATCGACTGGTGACAAATAATCATTAGCCGAATGAAGTCGCTCCCGATTATAAAATACCTCAATATATTCAAATATTGCCTGCTTTGCTTCTACTCTGGTTTTGAATCGACAATGGTGCGTCAATTCAGTTTTCAAACTATGAAAGAAGCTCTCTGATACAGCATTGTCCCAGCAATTTCCTTTGCGGCTCATAGACTGAATTATGTTATGATCCGACAATATTTTTCTATGACTATCAGAGGCATATTGGCTACCTCGGTCAGTATGCCAAAGCAATCCATCCATTGGTTTACGCTTCCATATGGCCATCAGTAAAGCATCATTGACTAGCTTGGCTTTCATTCGCTCATCCATCGACCAGCCAACAATTTGCCTAGAGAATAAGTCAATGACAACCGCTAAATATAACCAGCCTTCCTTGGTGGCAATATAGGTAATATCACCCACATAGTAGCGATCAGGTTGAGAGACAGTAAACTCTCTTTCCAGTAAATTTGGAGATATACGCTTATTATGCTTGGAATTAGTCGTCGCTTTAAAGCGTCTCTTCGTTTTACAAAACAAACCGGCTTTTTTCATTAATCGACCAATTCTCCGGCGGCTTATATGAACGCCTTTTTCAGCCAGTTTTCTTTTAAGACGACGGGTTCCATAAGTCTTGCGACTGTCTTCAAACAGTTTTTTAGCTGCTCAGTAAGCGCTTCATTTTCTTTCTCTCTATCCGTTTTAGGAGAGCTAACCCAATCATAATAGCAACTACGGGAAACATCCATAAAACGGCACAGAATCGTTACCGGGTAATCTTTAGCCTGATCAGTTATCCATGCGTACTTCACAAAGTTTCCCTTGCAAAGTACGCTGTGGCCTTTTTAATAAATCACGCTCCTGAATCACTTTTGCCAATTCTTTTTCAGACGTTTTACTTCATCATAAATGTGTTCATCACTTCTATTGGCTACCGTCTTCACCGGTTTGGAATATTTACTGATCCAGGTATGTAGAGTATTTACATTAACACCTAGCTCCCTGGCAGTCTGAGAAACGGGTTGATCCGTCTCATTAGCTAATTTGACAGCTGATTCTTTAAATTCTGATGTATAGCTTATTCGGTTTTTTTGTTTGATCATTCATTTTAGGTCACACTTTTTATCTTTTAGTTGTTTTAAGTTGTGTGTCCGGTTAAGTATAGCCACATTAGGGCGGTGAATGAGCCATTAAAAAACAATCAATTTTCTCAGGGCAATGGCTGTCATCTATGCAATAACACCGGTTATAAAGGTCGTCAGGGTGTGCATGAAATTCTGGAAATCAATGATGCACTGGCAGAAGCCTTGCGCTCTAGTGATGCCCGTGCCTTTGTTAAAAAAGCCCGTAGCGCACCGGGTTATATACCCTTGGTCAATAGTGCCTTTGAACTAGCCAAACAAGGCATTACTTCGATTGATGAGGTCTTGAGATTGGCGGGTTCTATTGAAGAACATGCAGTACTTGAAGAGCAATAAATAGCATGGCACGATATTTTTATAAAGGACGTACGGCACGGGGTGATGCAGTAGAAAATACTGTAGAGTCAAGCTCAGAAGATGCGCTGGCTGAGCAATTATTTAATACGGGGATCACCCCAATTGAAATCAGTCTGGCGGTCACTGCACCTAAAACTATCCCCTGGAAACGTCGTTTTGGGCTAGGTAAACCCCGTACCGAAGAATTGATTTTATTTGCCAAACAAATGAGCACTTTGTTTAAGGCTGGAATTCCAATTATTCGGGCAATGAATAGCTTGGCATTAACCACTGACAATGATTATTTAAAAGAAATTTTAGAGCATAGCATCAAGCAACTTGAAGCCGGTCAGCCATTATCTACAGGCTTGGCAAAATACCCGGAAGTTTTTCCGCCGGTGTTTCTCAGTGTCATGAAAGTGGGGGAAAGTACCGGGCGTTTGGATGATGCTTTTGAGCAATTGTCTTTTTATCTGGAAAGAGACAAGTTGATTAAAGATAAAATTAAAGAAGCGACCCGCTATCCAACTTTTGTGCTGATTTTTTTGGCGGCTGCCCTTGTGGTGTTGAATATCTTTGTGATCCCCAAATTTGCTAGCGTGTTTAGTAAAATGAATTTAGACCTGCCCATTTATACCAAAATATTATTGGCTACCTCGGAATTATTTGTCAATTTTTGGCCTTGGATGTTTGCAAGCACAGCGCTTGTGGTACTGGGAGTGCGACATTATATCAGCTCAGAAGGGGGGCGCTTTCGTCTGGATAAATTCAAATTTAAAATTCCTTATATCGGGGAAATTTTACGTAAAGCGACTCTGGCACGTTTTTGTCGTGCCTTTGCTTTGACTCAAAGAGCCGGTGTGCCACTGGTACAGGCATTGAATCTAGTATCCAAAGCGGTGGGCAACGTGTTTGTCGCTGATCGCATTGCTGCAATGCGCAAGGGCGTTGAACGCGGTGACAATCTGACCAATACTGCCGCCGCAACAGGCATGTTTACCCCATTGGTATTGCAAATGATTGCGGTGGGTGAAGAAACCGGTCAAGTGGATGATATGTTGGTTAAAGTGGCTGAATTTTATGAAGATGAGGTGGATTATGAAATTAAATTTCTCAGTGCACAAATTGAACCGGCTCTTATTTTAGTGATTGCGGGCATGGTACTTATTCTTGCTTTAGGTATTTTTATGCCGATGTGGGATTTGGTCGGAAAAATGAAGTAAAGATGATATTTTTCATTAGCATAGAGTCATTTGTTAAATATATTATGAAAAATATGGTATTTTCCCGATTCACTGCTATATTTTGACTATAAAGTGTTTTTAATCTGGGACGCCAATGTAATTGGCAGCGACACAGAGATGATAGCTTAAAAAACACATTAGTAGTCAAAGAATATAATATTCAGATTTGAGAGGTTATTTTATGTATAGTAAACAGTCAAACTCAGGTTTTACCCTGATAGAATTAATTACCGTAATTTTGATTTTAGGTATTTTGGCGGCGACTGCTTTACCAAAATTTATGGATGTAACCGATCAGGCTCATGAGGCAGCAGTAGCAGGTGTCGGTGGTGGTTTGGGTAGTGGTATTGCTCTAGCGCATGCACAGTGGATTGCTAATGGTGACACTTCGGCGACAACCGTACCAGGCTTTGGTGATGGTATTGTGCCAGTAGTTAGCGCAAGTGGTTGGCCCACAGCAACAACTGATGCAACGTGTATCTCAAATGTTTGGCAGGCAGTAATGCAAAACCCACCTACAATCAGCGCGGGTACGTCTACTACGGATACGACCAATGACTATACCGCGACTTTTGCTAGTTCGTTATGTACTTACAACTATCGTGCTAATAAAACAGGTACCGCTGCATCGACTATGAGCATTACTTATAATCCTGCTAATGGTGCAGTAGTGGTTGATGCAATCAATTAAAGCGTCGTGAGTAGAATGGGCGCTGCTCACCGCTCACCGCAATCTGCCTAGTTTAAATCCGCCTGTATCATTGGTTTTTAGATGCAAACGAATAATAGCAATTTTCGAAATAATGAGCTGACAAGAAACCAGGGTTTTACACTCGTTGAACTTGTGACGGTGATCATCATTGTCGGCATTATGGCATCAGTCGGTGCAGCAAAATTCTTTAGTCAATCTTCCTTTCAAGACAGCCAATATCATCAAGAAATCATCTCAGCTTTTCGTTATGCACAAAAAATTGCCATTGCCAGCCAGTGTGATGTTGATATTGTGTTGGGCGGTGATAACTATGCCTTAAATTACGCAGCAAGTTCATTGTGTGCCGCTCAGATATTAAAAAAACCAGCTTCTCAATCGGCCTATAGTGATACGGGCACGGTCATCATCAGCCCAACACCAACCTTTACTTATGATGCACAGGGGATTGCCAGCTCCACCGGCGCATTTTCTTTTACCGTGGGTGACAGTGCGCGGGTGGTTATTGTTGAACCCATAACGGGTTATGTCCATGATTAAAAATACTCAAGCGGGTGTGACCTTAATAGAATTAGTGATTTCAATTGTGATCATCAGCATTGCTATTGCTGGAGTGACGGCGTTATTTATTGGTACTAGCACCACTAGTGCAGATCCCATGGTACGTGCACAACAATTAGCCATTGCTAAAAGCTATATTGATGAAATTATGATGCAGCCCTATGAGAATCTTGTTGATGGGGCGACCACCGGCAGGGCGAATTATAATGAAGTTGACGATTACAATGCCATTATTGCTGGCACTGCGATTGCCGATCAATATGGCAATAGCATTAGTGCTCTGAGCGGCTATTCGGTTGAAGTGGTGGTGAGTCTTTGCACGGTATCCAGTTGTGGCAATGAATTGGATGCTGTGAGCGCCAAAAAAATTATTGTTAGCATTAGCCATGCAGGTCTGAATACGACCATTCCTTTGACTGCTTATCGAACAGATTATTAATGAAAACGTCCGTGAACAAACAGCAGGGTTTCACCTTAGTTGAACTCATTATTGTTATGGTCATTAGCGGCATTGTGGCCATGTTGGTGGTGAACCTAATTGCCTCGCCCATGACGGCTTATGCCGATTTAAAACGGCGGGCAGAACTAGTGGACATTGCTGAGTTAACACTGCATCGCATGGCGAGAGATATTCATCATGCCTTACCCAATAGTGTGCGTATTAGTGCCGATCAACTCAGTCTAGAAATGCTGCATACGATTGATGGTGGGCGCTATGCAAGCAGTGGTACAGATGTTTTTACTACTACTGCTTCGAGTACCTCATTTGCTTTGTTGCAGCCATTACGCATTAGTGCAGCTCAGGCCGTTGGCTTAAATGTCGTGGTATATAATTTGGGTGAAAGTGGATCAGATGCTTATCAGACAGCCCCTCTTGAAAACCGCTCTGAGATTACAGCACTAACGGATAGCTTAATCTCTTATAGCGCCATTCAGTTTCCTCTGTCTTCGCCGCAAGCGCGTTATATGATCGTAGATAAACCGATTTTATTTGGTTGCTTATTGGCTAATAATAGCCTTTATTTAAAACAGGATTATGCGATTACAGCAAACATGGGCAGTGTGAGCAGCAGTGATGCATTGTTGGCAAAAAACATTACTAATTGCCAGTTTAGTTATTCAGCGGGAAGCACCACTCGCCCCGGCTTGGTCACACTAGCCATTACTATCAGTGACAATGGAGAAAAAATTACTTTGATGAATCAGGTTTTTGTTGAGAATCAGCCATGAACATTATTGCTTCGTTGCCTAAACAACAAAGAGGTATTTCCTTGGTTGGCGCGATTTTTATTTTAGTTGCTTTAGCATCGGTAGGCATTGCTATGGTCACTTTAAATAGCACCACAACGACCACATCGGCATTAAATGTTGAACAGTCACGCGCTTTATATGCCGCCAAAAGTGGTATGGAATGGGCCATTGCTATTGTCACTAACAATGATCAAAACTTTGTTGATAGTTGTACGGGGGTGGTGCCGGGCAATGAATGGCAAACCACAGAAGGTTATACTATAAAGATTGAACGCTGTGATGATGTTTGCCCAGCTTGTTGTGATGCGACACCGGGTGCTTGTTCTTTAAATCCCAGAATAACGACGATCGCTATTAGTGCCAGAAGAGGTTTAGTCGGTGATACTTTTTATGTTTTTAGAAAAATTCAAAGCAGTATTTCCTATGATGGCTCGTAGCCCATTCAGTATAATTCACGGGTATAAATAATACGTTTAGAGCGATTATAAATACCAAAGCTTGCTCGACTGTAGGGTGGGTTATTGCCCTTTCCAGGCAGGCTAGCATCACCTGCGGTATCAAAATAATCACCATCGCCATCCCAATCATATTGTAGCCAGAAAAACTGATCACCATTCAAACCAATGTCCATGACAACATCAACATAGCCTGTCCCTGTTCCCGGGGGTGAAAAATTAATGCCATCAGAAGCGACTGATAAAGTACCATTGATGTTTTCAGTTGTTGTTACTTGCTTGTTATAGGTGATTGATGATGGATTAATGCTGCAAGTATCATCACTATTGAGGATAAAACCATTATTATAATATTGCACATACATAGGCATATCCAGCGCTATTAATTCTGAGCCAAATACATTTTTTGTGACGATACGGCCAAAGCGAAGCTCCACTGCACTTGGCTCGATAGTGGGTAAGGTGCCAAGATAAGTGATGCTATCACTATCAATAATATTGTTGGTGATTAAATCAATGTTGGTTTGAAAGGGATTGAGCTGAGCGGCTGAATTCTTAATGTAGTTGAGTTTGTCCGTGGCATTCAGGGTGTAAGTAACCGTGCCATCGTTATTGCTGACCAGTGTACCGTCACTTAAATTGCTTAATACGGTATTGAGTAAGGCATCACGCACTTCAAGGCTGAGGCTATTGGTGCTATCACTTGAAGGTGCTTGAATGGTGACGGAGCTATTATCAAGCTTGATAAAGCCATCACGATAGTTGAGAGTCGTATTGTTGGCAGCATTTTCTGCGCTAATGAATAATGATGGTGTGCTGAGGTAGTTCATAGCTTGTCCGCTATAAGTAAAGAGACCGCTGCACATGGCCTGATAGGCTCCGTGGCTGTCGATGGTGGCTCTATAGTGATCGGGAGTAAAGCGGCCGACATAACCACTTTTACCTAAAATATCATCAATTCCAAGATAACTATTATCCGTTAAATTTGCCTTTAGTTCGATGATACCAACTTCATTATAGGCTATATCAGAAGCACTCCAAGTGGGTGATGATAAGGTGGTATTACCACTTAGAGTTGGGTTATTACCTGAGCTAGGTTGATTGAGTGTGGGTAACTTCTCAATAAGTCTGTGCATTTAAACAGCACAAACTTTACCTTTCAGCAACTCAGGCAGATATGGGATCAAATTTCTCTTGCTGATCCGGTCATTAATAAAATCCCAGAATGAAATTCCTTGTTTCAAACAAGTTTTCTTTAAACTGACAAAGGTATCTCTGCAAAGTTGCCCATCCTTTGAGCGTGTACTACCACTAATTTTACGCTTAATAACATATTCTCGAATATCATTTTCACTCAAATTATTATGAAGAGGAATATCAGGCCGTTCCAATACCAGCAGTAATTCTGTTTTATTTCTTGCCAATCGTTTCAGTGCCTGATTCAACGTTTCAAAGCTTGTTTTAGTCCGGCACAATTCATCAAAATGTTCAGCAATCGCTGACTTCAACGGATCATCTGGCTCAAGTTTATATTGTTTGAGATCATAAAATAGTTCCCAAATCTGAGTATGTACCCAGTTCAGTTCTTTATCATGTCGCTCATTGAGTGGTAGTATCCGCTGAAACACTCTGTCTGCATGTATCCAACATAATGCGTGCAACAAAATATCAAATTGTCCTGCATCATCACTCACAATCACCAAATCACTTGGAAAGCCACTGTTAATTAATGCCCCCAGTAAAGCGCCTTCTGTGGCAATGCGAACATGCCGTTGTGTTATGATACTATTGTTCTGCAGATAGTATTTCCAGGCTTCTTCATTATCAAAGCAAGTCTGATGACTTTGTTCAATAACGCTCAATGGCTTGTGAGGTAATTTTTCTGCTCTCATATAATCAAGTGCTGCATCGTTGAGCGTATAATCAACAGCAGCACCTCGTAACAATTGTAGAAAATTAATCCGGCTCTTATATCGAGTACTTGAAAACCAGGCAAAGGTTTCATTGCCAACGTGAGTACAATAACCATTCTTTCCATCATGACGACTACCCGTATCATCAACATGGATATAAGTACTATTGTTGATACCGGCAGTTAGCAATGTATTTTTTCAGTATGAAAATGGTCTTTGTCATGGATTAAAATCTCATTGATCTGACCCGTTGAAATATCAAAACCTAATTCTGTTAATTGTTGTATTATCAATGGCTGAGTCACTCTCTGGTGATAATATTGATAAACGATATAACTCTGTAATGTATGGCCAAAATGTCCTATATGTGTATCAAAGCTCAATTTTCCTATACAGGTATCACCATCGGGTGTTTTATAGCGAGCCAATCGATAACGAGTATTGAAAGGCTTAATCAGCAGCTCCTGAACAAAATAATCCTGATACCCTAAAAAACGTGAATGTTCTGGCAGGTTATCTGGTTTGATAACGGTGGTTTTATGAATAGCCAATTTCTTCTTTCGTTTACGACTTTTACTAGTCCCATTTCCTGAGTTGTTTTTCTTGCTTCCTGAATGACCTGTCGGATTATCATTGTCATCATCCTTTGGCAATTTACTGGCTCTTATTTTAGGCTTTGGAGGTAGCTTTTTAAGCTTAGCAACTTCTGTTTTAAGGGCATCGATTTCAACCTGTTGGTTTTGAATGATTTCCTGTTGTTGCTCCATGAAAGCAAGGAGTAATCGGACTACCGGTGTCTTTTCTTCTTCAGGTATCTCTGGAATTGGAGGTAATTTTTTCACTATAATCAATACAGGTTGTTTTCAATAAAACAATTGTATCATGGCTTTTTAAGGCTCTTTAGTTTGCCCTGTGTTGATCAAACTCCCTCTCAGTTAAGATAATATTCAAAAATATTCTATTTCGATCTGAGACAGATCGACAGGATCATTTATAGGGATAAATTACATGGGGCAGTGAAAATGCAATTTTTGTCCTCTAAAATGCTGTCAAGACTTTTTTTGTTTTTATTTCAAGTTTTGCACAGACTTATTGAGAAGTTACCCTAAAATTTTATTAACTCATTGTTTAAAAAAGGAAATTAATACCCTTAGAAAAAATAGAAGATTATCTTCAAGTTAATCAATTTTAAAAAAAACCTGTAAAGCTCTATGATTTATCCAACTTACGTATAAGCAGTCATATAAGCAACTTATAAAATATGAGGAAACAATCATGTTAAAAAGAACACTTCCAATTGTCGCAGCAATCTCAATTGCTATCACTACCATGTCGCATGCTTCAACAGTCTTTGCTGCTGGGCATGTAAAAACCAACCAATTTTGGTGGCCAGATCAACTAAACCTAAGCCCTTTACGTCAACATGGTGATGAATCCAATCCCTATGGTGACAAGTTTAACTATGCTAAAGAATTTGCTAGCCTGGATTTAGCCCAGTTAAAGAAAGACATAGAAACCACCTTAAAAGATTCTAAAGCTTGGTGGCCTGCAGATTGGGGACATTATGGGCCCTTAATGATCCGTATGGCATGGCATAGTGCAGGTGTTTATCGTGTACATGATGGTCGTGGTGGAGCTGCGGGTGGTCAACAACGTTTTGATCCACTTAATAGCTGGCCGGATAATGCCAACCTAGATAAGGCGCGTCGTTTACTATGGCCTGTCAAACAAAAATATGGCCGTAAAATTTCCTGGGCTGACTTAATGGTATTGTCAGGCAATGTAGCACTTGAATCAATGGGCTTCAAAACCTTTGGTTTTGCGGGTGGTAGAACCGATGATTGGGAACCAGATTTAGTTTATTGGGGACCAGAAACTGCATTTCTTGCTGATAAGCGCAGAGATAAAAAAGGCAAACTTAAAGGTCCTCTAGCCGCTGTTGAAATGGGCTTAATCTATGTTAACCCCGTAGGACCACATGGCAAGCCTGATCCATTACTTGCCGCTGAAGATATTAGAATGTCCTTTGGCCGTATGGCAATGAATGATGAAGAAATTGTTGCTTTAATCGCTGGTGGTCACACCCTGGGTAAGGCACATGGAGCAAAAAGACCGGATAAATGTGTTGGCGCAGAACCTGCCGCAGCACCCATTGAAGCACAAGGCTTAGGCTGGAAAAATAAATGTGGTACGGGTGTAGGTGCTGATACTACAACCAGTGGTTTAGAAGGTGCCTGGACAGTGACACCTACTAAGTGGTCATCTAATTATTTGGATAACCTGATGAACTTTAATTGGGTGGAAACAAAAAGCCCTGCCGGTGCAATTCAATGGATTCCTGATAATAAGGGTGCAGCGAATTTAGTACCCGATGCGCATATACCTAATAAGCGTCATGCACCGATTATGTTTACTACCGATATAGCGCTGAAAGAAGATCCAAGTTTCCGCAAAGTGGTTGAACGCTTTAGAAAAAACCCTAAGGAGTTTGATAAGGCTTTTGCTAAAGCATGGTTTAAACTGACTCACCGTGATATGGGGCCTCGTGCAAGATACGTAGGTGCTGATGTGCCTAGTGAAGTGCTTTCATGGCAGGATCCTATTCCTGAAGTGAAGCATGCCTTAGTGACAGAGAGTGATATCGCTGCGCTTAAAAAGCAAATACAAGCTTCAGGTTTAACAACATCTGAATTAGTCAGAACTGCTTGGGCAGCTGCATCAAGTCATCGTGTGACAGATATGCGTGGCGGTGCTAATGGTGCACGTATCAGACTTGAGCCACAAGTTAATTGGGCTGTGAATAATCCTAAAGAGTTAAAGAAAGTGCTCAATAAGCTTGAATCAGTACAAAACAAGTTTAATAAGCAATCACCAAAAGCTAAAATATCTTTAGCCGATATGGTTGTCTTAGCAGGAGCAAGCGCAATAGAAAGTGCTGCAAAACAAGCAGGCTATAAAGTAGAAGTGCCTTTTACACCGGGTCGTACCGATGCATCACAAGCGCAAACTAATGTTAAGTCATTTAATTACCTAAAACCAAAAGCAGATGGTTTCCGTAATTACTACACGGAAGATAGCTATATGTCTCCAGCAGAAATGTTAGTGGATAAGGCTAATCTTTTAGGCTTAAATGTACCAGAAATGACCGTATTGGTTGGTGGACTACGGGCATTAAATGCAAACTATGATGGTTCAGCTTTAGGTGTTTTAACGGATAAGCCAGGCGTGTTAAGTAATGACTTCTTTGTCAACTTATTAGATATGTCAACTGCATGGACAAAATCTGAGTCTAAAGCAGGCATTTATGAAGGACATGATCGTGCTTCAGGTAAGTTAAAATGGCAGACAACACCGGTTGATTTAATTTTTGGTTCTAGCTCTGAATTAAGAGCCATTGCTGAAGTTTACGCTTCCGATGATGCGGATAAGAAGTTTATAAAAGACTTTGTAGTCGCATGGGTTAAAGTGATGAAACTCGATCGCTTTGATTTAAAATAAACGTAAGTTAGTTTTATAAGTACTAAACGTAAGGAGGGCTATGCCCTCCTTACGCAATTATTACGCCTAAAGTTTGACTGGTACTTAAACCTAAAATAGTAAGCAGATGAAACAAAAATATGTAAAAATTCCACAGATTAAATCGAGTTTATTTATACTGCTCGTTTTTTCTCTATTGACGATCAATAAAGGCCATGCACAAGATTCTATTCATGAAGTTGCATTATCATTCTTTGCTACCCTCCCTGAAACAATGCCAGGCAGTGAAGACGATACTCAGGCACAGATTAAGCTAGGCAAAAAATTATATTTTGACACTCAACTATCCATAAACAATAGTCAATCATGTAATACTTGTCATAATATTATTAATAATGCTCCAGGTGTCGATCACCAAAAAGTATCGATGGGAGCCTTAGGCGAAATGGGTACACGCAACTCACCGAGTACATGGAATGCCGGACTACAGGTGGCACAATTCTGGGATGGACGAGCAAAAACATTAGAACAACAAGCCTCATTTCCTATTTTTAATCCAAAAGAAATGGCAATACCCTCCAAACAAGCACTTATTCAACGATTGACTGATAATGGCTATCTCGATGAATTTAAACAGGCTTTCCCAGATCATATTGAGCCAATAATAATAGAGAATATTTCCAAATCACTGGCTGCATTTCAACGAACATTAATATCCAAAGATCGCTTCGATGCGTATTTGGCGGGCAATAAAGCAGCCATTAATCAGCAAGAAAAAATAGGCTTAAGTGTATTTATCGAAAAAGGCTGTGTCGCATGTCACAACGGCCCCTTATTAGGGGGGCAATTATTTATGAAAATGGGCTTGGTGCATCCTTACCCCAATAAAATCGATAGAGGGCTTGCTCACATTACCAATAATTCTGGTGATAATTATTTTTTCAAAGTACCTTCTTTGCGTAATGTCATTAATACCGCACCCTATTTTCATGATGGTGCTGGTATAACAATAGAGCAGGCCATCAAAGATACCGGCTGGCATCAATTAGGCATTAAGTTAAGAAATCAAGAAGTGTTAGCAATTAAAGCGTTCTTTAATACTCTTAATAATCAGGCAAAACTATCTTTTTAGGCCAATAAAGCTATAAACTAACTCTATACCCATGATACTTGAATAATTGTGACGGATATAGAGACGACAATGAGCAATCCCACACGACTAAAAATATTCATTTTTTTAGTGATTATCACATTCACAGAATGTTACGCTGACACGCTCTTATTGAGTCAGAAAGAACAACAATGGCTCAAAGAGCACCCCAATATTCGTATCGCTCATGATAAAAACTTCCCACCCTTTGAATGGCAGGATGTTGACGATGAATATCGTGGCATGTCAATTGAGATTTTAAATCTGATAGAACAAAAATTAGATATTAATTTTAAATTAATAGAAAAAAAGGACTGGACAGCCGTATTAGATGCTTTTAAGTCTGGACAGATCGATCTATTGCCCACCATTGCAAAAAATAAACAACGTGAACAATATATGTTGTTTACCAAAAGTCATATCAAAATCCCTGGGGTGATTATTTCTGCTCAAAAATATAGCAGCATTAAAGCACTCAATGGTAAAAAAGTAGGAGTGGTTAGTAATTACATTTGGGATGAATTGATTTCTGAACATGATAATGAAATTGAAATAGTGCGTGTGGAAACCACACAAATGGGTATCGAGTTAGCGGTATTAGGTGCAATTGATGCAATGGTCAGTGACTTGGCCTCGGTGAGTTATATTGTTCACCATGATGGCATAACAAATTTACATGTTGTACCGGTACAAGCAAAAAAAAGACAGTTCATGGAGTTAGCACTGGGTGTGAGAAAAGATTGGCCCATTTTTCAGCAGATACTCAATAAAACCTTGGCCAGCTTACAAACAAAAGAAATGGAAGTGATTCATAATAAATGGATAAAATTACAGAAGGTTTCTTTTTGGCAATCCAGTGAATTTCGTACCAAAGCATTACTGATCAGTCTTATTATTATGATAGGCTTTATTGCCATACTTTTTTGGAATCGTAGTCTAAAAATGCAGGTTGCACGCCGTAGTAAGGCATTGGAAAATGCCAATGTGAAACTTATTCATGCAGAAAAGATGGAATCAATAGGGCGTTTATCGGCAGGTATTGCACATGAAGTAAAAAATCCTTTGGCCATTTTACAAATGAGTATAGATTATTTAAAAGGTGAAAAAAATAATGAG
Source organism: sulfur-oxidizing endosymbiont of Gigantopelta aegis (assembly GCF_016097415.1). Taxonomy (NCBI): domain Bacteria; species sulfur-oxidizing endosymbiont of Gigantopelta aegis. Next base: position 682,402 of record NZ_JAEHGE010000001.1, on the reverse strand, counting down.
ACTATTGTTACCATTCTAGATGATATGGATGATGCCATTGCAAGAGCTGATAGGGTTATTAAAGGGCTGCTGGATTATTCCCGAGAAAAAGAGCTGATTGTCAGTCAGGGTAATATCAATGAAGTGATTGAAAAATCGCTTAAATTAGTAGAACATGAATTTAAGCAGCATAATATCGTATTACAAAAGTCCTTGGATAAGTATATCCCTAATATCGATATGGATAAAAATCGCTTACAGCAAGTCTTTATTAATTTGCTTATGAATGCGGTACATGCCATTAAGGAACAAAGAGAAAATCATATCAATAACACCGATAATAGTGATGGTGAAATAATTGTCCGTACGTTTTTAGATCATATTGAAGATGTAAAACAAGTAAAAAAATCGGCTGGACACTTTTATCTACATCAGGAAGTCATTGTAATTGAAATCTTAGATACAGGTTATGGCTTGGATAAGGGGCACGAAAAAAATATCTTTGAGCCTTTTTTTACCACTAAGGCAGTTGGTGAGGGAACTGGATTAGGCTTGTCAGTATCAAAAACAATTATAGGCTTGCATCATGGTATGATTACGATGACAAACCGTAAAGATAATAACGCCCAGGGTGTTATCGTGACAATTTATTTAGCCATAAACCTAAAAAAATCAGTTGAACCTACTGCGACCGCCTTATGCACTGAATCTTAAGGATTTTCCAGAACATTTTGACTTCACCCGTAGGGTGACTACGAATAAAGCCAAAATAACCTGTAAAACCCTTAATCTTCAGCACCTAAGTCGCTCTCGCTACGATTCAACTGATTATTTTAGGATAAAAGGAGACAAGGAAAATGCTTAAAAAAATATTAGTTGTAGATGATGAAGCTGTCCTAACCAAGATGATAAAAATGAATCTTGAGCGTACAGGCAATTATGAAGTACGTACAGAAAATCAAGGAAGCAAAGCATTACAAGCCACTAGAGAGTTTAAACCCGACCTTATTTTTATGGATGTCATGATGCCGGACATGAGTGGTGATGAAGCCATTGCAGAAATCAGAGAAGATGATAATTTAGCATCTATTCCCTATGTTTTTTTAACGGCCATTGTCACCAAGGCAGAAACAGAAGATATGGGTAATACTATCGGTGGCAATGAATTTTTAGCAAAACCGGTGAAAACAGATGAGTTGATAGAAACTATTGAAAGAATTTTAGAAAAATAATACGCTGATTTTATTTTGCAAGACTCTCAAAAAAATAAGAAAAACTGGTTGGTTTATATTATCTTGTGCAGTGATCAATCATTGTATACTGGAATTACAACGGATATTATTAGACGTTTTGAGCAACATAAAAGCAAAAAAGGAGCGAAATATTTTTATGGGCGAAAGCCTGAAAAAATAGTGTTTATAGAACAAGGCCATGATCGTGTCAGTGCGAGTCAACGAGAATATGAAATAAAAACTTTCAGCCGAAGTAAAAAGAACACGCTTATCTTTGAGGGTATTACAGAGTGAGTATTCTAAGTCAGTTGTAAATTTTTTACTGCAGCAATAAATTTTAAAATGACACTTTTGTCGGTATGTTTAGCATAACGGATCTGAATATAATGATTGATGATAAGTGCAATGGCTTGTTGTTGTTTGGGAAATTGTTGAATTGCCAATTGTTTAATTTTTTTTGGCCCATGATTATTACTTACCGATAAACCAGCACGATTAAGCTTGCTAATAAAACGGGCATAGTTTTTGACTATAGGATCGATTTTTTTACGCTGGTGAAAATAATTATAGACCTGATATAAAATCAATAGGCTAATAAAAGAGCCTATTAATAAGAAGATTAAACTTTGCCAATGAACATCAAAGCCTAATAATTTTAATAATAAATTCTGTTTGCTTTGGCCATAATCTAAAATCCAGTTATTCCAAAGAAATTTTACATTATCAATTGATTGTTGTATTTTCTTATAAAAATTATAGAGTTGTGTTTTTTGCTGGGCGCTGAGTTGCGCTAAGTCAGGAATATTTAAGGAAGAAAAACTCAGTCGATCTAAATTGGTTTGAAATATATCCGCTTCTATACGTTCAGGCGGAATCATGCTCGTTGGATCAATTCGAATCCAGCCTTTTTTATCTAACCAAACTTCAGCCCAGGCATGGGCATTGGACTGACGTACAATATAATAATCCCCCACATCATTTTTTTCTATACCTTGATAGCCGGTCACGACTCGTGCAGGGATGCCGGCAGCGCGCATCAATAATACAAAGCTACTGGCATAATGTTCACAAAAACCGCGTCGAGTTTGAAATAAAAATTGATCGGCTGGGTTATCGATCATGACATCAGGTTGTTTGGTGTAATAGAAGGGCTGATCTCTGAAATAGTTTAAGCCAGTGCTAATAATCTGTGTTTTATTTTTATAAGACTGTTGCCATGTTTGACCTAAGGCAAATGTTTTCGGATTGCTATTGTCAGGAAAATAAAGTGCTTCTTGACGTTCATGCTGATTAATTGTTTTGAGAGAGAATTGTGTTGCAGAGGTGACTTGATATTGTGTTAGCTGATAAATATTATTGTTATTGAGCAATTGTAAATCGGTGCTTAAATAAGCTCCATTTATACTATCACCCTGATACTTACTGGGCATCTCAAGGCTGAATAACCACTTTTGCTGATGTGGTTCCAAGGTGACGGTATAAGAAACAAAACCATCACTATTACTGATAACATCTGACAATTTCTTATGCAGCTTTTTTTGTGCTGCTTGAGACCAGATAAACCCATCGGTCTTAGTCAAAACTGGGCCACGCCAATAGAGCTTATCGGCAGTAGGCGGCTCACCATCAAAATCAACTCGAAAAGCGATTTCATTTGAATCAGCTAAATTAGTCACACTACCAGGAAACATTTTATCGGATAAGCCAGTACTTGCTGAACGGCCAGTTTCAGGTAAAGTCCATAAGGGGCCGGGGATGCGTGGAAAAAAAAGAAAGAGAATAATCGCTATGGGAATAGCCTTTAGCATTATACGGCCAATTAAATAAAGATTTTCTATAATGGCCAGTGGTGATTGTGGAATGCGATTAAAAGCACTGAGTAAGAGGCTGAGAATGATGATATTAAATACTATATATAGACTGAGTAAAATATCCTGAGAGTTTAAAAAATAAGTCATTAGCACAAAATAAGCTAAAAAAATGATCAGAAAAATATTGCGACGGTCGTTAATATTTTTTATTTCAAATAATTTTAAACAGATGAGTATGGACAAAAAACTCATCGAAGCTTGTTGAGAAAAATGCAGACCATAATTCATGACTAAAATAGCAATGGCCATAGCGACTAAAATAAAGCGTATAATGACCCCGGCACCTGGGATGATCCCCAGCGTATGCAAGCAAAACCAAGTTAAGATAAATAAAATAAAGACCACGATAGTGAAAGAAACTGATAATAAATGCGGGGTTAAAACAAGCAATAAGACACTTGCTAATAAGAACAATACGTTGACTAGACTTATGAGTGTTGTTTGCGAAAAAAATAGTTTTGCTTGAAATAATTTATACATCGGCTTGCCTAAATAAAGCCAGTGATTTTAGGCATTGCTGATAGTGCTTTTGCCCACGTTGAATGGGCAGTGTTGTTCCCGGTAAAACGAGTCCGTATCGATCGCCCTGTTTTTCAGCATCAATAATAAGGCGGCATAATTGACTGAGACGTAATTCATTGTCACCACTCAAATCATTCCAATCCAGCCAATACTCATTGTTATTAGCGCCAGAAAAAGTTTTTGTCAGCAAGCCTTGTTCACGGGCATAAGCTTTCCAGTGAATGTGTTTTAAGGATTCACCCCTTTGGTAACTCTTGAAACCACTGAAATCATCAAAGCCACGACCCTTGTCTGTTTGTCCCTCACTATTTGAGCCTTGGTTTGATGTATGTTCAAAGGCGTCGCTAGGCTTGGGATAAACAATGGCATCACAATCTAATTGAATATTCGTCCAGGCACGAAACAAGCCTAAGGGATATAGAGTAGAAATAGTAATGGGTTCTAATTGATAATGGCCACGTTGAGAACTCAAGGTGCTTAATAGTACTTGGGAGTTTTCATCACTTCTCACATCTGTTAATTCCTTGGCCGGTGAAACCGCTTTGGAAAATTGAATGGCAATAGAATAACGCGTGGTGTTTTTTTTATTTTGGGTTTGTTCAGCATGATGAATAATCAGTGGCAGACTCAGTGCCTGACCAGAAAAAACGGCTTTTACATGTGCGATGGAGAATTTTAGATTGAGTAAATTTTGCTGTGTCATGTGCATGGAAATAATGCCCATGCCAGCGAGTAAAAATGTGCAGAAAAAGATCAAAGAATTATTAAAATTTATCGCGGCTGAAAGCATCAATAAAATCAACAGGGCAAAAATCACGCCTTCTTTCGTGGGCAGGATGTAAATGCCTCGGGAAGAGAGAGTAACCGATTTTTCTTGTGAAACCCGTTTGAGTAACCAAATATGTAATTTAGCTGTAAGCGTCATAAAGTCACTTTATAATGAGATATCTTTAGAGCATAGAACGAATATTGAGTTTAGCAAAGCATTTGATAATTAAATCGGAAGGATGGGGCATAAAAAAGGGAGCTATAAGCTCCCTTTTTTTACTGCTTTCTAAGCTTAGCTAAGCCAAGTTAGAATTACTTCTTGTTGAGCTGATCTTTTAACAAAGCACCTAGAGAAGTTGTTGCAGAACCACCATCAGTATAACCTGACATGACTTCAGCTTCATCAGCAACTAGTTTTGCTTTGATAGATAAGTTAATGACGCGACTCTTACGGTCAACACCAATGAACTTAGCTTCAACAGTTTCGCCAACTTTCAGAATAGTTGAAGCATCTTCAATACGATCCTGAGACAGTTCAGAAACACGTAGGCTTGCGTCTACATTTTCTGCTAGCTCAATGATTGCGCCACGAGCGTCAACTTCTTTAACTGTACCGGTAACAATAGAACCCTTAGGATTCGCAGCAACGTAAGTTGAGAATGGGTCTTGATCCAATTGCTTGATACCCAGTGAAATACGACCACGTTCAGAATCGATTTCAAGTACCACAGCTTCTAGCTCATCACCCTTGTTAAAGCCAGTGATTTCTTCTTCGCCAGTGGTGTTCCAGGCAATATCAGATAAGTGAATCAAACCGTCAATGCCGCCTTCTAAACCAATGAACAGACCGAAGTCAGTGATTGATTTGATCTTACCAATGACTTTATCGCCCTTAGTATGAGTGGCTGAGAAAACTTCCCATGGGCTCTGTGAACATTGCTTCATGCTCAAAGAAATACGACGACGTTCTGGATCGATGTCCTGAACCATGACTTCAACTTCATCACCTACATTACACACTTTAGAGGGGTGAATGTTCTTGTTGGTCCAATCCATTTCAGATACGTGAACCAAACCTTCAATGCCTTCTTCGATTTCAACGAAACAACCATAGTCAGCTAAGTTGGTTACTTTACCCATTAGGCGTGTGCCTTCTGCATAACGTTCTTTGATCTTCGACCAAGGATCTTCGCCAGTCTGCTTAAGACCAAGAGAAACACGGGTGCGCTCGCGATCATATTTAAGCACTTTAACGTCAATTTCATCACCAACAGCAATGATTTCGCTAGGATGCTTAACACGTTTCCATGACATATCAGTGATATGTAATAAACCGTCAACACCACCTAAGTCAATGAAAGCACCATAGTCAGTCAGGTTCTTAACGATACCCTTAACAGTCTGACCTTCTTCCAGGTTCTCAAGTAATTTTTCACGCTCAGCAGAGTTAGCAATTTCAAGGACAGCACGACGAGAAACAACGATGTTGTTACGTTTTTGGTCAAGCTTGATAACTTTGAATTCTAATTCCTTACCTTCAAGGTAAGAAGCATCACGAATAGGACGTACATCAACCAGTGAACCCGGTAAGAATGCGCTGATTTCACCCAATTGCACAGTGAAGCCACCTTTGTTCTTGTCAATGATAGTACCCGTGACAGTTTCGTCAGCATCAAATGCCTTATCAAGACGAATCCAAGCTGCAGCACGCTTCGCTTTTTCACGAGACAGGCGAGTTTCACCATAACCATCTTCGATAGTGTCTAGAGAGACCTCAACTTCGTCACCGACGTTGATCTCACCATCACTAGCAAACTGGTGCAGAGGGATAACCCCCTCAGATTTTAGGCCTGCATTAACAACAACAAAATCGTTGTCGATGCTAACAATAACGCCTGTTACCAGGGAACCTGGTTTCATTTCAGTCTTTAATAGACTCTCTTCAAATAAATCAGCAAAGCTCTCGCTCATCGGGTATATCCTTGATCAAAAAATCTGATCACTGGTTAGGGTAAAAAACTATCATTTTAAGTTATTTTAAAAGAAGGTTTTCACAGTTAATAAATCGTTTCATCCTATGATGAGTTAATCATAGGGCTATTAAGGTGCTTTTATTCCTAATTTAAAATAAATGAGTAAAAAACCCAGGAATTAAAAATGGACTAAAAATCAATCACTTAGATTGGTTCTAGTTTAAAGAGGAAGAGCGGATACCGCTACAATAATCGCAAAACCTTAAATATAAGGCCGGATATTATAACAGTCTTTTATTGTATGATCAAAGACTTATCAATTTATTTTAGGGGTGAAATTGGGCTGATATTTAAGGAATAGGCAGGGCATCAAACAGCGCCATAACCTGGCTTTCATTCTGCTTTTGGTCATCTTGACTGACCAGTCGATGTAGAATAATTGACGGTAAAACAGCCTTAATATCATCAGGAATAACCATCTCTCGATTATGAATAAAAGCCCAGGCTTGTGCGGCGCGTAATAAAGCCAAACCCGCGCGGGGTGATAGGCCAGTGAGAAATGCCTGACTTTGGCGAGAAAACTGCAAAATATCTTGCACATAATCCAGTAAGGCCGAGGAAATATGCACTTCGCGTACTTGCTTTTGCATGGCTAATAACTGCTCTGTACTAAACGAGGGCTTGATACTCTTTAACAATTCCCGTCTATCCGCACCGCTCAAAATTCCCCGTTCAGTTTTTCGATCGGGATAGCCCAAAACGATACGCATTAAAAACCGATCCAATTGTGATTCGGGCAAGCTAAACGTACCAGCCTGTGTTTGTGGATTTTGTGTGGCAATAACAAAGAAAGGGTCGTCCAAAGGATAGGTTTTGCCATCCATGGTGATCTGTTGTTCTTCCATTGCCTCTAATAAGGCGCTTTGTGTTTTGGCGGTAGCGCGATTAATCTCATCGGCTAATACTAATTGGCTGAATACAGGACCAGGGTGGAATTGAAACTCAGTATTATTGCGATCAAAAATAGACACACCAATAATATCAGCCGGTAGCATATCACTGGTAAATTGAATACGAGAATAATCCAAGCCAAAGAGTTTGGCCAGCAAGTGTGCCAGTGTCGTTTTACCCATGCCGGGCAAATCTTCAATTAACAAATGGCCTTTTGACAGTAGACAAGCAATGGATAATTTAATAGCCTGTTCTTTACCGGAAATAATGGTATTGGCGGTATTTAATAAGTGAGTCAGCATGATTTATTAGTCTTTATTGCCTATATGGGTATGTTTAAGTTTTTTTTACATTTTTAATATCATTACTCAGAAGTATAGCAATCCAGCGGGTTTTCTCATTACTATCGCTAATAATTTTTAGCGCCATTGTGAGGGGGACTGATAAAAACATGCCAATGGGCCCTAATAACCAACCCCAAAGCACTAAGGAAAGAAAAACCACCAATGTCGATAAGCCCAGGCTACGCCCCATTAGACGGGGTTCAATAAAATTGCCGACAATATTGTTCATTAATAGATAGAGTAAAGCGACTTCGCCGGCAGCAATAAAACCAAATTGAATCAATGCCAGCAACACCGCAGGTACTGCCGCGATAATAGAACCGATATTAGGCACAAAATTCAGTAGAAAAGCCACAATTCCCCATAATATTGGAAAATCGATTTCCAACAAACTGAGTACTAAAATGATCGGTATCGCAGTGAGTAAACTGGTCATGGTTTTTATTTTAAAATAACGACTGATGGTGGCTGAAATATGTGCCCATTTTGCCATCGTTTCAGTGGGAGTTTTAGAAATTGAACTTAATTTAAGGCGAAATGAAGTGAGCTCCAATAATAGAAAAATCACCATTATTAAAATCAGAAAAATATTGGTTAAGGCACTAAGCACCTGATTAAAAGTGGAGCCAATAAAGCCCATTACTTTACCCAGATTGAATGTTTTACTGAGTTCGGTCATCTGCAAATTGATGCCAAATTGTTGTAAAAAAAGACCTAATGTCTTGGTAATGCTTTGCAAGCGATCTTGATAGCTGGGTAAATTGTCAAAGAAGCCCTGTAATGAACTACTGACAATCGAACTAATAAAAAAACCGAAGATAATCAGCGTAAAGATGATTAAAGACACAGCCAGTGAGGCGGGTACTTTTTTGTTCAACAACCAGAACATAGCGGGGCCACTAATGGCAGTGATAAATAAGGCAATGAGCAATGGCGATATAATGGCTTCGGCCAATTTAACTCCAGTCAGTATGATCACCAGAGAGGCCAGAGAAAATAATAATGGATAAGATGGCGTATTTAGTGACATATTAACAGAAGCTTCCTTTTTTCATTATTATAGCGGTGTTTGAGGCGAATACTATTAAGTAGTTCATGCTTATTGATATAAATTTATTACAACAGACAAAGTGAATGATTTATAATGCGCAATTGTTAGGCAATTAGTTATTGTGTTTTTAAATTGGAGTTAAATAGTGTTTTATACCGATCAGTTTGATGTCATTATTATCGGTGGTGGTCATGCAGGCACCGAAGCCGCGATGGCTGCTAGCCGTATGGGTTCTAAAACCTTGCTGATCTCACACAATATCGAAACCTTGGGTCAAATGTCCTGTAATCCAGCGATTGGCGGAATAGGCAAGGGACATTTAGTGAAAGAAATTGATGCGCTGGGTGGCTTGATGGCCAAAGCGACCGATTTGGGTGGTATTCAATTTCGTCGTCTCAATGCTTCTAAAGGGCCAGCAGTACGGGCAACACGTGCTCAGGCTGATCGAGTACTGTATAAGGCCGCTATTCGTTATGCCTTGGAAAATCAGGAAAATTTACAAATATTTCAACAGGCTGTCACTGATCTCATTATAGAAAATGAGCAAGTTGTCGGTGTTGAAACAGAAATGGGGCTTAAATTTAAGGCGCATACTGTGGTATTAACCACTGGGACTTTTTTAGGTGGCTTGATTCATATAGGCTTGGAAAACTACGAAGGTGGCCGTGCCGGTGATCCCCCTGCAAACAAGTTATCACAACGCTTGCGTGAACTGCCATTTGGTGTGGATCGCTTAAAAACCGGTACACCACCGCGCCTTGATGGTCGCACCATTGATTTTTCAGTGTTGCAGGAACAACCGGGCGATACGCCCATTCCCACCTTTTCCTTTTTGGGTAAGGCGAGTGATCACCCGCAACAAATCAGCTGTTATATCACCCATACCAATGAAAAAACACACGATATTATTCGCTCAGGCTTAGATCGTTCGCCTATGTATACCGGCGTCATTGAAGGCATAGGGCCCAGATACTGCCCCTCGATTGAAGATAAAATAAATCGCTTTGCCGATAAAGATTCACACCAAATTTTTGTTGAGCCGGAAGGCTTACAAACCCATGAAGTCTATCCCAATGGCATTTCTACCAGTTTGCCTTTTGATGTGCAAATGGCCTTTATCCGTTCCATGAAAGGCTTTGAACAAGCGACGATTATTCGCCCGGGTTATGCCATTGAATATGACTTTTTTGATCCTAGGGATCTAAAGTCCTCACTGGAAACTAAGTTTATTAAAGGTCTGTTTTTTGCCGGGCAAATTAATGGCACCACAGGCTATGAAGAAGCGGCGGCTCAGGGTCTCATTGCGGGTGCTAATGCAGCCTTGCAGGTACAGGGCAAAGATGCCTGGTCACCAGGACGAGAAGAAGCCTATATTGGTGTGATGATTGACGATTTAATTACCCAAGGTACATCAGAGCCTTATCGCATGTTTACCTCAAGAGCCGAATATCGACTCATTCTCAGAGAAGATAATGCCGACTTGCGCCTCACCGAAAAAGGACATGCACTCGGCTTGGTTGATGAACAACGCTGGCAAGCATTTTGTAAGAAAAAAGAGCTGGTTGATAATGAAATCAAGCGTCTGCAAATGACTCGTATTGGCCCTAAGGCTTTGACCGAAGAAGAAGCAATGGCAGTGTTAAAAACACCATTGAATAAAGACACCAGTCTTTATGATATGCTCAGAAGACCAGAAGTGACTTATGATTCACTCACCAGTTTAGACATTGCCGGCGATAAACTGGCCGATCCCATTGCTGCTGAACAAGTTGAGATACAAACTAAATATTCAGGCTATATCAAACGTCAATTAGAAGAAATTGACAAACAAAAGCGTTATGAAAATAAGGCGATTCCAGAGGGTTTTGACTATTTAAGCATTACTTCCTTATCATCCGAAGTGCGGGAAAAACTACAGGCAGCACGACCACAAACGGTTGGTCAGGCGAGTCGTGTGCCCGGTGTGACACCCGCTGCGATTTCATTATTACTGGTCTTTGTCAAAAAAGCAGGTCATTAGATGCCCATGAATCCCGATTTAAGTAAAAAACTGGCCGATGGCTTGCAAGTTCAAGGTCAGACGATTGGTCTGAAAGAACAACAGCAATTAATCCAATTCGTTGAACTGATGGTCAAATGGAATAAAGTGTATAACCTGACGTCGATTCGTCGAGCAGAAGAAATGATCACCCTGCACTTATTAGATAGCCTGGTGATGCTGCCTTTTTTTACTCAGCAAGATAACAAAATAACAACTATCTTAGATGTCGGTACGGGTGGCGGTATTCCCGGTATTCCCCTAGCGCTATGCTTGCCGGAAATAGACTTTGTCTTACTCGATGCCCGGGGCAAAAAAGTGCGCTTCATTCAAACCGCTATTGCACAATTGGGCTTAAAAAATGTCACTGCAGTACATGCTCGAGTAGAAGACTATCAACGGGCAGAGGAAGAAAAATTTGCCTGTATTATTTCCCGTGCCTTTGCTTCACTCGAAGATATGCTGAATTATTGTCAGCATCTCAGCGCAAAACAAGGCAGGTTTTTTGCTATGAAAGGGCAAATTCCAGAAGAAGAGATTGCACAACTGCCAGAAGGCTTTAGAATAGAAGCAATCGATGAACTCAAAGTGGCCGGTTTAAATGCCCAGCGGCATTTAATTCAGATCGCTTTTTCAGAATAAAAGTCTCTCTACTATACAGCGTTATATTCAGGATGAGATTTTAGCTTGAGGGCAAAAACAGCATGGCAAAAATCATCGCCATCTCCAATCAAAAAGGCGGCGTGGGCAAAACCACGACCAGCATCAATCTAGCTGCATCACTGGCTGCCACTAAACGGCGAATTTTATTAGTCGATATGGATCCGCAAGGCAATGCCACTACCGGCAGTGGTATTGACAAAAATGATGTTGAATACAGTGGCTATGATTTATTGATTTCCAGAACACCTGTTAAAGATGTCAAAGTGACTGTCGAAGATGCAGGTTATGATTTGATTCCCGGCAATGGTGATTTGACTGCTGCTGAAGTGGAACTGATGACTAAATTTGATCGCGAGCGCCAACTCAGCTATCGCTTCAAAGAAGTCGCCGATGACTATGACTATATACTGATTGATTGTCCTCCCTCATTGAATATGCTGACCGTCAATGCGATGGCCGCAGCCGATAGCATCATTATCCCCATGCAATGTGAATATTATGCCTTGGAAGGCTTAACCGCTCTGAATGATACGATTAATAGTATTAAAGAATCCCTCAATCCCAAATTAGAAATTGAAGGCATTCTAAGAACCATGTTTGATCCCCGTAATCGTTTAGCGATTGAAGTCTCACGGCAATTATTGGAACATTTTAAAGATAAAGTGTATCGCACCATTATTCCGCGAAATGTACGCCTTGCCGAAGCCCCCAGTCATGGTATGCCAGTGATCAGCTATGATCGCTCCTCCAAAGGTGCACGAGCCTATCTGGCACTGGCTGGAGAAATGTTACGTCGAGATGAAGAAATTGCTGAAACAGCATAAGAGTGAGAGCCTTACATCATTTGGGCCAGATCAATCCCGCTTTACACCTTGAATTGTAATTGTCAGGGTTTTTTACAGGGTACAGTATATAATAATTTTCTAAAAAACTAATCCACATCGTTAGAACAAGGCTGGGCGCTAATCTTCACGTTTATGAGTACATAAACGCGAAGATAATGAGTGTCAGCTTTTTTTACAATAATATTAAAATCATGTCATTACAACGCCTTATTTTTATATAACCTTTTGTTTATTAAGTGTATGTGTTTATTGGCATAAATATTGTATATAATTGGGTATGATAATTTGGTGGTAATATTATAATAATTAAGTAGTTACATTATTATAGTTAGTTGTAATATTATTGTAATTTTAAGTGGTAGAGGTATTTCAGAATGAAAAATATAATAAAAGTAGCAGCATCTGTTTCGTTAATTGCTTTTTCAGCAAGTGTATTTGCGACGCCAATGACATTTTGGGACACAGATGGCTGGACTCAATTTGCTAATGACGAAGGTCATACTTCAGGTCCAGGCGGCGGCGGTCAGGAGTTTGATGCTGAGTACCTTTATTACAAGAAGGATGGTAATACACTGTCTCTTGGTTTACAGACTGGTTTTGATGTTGTAGACGGTCATCTATTGTATGGTAACAAAAATTATTATGCAGGTGATTTAGCTTTATCTTTTGATGGTGCAACTACAATTGGTGATGCTTCAACCTATGAATATGGCGTAGACTTTGGCCTTTATACTGAAGGTTATTATAACGTTGGTACAGGGGTTGATATGGGGATAACGGGGATAGCTGGTACAGATGATGCAGGCTTATATAATGCTTCGTCTTGGAGTAATAATATCTACTATTCTTCTCAATCAAGTCCATTTGCTCTGAACGGTGGTACATTGGTTAAAAGTTTATTAACTAATAATTATGGCCAAGAGAGTGATAGTTACTTTCGCACCGTCTCTTTTGATATCACGGGCTTAGGTCTAGGTAGTGACTTTGATATTGACGCGCATTGGACAATGTCATGTGGTAATGACAATATAAATGGTGGTTTTTCAATTCCTGAACCTACTATGTTGTCTTTGATGGGTGTTAGCCTATTAGGTCTGGGTTTTGTTCGCAGACGTAAGATTAAAGCATAAGCTTAATAGTTCCAGGCTCAGTTTTAAAAAAAACTGTTCCGTGTTTGCGGAGCAGTTTTTTTATGCCCGGTGATAAGTGGTGGCATAATTTGATGTCAATTATCTATTGATAATTTTTTTGTGGTTTATTACATTCTTGAAAAATAGAAGCTAGATTTAATTATGCAATTAAAGCAACATCTTTATGCCCTAATTATGGTGTCAATAAGTATTACTTTTGGTATTCTATTATCAGAATATATATTGTCATGGCATCAGAATTCGATAGCACGCAGTTCAAAAATGGCGACAGGCATGATGCATTACCATCCTGAACTCGGTTGGGCCTTAACGCCAAACTGGAAAGGCGAGCATTCTCATCATGATTTTTCTGTTACTTACTCAACAGATGAACACGGGTTCAGACAACAACCCCGGGAAGGGAAAAGCACCACGGGAAGAAAAATTGCCTTAATTGGTGATAGTTTTACTTTCGGATTTGGTGTTAATGATTATGAAACCTTTGCCGCTAAGCTGGCATTGGATGATATTGATAATGAATATTTGAACTTGGGCGTACCTGGATATAGTACCGATCAAGAATACCTTTTGATGCAGCAACAAAGTAAAGAAAATATTAATGACTATGTGCTGATTTTCTATTTAGGCAATGACATTATTGATAACGCACTGCCACATCCCTTACAGGCAGAACCTGCCAAGCCATTTTTTGAGGTAAACGAAGGCGTGTTGGTATTAAAGAATATGCCTGTGCCCAAAACTAAGAAACCTGCTGTGTTAAGAAGCCAAACATTGAAAGTTATTTTATTTGGCAATGAGTTAAATCAATATGCTGTAGCATTTGATGGCTTGCGACAAAAAAGCCAAATTCTTAAATTACTAATCCCGCAAAAAGCCAATACAGATAGAGCGACCATTAATGCTATTCTTGATGGTAGGCTCAGCAAACAAAAATACTTGCTTTCTGTCTTATTTAAATCCATGCAACGGGAAGCTAAACATCAACAAACATCATTGAGTATCGCAATTTTACCGGGACGCTCTTATGTTGTTACCCCCGATTCTTATGCGGCAATTTTTCAAGAGTATGTTAGGAAGTATGTCATTGATTTATCAACAAGCTTGCAGATAAATACAATAGATATAGCAACGCTATTGAGAAAGAAATACGAAGCAGGGCAAACACAGCTATTTCATCCGAATGAAGGGCATTTAACTTCAAAAGGGCATGGAATAGTTGCAGGCATAATACAAAAAGAATTAATTATAAAATAGACGCCGGCCTGAAGAAACATGGGATTTTAGTTGCGATAAAATGCTCTATGTAAAGCCATTAATAATTTTCAAACTGAATTCCTATGTAAAAAACAAGCAATTTCCTTTATAATAGCGTGTTCATTGGAAATAAACATAATTAAGGACAACCACATAGTGGCAGGAAAAAAACGTGGTCTAGGCCGTGGTCTGGATGCTTTATTGGGTGGTAGTGCAAAAAAAGCTCGAGCAGATTTAAGTGAAGCAACAGAAGATACAAGTCAAAAAGCAAGGATGGATGGTGAACTGCATAATGTACCGGTTGAATTCATTCAGCCAGGTGTCTATCAGCCCCGCATTGATATGCACCCCGAAGCGCTTGAAGAATTGTCTAATTCGATTAAGGCACAAGGCGTTGTCCAGCCTATTGTGATCCGTCCTATTGGTGAGTCCACTGCCAGCGGTGACCAGAAATACGAAATTATTGCTGGTGAGCGTCGCTGGCGAGCTAGTCAAATGGCTGGTTTGGCCGAAATCCCTGCAATAATACGCGATGTACCCGATCAGGCCGCTATTGCCATGGCCTTGATTGAAAATATTCAACGTGAAGAACTGAGTCCCATTGAAGAGTCCGGTGCTTTACGTCGTTTGATTGATGAGTTCAATATGACTCACCAACAAGCCGCTGATGCCGTAGGCCGTTCACGGGCTGCAGTGTCTAATCTATTGCGCTTATTAGAGCTTGAACCGGGTACGCGACGTTTATTAGAAAATGGTGATCTGGAAATGGGTCATGCTCGTGCTTTATTAGCGCTTAAGGGTGAAGAGCAAAGTTATACCGCTCGACACGTGGTCAGCAAAGGCATGTCGGTTCGAGAAACCGAGCGCATGATTAAAAAAATCCTTAATCCAAAAGAAAAAGTAGAGAAGAAAGACGATCCCAATATTCTTAACCTACAACAAAACCTGACGGACAAACTGGGTGCAAAAGTGATTTTTCAGCACGGTAATAAGGGTAAAGGCAAAATGGTTATTCACTATAATACGGTCGATGAATTAGAGGGTATTCTTGCGCATATAAAGTAGCTGAAACTCGACTTAAAAGAAAATATTTATTTTCTTACAAAAAGATGACAAAGCTATTTCATCGGCTATACTTCCCAGAGGTGCTATCCAAAGAGGCAATAACCACTGCAAAAGGGAAGGGTTTAAGTAAAATTACTACCTATTATGGGATAAATATAAGCGTATTATAAAATAATGCACTGTTTTTGCATGTGTTCATTGATCTGGCACAAGTTTATTATTATAATCTGCTTCAAGTTGACGTAGTCGACTTTTAGATCTTAAAATTTAATCTGTTAGCAACGGCAAACAAGCATTAGCTATTAACAAATACATTAGCTATAAACAAATAATAGTTATACGGATTTATACAGGAAAATAAGCAAATGAGCTTTGCCAACGTGGTCATGCGTCGAGTAGTCAATCGACTGATCATCGTGCAGGTTGTTTTGACTTTAATAGTCGCTCTTGTTTATCTTGCATTTCAAAATACAAATGGATTTTTGGCCGCCTTGTTTGGTGGCAGTATTACATTGTCAGGTACATTATTAATGGCTTGGCGGATAAGTCGTGCCGGTGAAGCAGCATTACCCGGTCAAATGTCTGATGGTAAATATCAGGGATATGTAGAAATCTACATAGGCGCGATACAAAAATTTGTTCTAACACTGGTACTGATGGCTTTTGGTATGGGGTATTTAAAACTCGATCCATTAGCGATATTGATAGGTTTTGCTGTGACGCAATTGAGTTATATTGCCAATAAAGTGGATACCCGTCATGAAACTAACTAAACTTAATGTAGCAGTCATCAGTCGAACATACACTCGTCGTAATGAATTTGTGAGTTTGCTTTATCAAACAAAGATGATAAAAGAATAAATTCGCACAAAAGCATGAGTCGTTAAAAAATTTTTTAAAATCTTGGAGATGTAAAAGTGAGTAGCTCTGCTAGCGAAGCACACGGACCAACGTCCGTTGAGTATATTCAGCATCATTTGCACAATAACAGCATCAGCATCGGTGATGGAAGTTTCTGGGTATTGAACCTGGATACACTGATTTATGGTTGGTTATTGGCCGGTATGCTAATGTATATAGCCTATACCATGGGCAAAAAAATGACTGCTGATACCCCATCAGGTGGTCAAAATGTATTAGAAGCGATTGTTGAATTTGTGCAACAACAAATCCGCGATATTTTCCCGGGTAGTAATCCACTCATTGGTCCTTTATCACTGACCATCTTTATGTGGGTTTTTCTAATGAACGCGATGGATATACTGCCCGTTGATTTGTTACCAGAAATGGGTCAATTGGTTGGTATTCAATACATGAAAGTGGTTCCTACCACTGATTTAAGCACTATATTTGCATTAGCCTTATCGGTTTTTGCCCTCATTATTTATTACAATATTAAAATCAAAGGCCCGATCGGCTACATTAAGATGTTTCTATTTCACCCCTTTGGTAAATATTTAATCCCGGTCAATATCGTTATGACTACGATTGAAGAAGTTGCCAAGCCAGTCAGCTTGGGCTTACGTTTATTTGGCAACATGTTTGCTGGTGAACTCATCTTCCTGCTGATTGCACTTTTAGGTGGCGCATCAATGTTTGGGATAATTCCACAAGTAGCATTGGGAACCGCATGGGCTATTTACCATATTCTGGTAGTTTCCCTGCAGGCGTTTATCTTTATGTTGTTAACAATCGTATACCTGGGTATGGCGCATCAGGAAATCGAAGAGCACTAATTGACACAAATTCAGTCTATTCATACGGAGTAGGCAAATTTTCAAACCTTTTTAATTTAAGTATATTAGGAGAAACTAATGGAAGCAGCACTAGCTACAGTTTATGGTTCAACTGCAATAGCTGTCGGAATTATTCTGGCGGCAGCAGGTTTGGGTTCAGCTTTAGGGTGGGGACTGATCTGTTCCAAATTCCTTGAAGGTATCGCTCGTCAACCTGAAATGCGCCCACAATTAATGGGTCAAATGTTGTTTACCGGTGGTTTAATGGAAGCTTTTCCAATGATCGTTTTGGGTATGTCAATGTGGTTTATCTTTGCTAACCCGTTTGCAGCTCAAGTTATGGATGCAATTAAAGTTGCTGGCGGTTAAATTTACCATTAAATTTAATCACCAGATAAACAAAAGATGAACATAGGAATTAGGCGATGAGCATTACCGCAACTCTTATAGGCCAGATGATAACGTTCGCGATATTAGTCTGGTTCATAGGCAAATATCTCTGGGGTCCAATGACCCAGATGATGGACGATCGTAAGAAGCGTATTGCCGATGGTCTTGCAGCTGCTGAACGTGGTATACACGAGCAGGAGCTGGCGGAACAAAAAGCGACTCAACATATTAAAGAAGCCAAAGAGCAGGCTGCAGACATTCTTGCTCAAGCGCAAAGGCGTGGTGTGGAAATAATAGAAGAAGCGAAAGGTGACGCAAAGGCTGAAGGCGAACGTTTAATTGTCGCAGCAAACGCTGAAATTGAACAAGAAGTTAATCGTGCCAAAGAATCACTGCGCGCACAAGTGGTTGATATCACTATTGCCGCAGCAGGTAAGATCATCAAGAAAGAGATCGATGCCAAAGCACATGGCGACTTATTAAAAGATGTCGTAGGGCAGATATGAGGACTCAATAATGGCAGAAATTAGCACATTAGCAAGACCTTATGCACAGGCCATCTTTAATTTAGCCAATGCCAATAACACGCTTAAAGCATGGTCTGAGACACTGGTTCTTCTTTGTGAAGTCGCCTCAGATAAAGCCATGATCGAGATCATCAATAATCCTGATGTCAGTAGTGAACAAGTGATTAACTTGTTTGTAGATATCTGTAAGGATCAATTAGATGAGCAGGGAATAAACTTTATCAAGCTGGCGGCTGAAAATGATCGCCTGGCTATTATTCCCAATATTGCCGAAAGCTTCGAAGCCATGCGCGCTGAAGAAGAAGGCAGTATTGAAGCTCAGGTGATTTCAGCCTATGCCGTTAATGCCACACAAAAGAAAAGCATTGCAGCAGCGCTGAAAAAGAAACTCGGTCGCGAAGTGACAATCAAAACTAGCACAGATAAAAGTTTGCTAGGGGGTGTCATTATTCGTGCAGGTGATATGGTAATTGATGGTTCAGTGAAAACTCAACTGGAAGAAATTACTCATTCCCTGCTTAGCTAAGCCTGAGCTTTTTATAGACAAGATAAGAATGAATGCTAAGTGATTCAGATCACAGAGGATTAAAAAATGCAGTTAAATCCATCAGAAATCAGCGACTTAATAAAAAGTCGAATTGAAAGTTTTGATGCTAAAACCGAAGCAACTACCGAAGGGACTGTTGTCAGTCTACGTGACGGTATTGCCTTGATTCACGGCTTAAGTGATGCCATGTCAGGAGAAATGCTCGAATTTCCTGGCAATACTTTTGGTATGGCGCTTAACCTTGAGCGCGATTCAGTGGGTGTAGTAATCTTAGGTGATTACAAGCACATCACCGAAGGCGACAAAGTTAAATGTACGGGGCGTATTTTAGAAGTGCCCGTAGGTGATGCTTTATTGGGTCGTGTTGTTGATTCATTGGGTAATCCCATTGATGGCAAAGGCCCCATTGATACCACAGAAACTTCACCGATTGAAAAAATTGCGCCGGGCGTCATCGCCAGGCAATCCGTTGACCAGCCAGTGCAAACAGGTTTGAAATCAATTGATGCCATGGTACCCGTAGGACGTGGACAACGTGAATTGATTATTGGTGATCGCCAGACGGGTAAAACAGCCGTTGCGATTGATGCCATCATCAATCAGAAAGACTCCGGCATTAAATGTATCTACGTTGCAATTGGTCAGAAAGCATCCAGTATTGCGGCAGTGGTTCGTAAGCTAGAAGAATTCGGCGCAATGAAAAACACCATCGTTGTTGCTGCGACTGCATCGGATGCGGCGGCTCTGCAATACATCGCACCTTACTCGGGCTGTGCCATGGGCGAAGTGTTCCGTGATCGCGGTGAAGATGCATTGATAGTCTATGATGATCTGACTAAACAAGCATGGGCCTATCGTCAAGTGTCGTTATTACTACGTCGTCCACCGGGTCGTGAAGCCTATCCCGGTGATGTATTCTATCTTCATTCCCGTTTATTAGAGCGTGCTTCTCGTGTGAATGCTGAGTTTGTCGAACATGCAACCGGTGGCAAAGTGAAAGGCAAGACCGGTTCTTTGACCGCTTTACCTATCATTGAAACACAGGCAGGTGACGTATCTGCTTTTGTACCAACCAACGTAATTTCGATTACTGATGGTCAAATCTTTCTTGAAACTGACTTGTTTAACGCCGGTATTCGACCAGCGATTAACGCTGGTTTATCGGTTTCTCGTGTCGGTGGTGCAGCGCAGACTAAAATCATCAAGAAGCTGGGTGGTGGTATTCGCTTAGATTTAGCTCAGTATCGTGAATTAGCGGCTTTTGCTCAGTTTGCTTCTGATTTAGATGAAACCACTCGAAAGCAAATCGAACGTGGTCAACGCGTCACAGAATTGATGAAGCAAACTCAATATACCCCTTATACTGTTGCGCAAATGGCGATTTCATTATTTGCTGCGAATAACGGTTATCTGGATGATGTTGATGTGATCAAAATCGTTGATTTTGAAAATGCCATGCAGGATTACATGAAGTCAAATAGTTCTGATTTGATGGACTTAATCAATGAAAACGGTGACTATAATGATGACATTGATAGCAAAATGCATGAAGCTGTTAAGCACTTTAAATCCAATAGTAGCTGGTAATAGGAGGCTCTGAGTATGGCAAGCGGAAAAGAGATTCGCAGTCAGATCAGCAGTATTAAAAATACGCAGAAGATCACCAGTGCCATGCAGATGGTTGCTGCCAGTAAAATGCGTAAAGCACAGACACGTATGGCAGCCTCTCGTCCTTATGCAGAAAAGATGATTGACGTAGTTCGTCATCTTGCGCAAGCGCATACTGAGTACAGACACCCCTATCTGGTGGAGAGAGAAGTAAAGCGTGTTGGCTATATTGTTATATCTTCCGACGGTGGTTTATGTGGTGGCTTAAATACGAATCTGTTTAAAGAAACTATGACTGCAATGAAAGAGTGGCACGATCAGGGTATCGAAATCGATGTCAGTGTGATTGGTTCTAAAGCCAGTTCATTCTTCAAACGTATTGGTGGTAATGTGGTCTCACATACCGAGCACTTAGGTGATGAACCCAGTCTAGAAGCCTTAATTGGTGGCATCAAAGTAATGCTAGATGCCTACAATGATGGTCGTATTGATCGCTTCTATGTTGTTTTTAACAAATTTGTTAATAACATGACACAGCAACCCATTGTTGCACAAATGGTTCCAATTGGTGTAAGCCAGGTAGAATCAAGCAAAAATAGAGTGCGTTATCATAAAGCACCCGATGATGAAGCTAATATGAAATACCATTGGGATTATCTCTATGAGCCTGATGCTGAATTAGTGATCGATGCGCTATTAATGCGTTATATCGAGTCATTGGTGTATCAGGGTGTGGTTGAAAATATGGCCTGTGAAATGGCGGCGCGAATGATAGCCATGAAGAGTGCTACTGATAATGCCGGTGACATGATTGATGACTTACAATTGGTCTACAATAAGGCCAGACAAGCAGCCATTACCCAGGAACTTTCAGAAATTGTTGCGGGTGCCGCAGCAGTATAAAACTCATACGAGTTAGAAAGTTTTAGCTAACAAGATTAAGTATTTTAAGCGTTAAAAGTGCAGATAAAGCTGGCAAAAATAAGCTTTGCGATTTGCACCTTTAGTTTTAAAAAAAGGAACCAAATAATGAGTTCAGGAAAAATTGTCCAGATCATTGGTGCAGTCGTTGACGTGGAGTTTTCACGTGATTCACTGCCTAAGGTCTATGATGCATTGGTTGTCACAGAAGATGATTTAACGTTGGAAGTCCAACAGCAAATGGGCGACGGCATTGTTCGTTGTATTGCCATGGGTACTACCGATGGTGTTAAACGTGGTTTAGACGTTGTACCAACAGGCGCACCTATTTCTGTACCCGTTGGTGTTGAAACCTTAGGTCGCATCATGGACGTCTTGGGTAACCCCATTGATGAAAAAGGTCCGGTCGGTGAAAGCAAACGTGCTTCCATTCATCGTGCAGCACCTAAGTATGAAGATTTAGCCGCCACCGCAGAATTGCTGGAAACAGGAATCAAAGTAATCGATTTGGTTTGTCCTTTCGCCAAGGGTGGTAAAGTCGGTTTATTTGGTGGTGCAGGTGTTGGTAAAACCGTTAACATGATGGAACTGATTCGTAACATTGCTGCCGAGCATAGTGGCTATTCAGTATTCGCCGGTGTGGGTGAACGTACTCGTGAAGGTAACGATTTCTACCATGAAATGAGAGAATCCAATGTATTAGGTAAAGTGGCTCTAGTCTATGGTCAGATGAATGAGCCTCCAGGCAATAGATTACGGGTCGCTTTAACCGGTTTGACCATTGCAGAAGGTTTTCGTGACGAAGGTAACGACGTATTATTATTTATTGATAATATTTATCGTTATACCTTAGCCGGAACAGAAGTGTCTGCATTGTTAGGTCGTATGCCATCAGCGGTGGGTTATCAGCCAACACTGGCTGAAGAAATGGGTGCCTTACAAGAACGTATTACTTCGACTAAAGTGGGTTCAATTACCTCTATTCAGGCGGTCTATGTACCGGCGGATGATTTGACCGATCCATCACCTGCAACCACTTTTGCTCACTTAGACGCGACTGTTGTACTATCACGTCAAATTGCAGAACTCGGTATTTATCCTGCGATTGATCCTCTGGACTCTACTTCACGTCAGCTTGATCCACAAATTGTTGGTAATGAGCATTATGAAGTTGCTCGTGGCGTTCAAACAACCTTACAGCGTTATAAAGAATTGAAAGATATTATTGCGATTCTGGGTATGGATGAATTATCTGAAGAAGATAAGCAAACTGTAAACCGCGCACGTAAGATTCAACGCTTCTTGTCACAGCCTTTCTTCGTTGCAGAAGTGTTTACAGGTACCGCTGGTAAATACGTTTCCTTGAAAGACTCTATTCGTGGCTTTAAAGAAATTATTGAAGGTGTTCACGATACAATACCAGAACAAGCATTCTACATGGTTGGTGGTATTGAAGAAGTACTTGAAAAAGCAAACGCAGCGTAAAACTGTAGGCTTGGAAAGTTAACATTGGCACGGCTATTACTAATTATAGTAATAGCCGTGCCATTGAATTAAACGTGCAGGAGATACATCATGGCAATGACCATGAAGCTAAATATTGTCAGTGCTGAAAAAGAGATTTTCTCTAATTTAGCCGAGATGGTTATCGCCCCGGGTGAAATGGGTGACTTAGGTATTATGCCTCAGCATGCCCAATTACTTTCAACCTTGAAAGCCGGTGAAGTGATCATTACTGAACAAGGTGGTAATCAAGAGTCTATCTATATTTCGGGTGGTTTACTTGAAGTGCAACCCCATGTGGTGACGATTCTTTCAGATACAGCCTTAAGGGCAAGTGATTTGGACGAGGGTGCAGCACAAGAAGCCAAGCAGAGAGCAGAAGAAATGCTAGGTGATCAAGATTCTGAAATTGATTTTGCAGCCGCAGAAGCGCAATTAGCCGAAGCCATTGCACAATTAAGAATGATAGAAAATCTACGTAAGAAAAAAGGCGGTCATTAAGCCAAAAAGGTTTAACTATCGCTAAAAAGAGTCACAAAAAAGGCCGTATGTTAATACGGCCTTTTTTATTTATGTATCTAATTCTATAACCAAATAAACGTAGGATGCTGCTGAGGCACGAAGCGCAACAAAACCAAAGCGCATCAAAACCAAAGCTACACTCTTTACCTAGAGCATCAATATGGAACAACACCTTATTGAATAGAAAATTCAGAATAATACTGTTCCAAGGAGCTTCTTATTTGCATAAACTCGGATGTTGTACTTTTATTAAAGTCAGAAATAACAGACGGTTGCTTAAACTCATCATAATAATTATTCAAAAGATAAGAGGCAGTAGAGGCATCCGCTTCAACCTGTTTCTTACTGACATTATAAAGCATAGTTGTCGAATTGAGATTCGCTGCTACCGCTGCCAAAAGAAGAAACCGTTTTATATACATAAAACACCTATTTAATATATTACCATTTGTTAATATAGTGTTTATTGAGTCAAAAATCAAGGGTAAACCCACATTGGAAGGGGGAAATACGAAGTAATGTGACGAAATATGCAATAGTAGGAAAAATCAGCTTTAAAATATCATAAATAAATACAATAATAGAGAATTATGCATAATTCTCTCCCGTAGTCAGTAATCCATAGTTTGTAACAAAAGTCAGTCAATTTAAGTGAATAGGAAACAATGTCAGAACCTTTAACTCATAATACGCCACAGATTCCACTTCAAGTCATCATTCTCGCCGCCGGAAAAGGCACCCGAATGTATTCCAATACCCCCAAGGTATTACATGAACTCGCCGGAAAAGCCCTAGTGCAACATGTCATAGACAGTGCCAAAGCACTTGATGCATCCTCCATCAGTCTGGTTTATGGTCATGGTGGCGAGCAAGTAAAGCAAACACTCAGCAATGAATCACTACTCTGGTGTGAGCAGACAGAGCAATTAGGCACAGGCCATGCCGTACAACAGGCTGTGGGCGCGATCAATGATGAAGCAAATGTCTTGATTCTCTACGGCGATGTACCCTTATTAAGCAAAGAAACCCTAGAAAAATTACTGATAGCCAAGGCTGAGCAAAATTTAGCCTTACTCACAGCCAACTTAGACAATCCAAGCGGTTATGGTCGTATTGTAAGAACAGACAATAAAATAGAAAAAATTGTCGAAGAAAAAGATGCCAGTGAAGAAATTAAAACAATCACCGAAGTGAATAGCGGCGTCATGGTAGTGAATGGTGAAAAACTAAAAACCTGGCTCAGTCAGATAGGTAATAATAATGCCCAGGGCGAATACTATCTCACTGACCTGATTGAACTAGCAGTTAAAGAAGGCGAAACAGTGAATAGCTACATCGTCAGAGACCATAAAGAAATCGAAGGCATTAATAATAAGCTGCAATTAGCCGACCTAGAAAGAGAATATCAAAAACGCCAGGCTATTTGTTTAATGACCCAAGGCGTGACACTCAAAGATCCCGCAAGATTTGATCTACGCGGTGAAGTTGAACTGGGTATGGATGTTATTATTGATATCAATGTCATCATAGAAGGCCAATGTAAAATTGGTCACAATGTCAAAATAGGGGCCAATAGCATTATCAAGGATATGATCATTGGTGATAATGTAGAAATTTTAGAAAACTGTATATTAGAAAAATCCATAGTGGGAAATGGCTGTAATATAGGTCCTTATGCTCGCTTACGCCCTGATACCGAACTGGGTGAGAATGCCAAAGTAGGCAACTTCGTAGAGATTAAAAAATCCATAATCGCCCAAGGCTCAAAAGTAAATCACCTGAGCTATATCGGCGATACCCACATGGGTAAAAACGTCAATGTGGGTGCAGGCACCATCACCTGTAATTATGATGGCGCATACAAACATATCACCAAAATTGGTGACAATGCTTTTATTGGTTCAAACACAGCACTGGTTGCGCCAATCGAAATAGGCGAAGGTGCTACCATTGGTGCAGGCTCGACTTTGAATAAAGATGCCGAAGAAAACAAGCTAACCTTCAGCAGAGCACCGCAAAAAAAGATCGAAGGCTGGAAACGACCATCAAAGAATAAGGCGTAAAGGAAAAACTATGTGTGGAATTGTAGGTGCTATTGCAGAGCGTAATGTAGAAGCCATTTTAATAGAAGGTTTAAGAAGATTGGAATACCGAGGCTATGATTCAGCAGGCTTGGCAATTCAAGATCAAAATAAAACCATCAACCGTCAAAGAGCCATGGGCAAGGTGTCAGAACTTGCCAATGAATTAGAAAAAATTCCTCTCAAAGGTGGCATCGGTGTTGCCCACACACGCTGGGCAACACATGGTGAACCCGCTAAACATAATGCCCATCCACACATGTGTGAAGATAATGTTGCTCTGGTTCATAATGGCATTATCGAAAATTATGAAAGTATCAAAGCAAAGCTGCAAGCAGAAGGTGTTACTTTTTATTCACAAACAGACAGTGAAAGCATTGTCCACCTCATCGGAAAATATAAATCTCAGGGTAAGGACTTACTCCATGCAGTATTAGACACCATCAAGGAATTGGACGGTGCCTATGCTTTGGGTGTTATCGATAATAAAGAAGAGCGTCTCATTGCCGCGCGCAGTGGCAGTCCCTTGGTGATTGGCATCGGCATTGGTGAGAATTTCATTGCCTCAGATGTGTCAGCCTTACTACCCGTCACACAGCAATTCATCTTTCTTGAAGAAGGTGATGTTGCAGACATTACCCGTGATTCAATTGT
Organism: sulfur-oxidizing endosymbiont of Gigantopelta aegis; assembly: GCF_016097415.1. Classification (NCBI taxonomy): domain Bacteria; species sulfur-oxidizing endosymbiont of Gigantopelta aegis. Next base: position 656,206 of record NZ_JAEHGE010000001.1, on the reverse strand, counting down.
CATTTATGATGCAAGTGGTACCGAAGTTGAACGTCCCATGCGTAAAAGTGAAATCAGCGCGGATGCAGTTGAGCGGGGTGAATACCGCCACTATATGCTGAAGGAAATCTTTGAACAACCCAAAGCAGTGGCAGATACCCTAGAAGGTCGTATTGATAACGAACACGTGTTCACCAATGCCTTTGGCTTTGAAGCAGAAAAAATATTCAAAGAAATCGAATCAGTCTATATCATCGCCTGTGGTACCAGTTATCACTCAGGCCTAGTCGCAAAATACTGGTTTGAAGGCATCGTTGGCATCCCCTGCATGATCGAAGTGGCCAGTGAATTTCGTTATAGAAAAGCAGTCTATAATGACAAAACATTGATAGTCACCATTTCACAGTCGGGTGAAACCGCTGACACCTTAGCGGCATTGAGAGAAGCAAAAAAACAAGGTGCTAAACATTCATTAGTGATTTGTAACGTCCCAGAAAGCTCCTTGGTAAGAGAGTCAAGTCTTGCCTTTATGACCCATGCAGGGCCAGAAATTGGCGTTGCATCCACCAAGGCATTTACAACACAATTAGTCGCGCTACTCTTGCTGGTTATTTGTGTCGCCAAAGAAAAAGGCAATACTCGTTTAGAAAAAGAAGCCGTCAGTGCATTACGAAAATTACCCGGTAAAATTGAAAGCGCACTGAAACTGGACAAAGAAATTGAAGAACTATCAAAAGATTTCTCCGACAAGCATCACACCTTATTCCTTGGTAGAGCCACACAATACCCCATTGCCATGGAAGGTGCATTAAAACTGAAAGAAATTTCTTATATCCACGCAGAAGCCTATCCTGCCGGTGAACTCAAACATGGCCCCTTGGCCTTAGTCGATGCCGACATGCCCGTTGTCGCCGTTGCCCCCAATAATGAGCTTATTGGCAAACTCAAATCAAATCTGCAAGAAGTCAAAACCCGTGGCGGCAAACTCTATGTCTTTGCCGACACCCATGCTGAGCTTGAGGAAGAAGAAGCCATCAAAGTGATCAAAGTCGGCGAAATTGGCTCACTTATTGCCCCCATGGTTTTTACCATCCCGCTACAACTACTTTCCTATCATGTCGCCATAATTAAAGGTACTGATGTTGATCAGCCTCGTAACTTGGCAAAAAGCGTGACTGTTGAATAATTTGTAGTGTAAAAATTATTATAATTGTGGGAGAGTGATAAAGTATCATACCCAGTAAACAGACATTTTAAATCTTTAATAAATTGATGTGGGATATAGCATATAGCGGGAAATTAATTCATTTTAAAGAAGAGGCTGTTTACCAATTCATAATGGGCATTCAGGTAGTCAGTTACCATCCCGTCTCTTAGCTGTATAATTAGTATTTCCTTATTTAATTGTCAGAAGCACAAAGCGGAAATATCTAGGATATAAAGATTCTTATTTTTAGGTTTCCCATTAGGTTGGCTCTTATATCTTAACCCATTGCCCAGTTTTCGGGGGCTACTATAGCCCTTGTAATTACTCAATTAGGGGCCACCGGTAGTCTTTATTGTGATTAATTTATGTTTATTTCAAAGCTTGTGGCAACACTACATTAGCAATTCCACTAGCGTGTGAATAGACTCGGAAAAGCTTATCCATTAAGGACATTTCTTGGCGTGCTTTTTCCAGATAGTTAGGTTCTTCGCTGCCGAGGTGACTGGATTTTCTGGATAAAAGATTATTATAATAAGCTTTTATCTCTGATTTTCTAAGAATTACTTTTTCAGCAATCAGTTGATCATTGTTACTGATTGCTTTGATTGCATCCTGTACTGAATGACAGACATCCTGATAGTAGTTTTTCAGTAATTCTCTGGTAATTTTACTTGGCACTTGCCCACTTTCAATATAATAGAGTGCGGTTTCACAAAGATCATTGCTAATGACATCAGAAATTTGATCCATCAGCGTTGTTGCAGTCATCATGGTTTGAAAATCAATGCTTTCTTTTTCTGTTAAGGGCTCTTTTCTTAATAAGCTCATGTATTGAAAAATGGCATCAACCAAAATTTTAACTTTATTATCCATTGAAATAATTTTATCAATTTGCTTTTGATTTTTGCCAATAATTGCAGGTTGAATTGATTGTATCATGGTATTAATTAATCCACCCAGGTGACCTAATTCCATGCGCACCATCCCAAGAGACAGGGAGGGTGTTTCAATGGAGTCAGTATTGAGATATTTGGGTTCAATGATCACACCCTTTTTCCTCGTGGGGGTGGGGGCTAGACGGGTAGCTAATTTGGCGAACCAACCGGTAAAACCAATAAAAATAATAGTATTGATCACATTAAACAGGGTGTTAGCATTAGCAATTTGTCGTGGAATATCAGAATTAGTTGCTTCTCCGGCAACTTGCTGAGTAACGGGTGACATCGCTATCGCAAATTCTGCTAATTGTGGAATAAACATAATCCATAATAAAACACCCAGGACATTAAATAAAACATGTACTACGGCTGCACGAACTGCTTCAACGGGCTTGCCCAATGCAGATAGCATCGCGGTGACACAGGTACCAATATTTGCCCCCAGAGCCAGTGCAATTCCTGCAGGTAGGCTTAATAGACCCTCACTGGCCATTGCTATTGCAATACCAACAGTTGCCGCTGATGACTGCACCAGTCCGGTAAAAATCGCACCGGCTAAAACACCAATAATGGGGTTTTTCATTGACTCTAAAAATTCAATGAAGGGTTCAAAGGTTCTT